>CAJBCQ010000132.1 GCA_903951595.1 uncultured Hyphomicrobiales bacterium | reverse complement strand
GGATGATTCCCAGCCAGCAAAGCCGCCGCCTGCTCTTTTGAAAACCAGCGTGCGTCAGCTATCTCCGTCGGATCAATCCGAATATCGGCATTGCGCGCCTTGCCGATGAGCCCGATCATCAGGCTTGCGGGAAACGGCCAAGGCTGGCTGGCCACATAGCGCAAATCGTAAGCCTCAATTCCCGTTTCTTCCCATAATTCGCGCATCGCGGCTTCCTCAATCGTCTCGCCCGGTTCCATGAACCCGGCCAGTGCCGAATAAAGCCCTTCGGGAAACTGCAATCCACGGCCCAAAAGCAGCTTGTCGCCATGCGTGACGGTGAGGATGACAACCGGATCGGTGCGGGGGAAATGCTCGGTGCCACAGGCCGCGCAATGGCGTTTGGCACCGTGATCCAAGGCTTGGGTGGCCGCCCCGCATTGCGCGCAAAAACGGTGCCGCTGGTGCCATAGCAGAAACGACCGCGCCTGAGCCAGAATGGCAAGCTCATCGGGGGCCAAAAGCCCCTGAACGGCAAGTGAGCGCAAATCCGCCAAACCCTCCGGCGCATCCCCCAAAGCGGCCACCGCAAACAGCGCCGTACCATCCGCTTCCCGGCCCAAAAACACACATTCGGGTTGTGATTCGGGCAATTCATGATGGGCCAGACGCCGGATCGCCCCATTTTGCGTCCACGCCTTGTCCGCGCTCATCACCACAAAACGGCTGGCCGGATCTTGCGGTAAAGGTGCGGTGGCGCGCGTACCGGAACGCCGGTCGAGAGGGGAGCCGGCAAAGGCAAAGCCGGGCGGATGCGAGGAATTTTTCATGGTAGCCGAACCTTAGAAGCCCCAAGCGGTGCTTGCAACCGATCGCCCGAAAGCCGATATAGACGCCGGGAGACTGGCTTGCGGACGCACCGCTCGCCAATCGGGTCAGGTCCGGAAGGAAGCAGCCCTAACGGGTCTGGTGCGGGTTGCATGTCCAGTCTCCCACTTTGATTGAAACGACCGGACGGGCGGCGAGCGTTGAGCGACAACTCAGAACCAACCCTGCTCCCCACGGCTGGCAGCCAAACCGGCTACCGCGTGCTTGCGCGCAAATATCGCCCGCAGAATTTCGATGATCTGATCGGCCAAAGCGCCATGGTGACAACGCTGTCCAATGCGTTCGCCTCCGGCCGCATCGCGCAAGGCTATATGCTCACCGGGGTTCGCGGCATTGGCAAAACCACCACCGCGCGGCTCATCGCGCGTGCGCTCAATTACCAAGCCCCTGGTGTCACAGGCCCGCTTATTGCCATGCCCAGTTTCGGCGAGCATTGCCAAGCCATTCTGGAAGGCCGCCACCCGGATGTGATCGAAATGGACGCCGCGTCCAATACCGGCGTCGATAACATGCGCGAGATCATCGAGGCCGTGCGCTACCGCCCGATCACCGCGCGTTATAAGGTCTACATTATCGACGAAGTGCATATGCTTTCCAAAAGTGCGTTCAACGCGCTGCTTAAAACCTTGGAAGAACCGCCCGAGCATGTGAAATTCATTTTCGCCACCACCGAAATCCGCAAAGTTCCCGTCACCATCCTGTCGCGCTGCCAGCGTTTTGACCTGCGCCGCTTGGACGGCGAACTGCTGATGCAACATTTTGGCAATGTGGCACGCAAAGAAGGCGTGGAAGCCGAGCCGGAAGCCCTTCGCATGATCGCGCGTGCCGCTGAAGGCTCGGTGCGTGACGGCCTGTCGCTGCTCGATCAGGCCATTGCCTATGGTGGCACCACCGTCACCGGTGCCCATGTACAATCCATGCTGGGCCTCATCGACCGCGCCCGCGTGATCGACCTGTTTGAAGCCCTGATGAAGGGGGATGCCGCGGCAGCTTTGGAAGCCTTGGGGCTTCAGCACCGTTCTGGCGGCGATCCCGTCACCATCCTCACCGATTTGGCTGATTTCGTGCATTGGGTCACGCGCCTGAAGGTAAATCCATCGGCGGTGGATGATCCGGCCCGCGCGGAAGCCGAAAAAACGCGCGGCAGCGAAATCGCCAAGGCACTGCCCATGCCGGCTTTGGCCCGCGCCTGGCAAATGCTCATCAAGGGCTTGGGCGAACTGAAAGACGCGCCCGATACGATGGCGGCAGCGGAAATGGTGCTGATTCGTTTGGCCTATGCCGCAGATCTTCCTTCCTTGGAGGAACTGAATAAGAAGGCGCAAAGTGCTGCCACCACGGCCGCCATCGCCAATGGTGCCGCGCGGCTGGCGCAAGGAAAAACTTATCATCAGGAGGCCTTGCCCCCCTCCGATGGCCCGCGCATGTCTGGCAATCTGGCGCTCAACCGCGCGAATACTGAAGCACCAACCGCGCAAAGCACCTCGCAGGTAACACTCACCGATTTTCGCTCAATTGTGGCGCTCGTTGCTGAAAAGCGCGACATCAAGCTCAAGACGGATCTTGAAATGCATGTGCGCCCGGTACGCATGAGTGCCGGCCAGATTGAAATTGCTCTCGAACCCAAAGCCCCACAAACACTGGCAGGCGAACTGGCCCGCAAGCTCGAAGGCTGGACGGGCAGGCGCTGGCTGGTGCTCATCAGCAAGGAAGCCGGTGAACGCCCCATTGGCGAGCAGAACCGCGATGCCCGCCAAAGCCTGATGCGGGAAGCGCGCAACAATCCAACCGTGCAGGCCGTGCTTGCCGCTTTTCCCAAAGCCGACATCACCGAGGTGCGCGATCCCGAGCCGCAAGGCTTTGCCGGTGAGGCCGCATTGGAACGCGAGGAGACACACGAATCATGAAGAATATCGGCGCCATGATGAAGCAGGTGCAGGAAATGCAAACCCGCATGGCCGACATGCAGGCACGCCTTGAAACCCTGACCGTCACCGGCCAATCGGGGGCTGGCCTTGTGAGGGTAACCTTGAGCGGCAAGGGCGTGATGAAGGGGCTTGAGGTTGACCCTTCACTGCTGAAGCCGGAAGAAAAAGAAATTCTCGAAGACCTCGTGATCGCCGCCCATACAGACGCCAAATCCCGCATGGATCAGCTTGTGGCCGATGAGATGAAACAGGTAACCGGTGGCCTGCCCCTGCCGCCCGGTTTCCAGCTGCCATTCTGACATGTCGCGCCGCATTACCGGACCCGAAATTGAACGCCTGATCCAGCTTCTCGCAAGGCTTCCAGGCCTTGGACCACGCTCGGCAAGGCGTGCGGCTTTGCATCTGGTGAAGAACCGTGAAAAGCTGTTGGGACCGCTGGCTGCTTCCTTAAAGGAAACGGAAGAAAAAGTGCTTGTCTGCTCATCCTGCGGCGGCATTGATACGGTGGACCCTTGCACCATCTGCACCGATGACCGCCGCGATGCTTCCATCATTTGCGTTGTGGAAGAAGTGGGCGATTTGTGGGCCTTGGAACGGGCAGGCGCCCTCAACGCCCTGTATCATGTGCTGGGTGGCACATTATCAGCCATTGAAGGCGTTGGCCCGGATGATCTCAACATCCCAAGCCTGATCAGCCGCTGTGGGCCAGGTTCGCCCGTGAAAGAAGTCATCATCGCGGTCAATGCCACCGTCGAAGGCCAAGCGACGGCCCATTACATCACCGATCGGCTGAAAGATTTCGACCTTACCGTTTCACGCCTGGCGCATGGTGTGCCCGTGGGTGGTGAGCTTGATTATCTGGATGAGGGAACGCTATCTGCCGCCATGCGCCAGCGCAGGCCATTTTAACTCGTTAGAAGCGGAGGCTTTTCCGGCGCTTCTTCAATTTCCAATTGCTCAATCCGGTTGCTGCGTTTCTTCACCTTGTCGGATGAAATGAGGATCTTGTTCACATCCTCATTGGCCATGCCAAAATGTTTTTGTAGATCAAGCACGCGGTCATGCATGCGATCGACATCTTCTAAAAGCTTGGTCACTTCCGCCTTGATGAAGCTTGCCTGTTCCCGCATCCGCGCATCCTTGAAAATGGCCTGCAAGGTTTGCACGATGAGCATGAGCACATTGGGCGATGCAATGATAACGCGCTCGCGATGGGCCTTCTGGATCACATCCTCGAAGCGTTCGTAAAGATCGGCATAGATGCTTTCCGATGGCACGAACATAATCGCCGTTTCATGCGTCTCGCCAGCGATGAGATATTTCGAGGAAATATCCTTCACATGCTTCAGCACATCCTGCCGTAACCGTTGCTCGGCCTGGCGAATGCCATCCTCGCCCCGCGCCTCGCGCAAATTGCTGAAGGCCTCCAGCGGAAACTTGGCGTCGATAACCAGCCGCACATCGCTTTCGGGAAGCTTGATGAGGCAATCCGGCCTTGTGCCATTGGAAAGGGTGGCCTGAAACTGATAGGCACTCTGGTGCAACCCATCCCGGATGATCGCCTCCATCCGCCCCTGCCCGAAAGCGCCACGCTGCTGCTTGTTGGACAGAATGTTTTTCAGCCCCACCATTTCGGTGGAAAGATCGGTAATGTTCTTCTGCGCGGTATCAATCACCGCCAGCCGCTCATGCAGGCTTTGCAGCGAAATGCCGGTTTTTTCGGCTGATTCCGTCAATCCAGCCCCCAGCCTTGCCGACACTTGATCGAGCCTTTCACCCAGCGTGCGCGAAAGCTGGGCTTCCCGTGCCGCCGTCTGCTCTCCGAAATTCTTCAGCTGACCTGCCATTTCGGCAATCCGCATTTCCAGCTCAATGGCCCGACGCTGGGCTTCCAGCATGTCCTGGCCCCGCCCGCGCCCGCTGCGGATGGCCAAAACAACGCCGAAAGCGAGCAAAAACAAGGCGCCAGCCAGCAGCCCTAGCAGCCACAGCAGTTCCGGACTTTGGCTCGCCACAATCAGGGATTCAATGTTCATGGGGCCGATCATATCTGATTCGGCCCCGCCGTTGACCCTGGAGCGGTCATCGCCTATCTCAATCGGCATCATGGCTATTCGCGATATCGTCACCCTGCCCGATCCCATCCTCAAAGCCGTCTCGGAAGCTGTTCCGGCGGTGACGGACGAAACACGCGCCATTTTCGATGACATGCTGGAGACCATGTACAAGGCCCCCGGCATTGGTTTGGCGGCGGTTCAGGTGGGCATCACCCAGCGCTTGGTCACCATCGATGTCTCCGGGGAGGATGAGCCAGACGCGCCCTTGTTCTTTGCCAACCCCGAAATCATCTGGGTTTCGGAAACGGTGCGCGAATATGAGGAGGGCTGCCTGTCGATCCCCGACATGTATGACAATGTGGTCCGGCCTTCGGAAGTGAAAGTCGCGTTTCTGGATTATCATGGCAACCGCCAAGAGCTTCACTGCGAGGGCTTGCTCGCCACCTGCATCCAGCATGAAATCGATCATTTGGATGGTGTGCTATTCATCGATCATCTTTCCCGATTGAAGCGCGAGCGGATCGTGAAGAAATTCGTGAAGGCGAAAAAGCGTTGAGCCTGAAGCTCATTTTCATGGGCACCCCGGCCTTTGCCGTGCCGGTTCTGGAAGCATTGCACAAAGCCGGTCATTCCATCGCCCGCGTCTATTCCCAGCCCCCGCGTGAAAGCGGCCGCGGCATGGAATTACGCAAAAGCCCAGTTCAGATGAAGGCTGAAGAATTGGGGCTGGAGGTTCTGCATCCGGCAACGCTGAAAGAGCAAGCCCAAAGCTTTGCTGCCCTCCAGGCTGATGCCGCCATTGTCGTGGCCTATGGGCTGTTGTTGCCGCAGTCCATTCTGGAAGGCGTGAAATATGGCTGCTTCAATTTGCATCCCTCGCTTCTGCCGCGCTGGCGCGGTGCGGCACCGCTGCAACGTGCCATCATGGCAGGTGATGCGCAAACCGGTATTGCCGTGATGCGGATGCAGGCAGGGCTGGATACCGGCCCCATCTGCATGGAACAGAAATATCCGCTGGGCGACGCCATCACCGCACAAGAACTGCACGATGCCCTGTCGCGTGAAGGGGCCGCCATGATGGTGCAGGCAATGACCCGGCTTCAGGCCGGATCACTCACCTGCACGCCGCAGAATGATGCTGGCATCACCTATGCTGAAAAAATCACCAAGGCCGAAGCGAAAATCGATTTCACCAAACCTGCCCGCGCGGTACTGCGCCATATTCACGGCCTGTCACCTTTCCCCGGGGCATGGACGCTGATCCACGGCCATCGCGTGAAAATTTTGAAAGCCGAATTGGCCGAAAATTCTGGCGCACCCGCGCATGTGCTGGATGATGATCTCACCATCGCCTGCGGCCATCACGCCATCCGCCCGCTTCTCGTCCAACGCGAAGGCAAGCAAGCAACACCGCGCGATGCTTTCCTACGCGGCCTTGCCGTTGCAGCCGGAACGGAACTCACCTGATGCCGCGCTATGTCTTCACCATCGAATATGACGGTACTGCCTATTGCGGCTGGCAGGCGCAGGAAAATGGCCCCTCCGTGCAATCAGCCATCGAACGCGCGCTGCAAGGCCTCAATGGCGAATTCACCCTTTGCTATGGCGCAGGCCGAACAGACGCGGGCGTTCACGCTCTGGCCCAAGTCGCCCATGCCGACATGCTGAAGCCGTGGCGTCCGCAGAAGCTATGCGATGGGCTGAATGCCTGGCTGCGCGATGACAAGATCACGATACTGCACGCCCGCGAAGCCGAAGAAGGCTTTCACGCCCGCTTTTCGGCAACCGGTCGGCGCTATCTCTACCGGATCTTGAGCCGCCGCCCGCAACCAGCACTGGACCGCAACCGCGTTTGGCATGTGAAATATGACCTTGATGCGCGCGCGATGCATGAAGCGGCCCAACAGCTCGTGGGCCATCATGATTTCACCACCTTCCGCGCGCTGCATTGCCAAGCCGCCTCGCCCGTGAAAACGCTCGATCGGCTGGATGTTATGCAGATGGGCGAAGAAATCCACATCCACGCGGCTTCCCGTTCCTTCCTTCACAATCAGGTGCGCTCCATGGTGGGCACGCTGAAAATGGTCGGCCAGGGCAAATGGGCGGTGGGTGATGTCGCAAAGGCGCTATCCGCGCGCGACCGCACCGCTTGCGGCCCCGTGGCACCACCCGAAGGCCTGTATCTGGCAGGCGTGGATTATGCGGCGAAATAGCTTTCCAGAATCCGCCCATAAGTGCGCGTCAAGGCCTGCAATTCTGCCACCAGAATGCGCTCATCGGTTTGGTGGATCGTCTGGTTCGTCGGCCCGAATTCCACCACCTCGCAATAATCCTTGATGAAGCGCGCATCCGATGTGCCGCCCGTCGTGGAATAAACCGGCACCCGGTTCGTCTCCTGCGCCACAGCCTGACGCACCACTTCGGCAAAGCGTCCCGGTGTTGTCAAAAACACATCCGCACCTTCCGATGCCGTGAAGCTGAAATCACCACCCAGCTCAGCGCGCACGGCATCGATTTGGGACTGTAGCCAAGCGGTGAGCTTGTCCGGCGTCTGCTCGGTATTGTAACGGATATTAAACCGCGCGGATGCCTTTTCTGGAATCACATTGCCGGCAGGGTTGCCCACATCGAAACTCGTGATCGCCAAGGTCGAAGGCCCAAAATGCGCGTTGCCGGGATCGAGCGAAACTTGCGAAATCCGGTCCATCAACCGCGCAAGCTTCGGGATGGGATTGCAGGCCTTCTCAGGATAAGCCGCATGGCCCTGACGGCCCTTCACCTCCACCCTAAAGCTGATGGACCCGCGCCTGCCGATCTTGATCATGTCGCCGAAAACTTCCGGGCAGGAAGGTTCGCCCACAAGGCAATGATCGGGAATTTCGCCGTTCGCTTGCATCCATTGAAGCACTTTCACCGTGCCATCCACTGCGGGGCCTTCTTCATCCCCTGTGATGAGAAAAGAAACCGAGCCGCTAAATCCGGGCTTGTTCACAAACGCCACGGCTGCAGCGGCAAAAGCGGCAACCGATCCCTTCATGTCGCTCGCCCCGCGCCCATAAAGGAACCCGTCTTCCATCACCCCGGCAAAGGGTGGATGTTTCCAACTCGTCACATCACCCGGCGGCACCACATCGGTGTGGCCTGCAAAGCAGAAATGCGGCGCGCCTGAACCAAAGCGGGCGTAAAGATTATCCACCTCACCAAACTTCAACCGCTCACAACGGAAACCCGCCGGTGCCAGCACGCTTTCCAAAAGCGTGAGCGCTCCGCCTTCGGCGGGCGTCACCGAAGGGCAGCGGATGAGATCTTGCAGAAGCGATACCGGATCAGTCACGCAGCAACTCATTGATGGCGGTTTTGGACCGCGTCTGGGCATCCACGCGCTTGACGATCACCGCGCAATAAAGCGAAGGACCCGGTGAGCCATCGGGCAAGGCCTTGCCCGGAAGCGAGCCTGAAACCACCACTGAATAAGGCGGCACGCGGCCCATGAAAACCTCACCCGTGGCACGGTCGATCACCTTGGTGGATGCACCGATGAACACACCCATGGAAATGACCGAGCCTTCGCCAACAATCACGCCTTCAACCACTTCCGAACGCGCCCCGATGAAGCAGTTATCTTCAATGATCGTCGGCCCCGCCTGCATCGGCTCCAGAACCCCACCAATGCCAACGCCACCCGACAAATGCACATTCTTGCCGATCTGCGCGCACGAGCCCACCGTCGCCCAAGTGTCCACCATCGTGCCTTCATCCACCCGCGCGCCCAGATTGACGAAGGACGGCATCAGCACCACGCCCTTGGCAATATGCGCCGACCGCCGCACGATCGCACCAGGCACGGCCCGGAAACCAGCTTTGCGGAATTTCGCTGCTGTCCAGCCATCGAACTTCGAAGGCACCTTGTCCCACCACTTGGCTTTACCGGGACCACCGCCGATGATTTCCATGTCATTGAGCCGGAAGGAAAGCAGCACCGCCTTCTTCAGCCACTGGTTTACAACCCAGTCACCCTTTTTATTCTTTTCCGCCACACGCGCTTCACCCGAATCCAGCAGCGCCAAAGCCGTTTCCACCGCCTTGCGAACCTTGCCCTTGGTCTTGAAGCTAACCTTGTCGCGGGCTTCCCAAGCCTCGTTGATTATCTTTTCCAGTTCCGCCGGCTTCATGCTGTTGCTCCTTTGGCGATTTTTGCGAGAAACCCCGCAAGGTCCCCTGTTTTGTGATGCACATGGGCAAGCTCAATGCCGCCCGAAAGTTCGTTGATGAGATTACCATCGTCATTATCCGGCGAAGTCACCAGCACCGTCGTCATGCCCAATTGGTCCGGCACTTCCAGATTGCGCGCAATGTCTTCAAACATCGCCGCACGCATGGGATCAATGCCCATGGCGGCGATGAATTTTTGGTAAGGTGCGAGCGCCGGCTTGGGCAAATAATCAGCATGCACGATGTCGAAAATGCCATCGAAATGATGCGTGATGCCGATGCGCTTCAACACGCTGTGAGCATGCGCCACCGTGCCATTGGTAAAAATCACCTTGCGACCGGGCAGGGTTTCCAGCGCCACCCCCAAGGCTTCATCAGATGTGACCGGTGAATGGTCAATATCATGCACGAAATCAAGAAACACATCCGGGTTCACATCATGCTCAGTCATCAGCCCGCGCAAAGTCGTGCCATATTCGTGGAAGAATTTCTTCTGCACGCGCTTGGCTTCCACCCGGTCCACCTTGAGAAGCCTTGAGATAAATTCGCCCATCCGCACATCCACCTGATCAAACAGGCGGCACGAGGGTGGATAGAGCGTATTGTCGAGATCAAACACCCAAGTCTCGATATGGCCAAATCCCCGGCTCATGAAATGCGCGTTCCCACACCATGCGGCGTGAATAGCTCAATCAGCACGCAATGCGGCACGCGGCCATCCACGATGATGACGCCCTCAACCCCCGCCTGCACCACTTCCGCACAGCTCATGACCTTGGGAATCATGCCGCCTGAAATAATGCCGCGCTCAATCAGGGCAGGGATATCGGCAACCGAAAGCTCGGTGATGAGTTTCTTGTCACCATCCAGCACACCTGCCACATCCGTCAAAAGCAAAAGCCGCTTGGCTTTCATGGCCGCTGCAATGGCCCCCGCTGCCGTATCGGCATTGATATTATAGGTGCCGCCGTCAGCCCCCACGCCAATGGGCGCGATTACCGGAATAGCATCGGATTGGATGATGGTTTCAAGAAGGCCCGGGTTCACCCGGTCTGGATCGCCCACAAAGCCCAAATCCACTTCCATCATCTTGCCCGTGGCCGCATCCTGCTTTTGCATTTTGAAAGGCTTGGCCATCAGCACATTGCCGTCCTTGCCGGAAATGCCCACCGCCTTGCCGCCTGCCTGCTGGATCGACGCCACAATGGATTTGTTGATAGAGCCGGAAAGCACCATTTCCACCACTTCCATCGCAGCCTTGTCGGTCACGCGAAGCCCGTCGATGAAATTGGATTTGATATCGAGCCGGTCGAGCATCTTGTTGATTTGTGGCCCGCCGCCATGCACGACAATGGGATTGATGCCGCATTGCTTCAGCATCACGATGTCGGCTGCGAATTTGCGCGCAAGTTCCGGGTCCACCATGGCGTGCCCGCCATATTTAACCACCACCGTCTCCTCATCATAACGCTGCATGAAGGGCAGCGCCTCAGACAGGATACGGGCGGTTTCTGAAAGGGTGGAATCGGTCATGGGCAAATCCGAAAAAAGGCGCGCAAGGTTCAACCTTCGCGCCTTATAATCGGAAAAATGCCGTTCTGAAAGAAAAAGCCTTATTCGGCCGCTTGCGCCATGTGCGGGGCCGCCGCCTTCACTTCCGCCCCCACATGGGCTTCAAACTTCGTGAAATTGTGGATGAACATGCCCGCCAGCTTGCCCGCCTGCGCGTCATAGGCCTTAGGGTCGGTCCATGTGTCGCGCGGGCACAGGATCTTGGCGTCCACGCCGGGGCAGGAAAGCGGCACCTGAAAGCCGAACCACGGGTCGGTCCGCATCGGCGTATCACTGAGCGAGCCATCCAAGGCGGCTGCCAGAAGCGCGCGGGTGGCCTTGATGGGCATGCGCTTGCCGGTGCCGAAAGCACCCCCCGTCCAGCCGGTATTCACCAGCCAGCAGGTAACATTATGCTTGGCGATGAGATCGCGCAGCAAAGCGCCATATTCACCCGGATGGCGCGGCATGAAAGGCGCCCCAAAACAGGTCGAAAAAGTGGCCTGCGGCTCGGTCACGCCCTTTTCGGTACCCGCCACCTTGGCGGTGTAGCCGGAAAGGAAGTGATACATAGCCTGGGAAGGCGTCAATTTGGCAATGGGCGGCATCACGCCGAACGCATCTGCGGTGAGCATGATGATGTTCTTGGGCTGGCCGGCAAGCCCTGTTGCACAAGCATTGGGAATGGCGCTCAACGGATAGGCCGCCCGCGTATTTTCCGTCTTTGACCCGTCATCCAGGTCGAGAAGGCGCGTTGCGCGGTCCATTGTCACATTCTCAAGCACGGTGGCAAAAGCCTGTGTTGTCGCAAAAATTTCCGGCTCCGCCTCTTTCGAAAGCTTGATCACTTTCGCATAGCACCCGCCTTCGAAATTGAACACGCCGCGCTGCGACCAGCCATGCTCATCATCCCCGATAAGGGTGCGCGAGGCATCCGCCGAAAGGGTGGTTTTGCCCGTGCCCGAAAGCCCGAAAAATACGGCTGTATCGCCTTCAGGCCCCATATTGGCCGAGCAATGCATGGGCATCACGCCCTTTTCTGGCAGCAAATAATTGAGCACCGTGAATACGGATTTTTTCATCTCGCCGGCATAGGACGTGCCGCCGATGAGAACCAAGCCTTGAGTCAAATCACACGCGATCACGGTTTCAGAGCGTACCCCATGGCGCTTGGGATCGGCTTTGAAGCTCGGCAGGTCAATGATGGTGAGCTTGGGGCGAAAGCCTTCATATTCGGCCATGTCCGGCTTGATCATCAAATGCTGGATGAACAGCGCATGCCAAGCATATTCACAAATGACGCGCGTTTCGATGCGATGTTCGGGGTCCGCCCCGCCATGCAAATCCTGCACAAACAGGTCGCGGCCCTTGGCATGGGCCAGAAAATCCGCCTTCAGAAGGGCAAAAGCCTCCGGCGTCATGGGCTTGTTATTGTCCCACCAAATGCGCGGCTCGGTTTCAGCATCACGCACCACGAATTTATCCGAAGGCGAGCGGCCCGTATGCTGGCCCGTTTCAACCACAAGTGCCCCATGGGCAGACACCTGCGCCTCCCCGCGTGCAATGGCACGCTCAAACAACTCAGCCGCACCTGCGTTCCAGTTCACAGAACCAGCATGAAGGCCCATGGTTTCGAGCTTTTGCAACGGAGAACCCCTTTGTCGGAATCGGGAATGAACGGGTGGCACTTCAGTTCCAAATGATGGGAACCCATCAGAATTCTGACGTAGTTAAATCGCAAACCTCGGAGGAAATCAAGTCACTCGCCCGATTTAACGGCCTATGGCGTTAATAATTCGGACCCTACAAAGGTCTCAATTCGCCCAAAACCGGCAATTGCATGTACTTGCTGGGGTTCCATCTGCCAAAAGCTGAAATCGGCAAAATCGGCATAAATGGCCGCATCCGGGTGCCTTTCGAGGTAAGAATCACGCACCAAACGCGCCTCCACCTGCCGCAAAACGCCCAAAACCGTCACCCGCGCCCCCGCCAAGGCCACGGGTGCTGCCGCATCCACAATCAGCAAAGACCCGCGCGGATCGGCCTTCAAATGGCGGGTATGCCAGGCCAGATCCGAAATGAGCAGCACCGGCGCTCCATTTTCTGCCATGCAATAGCCCACCAGCGAGCCATAGGGGCTGGCATCCGCCATCAGGGTGGAAAGGCTCGCAAAACGCTGTTTCAGCAGCAATTCACGCGCTTTTTGCGGCGAAAACCGTTCAGCCAAGGTTCAGCTCCTGCATTTCACATTGGGGTGGCACTGGAAAACACGATCACGCATCGCCACATTTTACACTAGTTCCGCCATTAGAGCGCACCGAGGGTTCACAATTGACGACAGGTCAAAAACGCATGCCGGTAATCGCACTCGTCGATGACGACCGCAACATTCTGACCTCGGTCAGCATGGCGCTGGAAGCGGAAGGCTATCAGACCCAATCCTATACCGATGGGGTGGCAGCCCTGCAGGGCTTGCAAGATACGCCCCCCGACATGGCCATTTTCGACATTAAGATGCCCCGCATGGACGGCATGGAACTGCTGCGCCGCCTGCGCCAGCGCACCGATTTGCCCGTCATTTTCCTCACCTCCAAGGATGACGAGATTGACGAATTGTTTGGGCTCAAAATGGGTGCCGATGATTTCATCCGCAAACCGTTCTCCCAGCGCCTGCTGGTGGAGCGCGTGAAAGCCGTGCTGCGCCGGGCTGCCCCCAAGGATGCCTCCGCCCCGGTCACCGAAGCCAACAAGGTGATCGAGCGCGGCAAGCTTGTCATGGACCCCGACCGCCACGCCTGCACTTGGAATGGCGAGCCTGTAACGCTCACGGTGACTGAGTTCCTCATTCTCCAATCGCTCGCCGCCCGCCCCGGCATCGTCAAAAGCCGCGACGCGCTGATGGATGCAGCCTATGATGATCAGGTCTATGTCGATGACCGCACCATCGACAGCCACATCAAGCGACTGCGTAAGAAGTTCAAGCAAGCCGACGACAGCTTTGAGGCGATTGAAACGCTCTACGGCGTGGGCTACCGCTTCAAGGAAGCATAAAGGGGACCTGAACGCATTCGGGGCACCGCAAAGCCCACGAAGCGAGGGATCATGGCGGCAATAACGGGCCAAAACGGACAGGCAGGCGGGCAAGATACCTCGCTCACCACCGATTCCGCACCCTCGGAGCCCCCGCGCGGCTGGCTCAGCCGCCTAGCCCCGGCGCGTCTAACAAGCCGCATCATCCTGCTCAATGTCGGCGGCCTCATCATCCTGGTGTCGGGCATTCTTTACTTCAACCAGTTCCGCCAGGGCCTGATTGATGCGCGCGTGCAAAGCTTGCTCACGCAGGCCCAGATCATTTCCGGCGCTATTGCTTCGGCGGCCTCGGCTGATACCGGGTCCATCGTCATCGACCCCGACAAGTTGATGAATGCCGAGCCTGACGCCAGTGACGCGGAAGAAGCGGCCAATCTGGACTTCCCCATTGATCCCGAACGCGCCGGACCCGTGCTGCGAAGGCTTGTCTCACCGGCGGGCATCCGCGGGCGCATTTATGACCGTGATGGGCTGTTGGTGGTCGATAGCCGCTATCTTTATGGCAAGGGCGATGTTGTCGAAAACGCCTTGCTGGCGCCCAATGAAACACCCGGCCGCACCCTTTCGCTCTGGCGCCAACTCAATGCCTGGATTTTCCGCAATAATTATCCCCGCCAGATGGAATATGGCTTCGAAAATGGCCGCGATTTTCCCGAAGTGACAGCCGCTCTCAATGGCGCTTCCGTCTCGGTAGTGCGCGTCAATGAGCGCAATGAGATCGTCATTTCGGTTGCCGTTCCCGTCCAGCGCCTGCGCGCGGTCTTGGGAACGCTGGTGCTTTCCACACGCGGTGGTGAGATTGATCAGGTCATCCGGGCCGAGCGCAAGATCGTGCTGTTCACCTTCTCCTTTGCTGCCCTTGTGACTGTGCTTTTGTCAGTGCTGCTCGCAGGCACCATCGCCGAACCCATAAGGCGTCTGGCCGCTGCCGCAGAGCTTGTGCGCCGTGGCGTCAACAAGCGCGTGGAAATTCCCGATTTTTCTGCCCGCCGCGATGAGGTGGGCCACTTGTCGGGCGCGTTGCGCGACATGACCACATCGCTTTACAATCGCATCGACGCCATCGAGGCCTTCGCTGCCGATGTGAGCCACGAGCTGAAAAATCCACTCACCTCGCTACGCAGTGCCGTTGAAACCTTCCCTTACGCCAAAAATGATGAACAGCGCGCGCGCCTCATCGCCATAGTGAAAGATGACGTTAAACGCTTGGACCGTCTCATCACCGACATCGCGGATGCCTCAAGGCTGGATGCCGAGCTTGCCCGCAATGAGGCGCGGCCCTTGGACGTCAAGCAGCTTCTGGAAACGCTGGTCTCCATGGCTAATGAAACCGCTTTGCCCGGAACCCCAAAGATTGAACTGGAGATCGCGCCTTTGCCGCGCCAGATCAACCCCGCGCGCGGTTGGCTTGCCATCGGGCATGACAACCGGCTGGGGCAAGTGGTACGCAATCTGCTGGATAATTCGCGCTCCTTCACCGCGCCCGAAAGCGTGGTGCGCGTGCGCCTGCGCCGTGGCATGGGTGATATTGAATTGCGCGTCGAAGATGAAGGCCCCGGCATCCGCCCGGAAAATCTCGAACGCATTTTCGAACGCTTCTACACCGACCGCCCAGAAGGCGCATTTGGCAAGAATTCCGGTTTGGGTTTAAGCATTTCCCGCCAGATCATCGAAGCCCATCATGGCCGCATCTGGGCTGAGAACCGCTATGGCCCACCGGTTCCCGGCGGCGAGCGCCCCGTCATGGGTGCCCGTTTCATCGTGCGGATTCCGGCAAGTTCAGAAGGCGCGCAAAAAGATGGCTGATCTGATGCACCTGCATGCCAGCTGCGTTTGCTTGGCGCAAAAGGGCATCCTGATCCGGGGCAAGCCCGGCTCCGGTAAATCCGATTTGGCACTCAGGCTCATCGATGAATCAGGTTACGGCATGGGTGACACAGCCCTGCGCGCTGCCTTGGTTGCCGATGATCAGGTGGAAATCTACAGAAGCGGTGATTCGCTCCTGGCTCGCGCCCCGGAAATCCTTGCCGGACTTCTGGAAATCCGTGGCCTGGGCATTGTGCGCTGTCACGCGATTGCCTCGGCACCCCTCGCGCTCGTGGTCGATCTCGACGGCCAAGCCGACCGCCTGCCGGGTTTTGGTGAGCAGACGGTGAGTTTTCTCGGCCTATCCCTTCCCGTGCTTTACCTTCCGTCAGCCCTTGCGAGCGCCCCCGCAAGGGTAAGGGCCGCGCTGGCAATTGTTGGCAATCCATCACGCCTTCGTGCATGAGCTTGCGCGCCAGCGCAATTCCGGCAAGATAGCGCGCTCAATTCATAGCGTTTCGCCCCCACAGGAGCCAACATGAGGCATTATACGGCATGATCGGTCTGGTACTCGTGACCCATGGCCGGCTCGCCGATGAATTCCGCTCCGCCCTTGAGCATGTGGTCGGCCCGCAGGAAGCCATCGCGACCATTTCCATCGCCCCTGAAGATGATGTGGAAAGCCGCCGTGGCGACATTCTGGAAGCGGTGGCGCGCGTGGATGGTGGCAAGGGTGTTGTCATCCTCACCGACATGTTCGGTGGCACCCCCTCCAATCTGGCGATTTCCGTTATGGATCAAAGCAATGTGGAGGTTCTGGCGGGCGTCAACCTGCCCATGCTGGTGAAGCTGGCGCGTGTGCGCGGGGAATTGCCGCTGAAAGCCACCGTGGAAAAAGCCCAAGAAGCGGGCCGCAAATATATCAATATCGCAAGTCTCATTCTGGGGAGCTGAGGGGGCCATGTCTGAAACTGGAAACCTCTCCGCCGCTGCCCTTACCCGCGAATTGGCCATTATCAACCAGCGCGGGCTTCATGCTCGCGCCTCGGCCAAATTCGTCAAATGCGCTGAGACCTTCCAAGCCGAAATCGAAGTCTCGCGCGATGGCCAAACCGTGCCCGGCACCTCCATCATGGGCCTCATGATGCTCGCCGCCCATATCGGCACCACCATCACGGTGAGGGCCGAAGGCCCCGACGCTGAAGCCGCTTTAGATGCTCTGGCCGAGCTGGTGGGCGCCAAATTCGGTGAGGACGACTAGTCACATAAACTTTCCTTTATATCCGATTGAACGGCCCATGCCCCGCTGCTATAAGCGGCACGAAATCAAACAACCGTTCAAAGGATATGCCGCCATGAGTTCGCATGATTATTCCGTTGCCGACATCAACCTTGCCAGCTGGGGCCGCAAGGAAATGGACATGGCGGAAATCGAAATGCCGGGCCTTATGGCCATGCGTGAGGAATTTGGCGCAAGCCAGCCCCTGAAGGGTGCCCGTATTACCGGCTCGCTGCACATGACCATCCAGACGGCAGTTCTCATTGAAACGCTGACCGCGTTGGGTGCCAAAATCCGCTGGGCATCCTGCAATATTTTCTCCACCCAAGACCACGCCGCCGCCGCCATTGCCGCCACGGGCGTGCCGGTGTTTGCCCATAAGGGCGAGAGCTTGCAGGAATATTGGGATTTCTGCGACCGCACCTTTGATTGGGCCGATGGCGAACCCACCAATCTCATTCTCGACGATGGTGGTGACGCCACCATGCTGGTGCTTCTGGGCTCCAAGGCCGAAAAGGATATCTCGGTCATCGCCAACCCGAAGAACGAGGAAGAAGAAGCCCTCTACAACACCATCCGCCGTCGCCTTTCCACCCATCCCGGCTGGTTCTCGCGCATCAAGGCCGCCATCAAGGGCGTTTCGGAAGAAACCACCACGGGTGTGCATCGCCTGTATGAATTGCAAAAGAAGGGCGAGCTTCCCTTCCCCGCGATCAACGTCAATGACAGCGTGACCAAGTCGAAATTCGACAACAAATATGGCTGCCGGGAAAGTCTTGTCGACGCCATTCGCCGCGGCACGGACGTGATGATGGCTGGCAAGGTGGCCGTTGTTTGCGGCTATGGCGATGTGGGCAAGGGCTCGGCCCTTTCCCTTCGTGGTGCCGGTGCCCGCGTGGTCGTCACCGAAGCCGATCCCATCTGCGCGCTGCAAGCTGCCATGGATGGTTATGCGGTGCAGACGCTCGAAGATGTTATTGATACGGCAGATGTTTTCGTCACGGCCACGGGCAATCTGGGTGTCATCCAGGTCGAAGACATGCGCCGCATGAAGGACATGGCGATTGTCTGCAATATCGGCCATTTCGACAATGAAATCGAAGTGGCGGGCCTGAAAAACTTCAAATGGACCAATATCAAGCCGCAGGTGGACATGATCCAGTTCCCCGCCGGCAACCGCATGATCCTATTGTCCGAAGGCCGCTTGGTGAACTTGGGCAATGCCACGGGCCACCCCAGCTTCGTGATGTCGGCCTCCTTCACCAACCAGACGCTCGCGCAAATCGAGCTGTGGACGCAGAATGCGAAATACAAAAACGAAGTCTATGTGCTGCCCAAGCATCTGGACGAAAAGGTCGCGCGCCTGCATCTGGCCAAGCTTGGCGTCAAACTCACCGAACTCAAGCCTGAGCAGGCCGCCTATATCGGGGTGAGCCCGCAAGGCCCCTTCAAGCCTGAGCATTACCGCTACTGATCCGCCTGCCGTCTGGTCAGGACTCGCGCTTGCTGTATATGTCGGAACAGGCGATTTGCCGGGCTGATTCGTTTCAGCCTGGCAGATGGCAGGTAGCCGTGGCGTGATCGGGATTGGACGGGGTGGAAAAAAGCTTGTGGGGCGGGCTTTTTTCAAAGGGTGAGCGGCACGGAAGAATGCGCGCCGGAATTGGCAAATCACACGCTTTATGCTTCGGGCTCAAGGCTTTCGTGGGTCTGATCGGCCTTGGCCTGACTGCAACTTCGGCAGGTGCCGAAAGCCGCATCGCTTCCACTTTATTATCCGGCGCTGGACCCTTTGTGGCGGCAGCCCTTCTGGCCGCCATTGTGGTGTTTTTCTGGGCCCTTGCCGTCATGCGCGGCCTGACAAGCACCGAGCTTAAATCCCGCCGCCGCGTGGCTGAATTGGAAGGCCTGCTCAATGAGGCCGAAGCCGCATTAACCGCCGAGCCGCATATCCTGTTCATCTGGCGTGGCCGCGAAGGCGAACCGGAACGGGTTCTGGGCGACATGCGCGGCACTGCCGCCGTGCCAGCTGAAATTCCGGATCTGCTGCGATTTGATTCGTGGCTGGAACCTGAATCCGCGCAAAATCTCGCATCGGGCATCATGGCCTTGCGTCATGTGGGAACCGCTTTCAATATCGGCCTCAGCACGCGCTATGGCGATTATCTGGAGGCCGATGGCCGCACTGCCGGTGGCCTTGCCACCCTGCGCCTGCGCCCGATTGCCGGCGAGCGGCGCGAGCTCACCCGCCTCAACAACGAACTGCGCCAGCAGGCGACCGATCTTGCCGCTATGTCCGGCCTGCTCGACGCTGCCCCCTTCCCCGTATGGCTACGCGGGGAGGACCAAAAGCTCACCTGGGTCAATCGGGCTTATCTGGCGGCTGTTGAAAGTGCCGATGTTGCCGATGCCTGCACCCAGCAGCTTGAGCTTGCCGGCCCCCAGCGGCTTGAATTTCAGCCCTCCGCGCAAGGCCTTGCGCGCGCGCGCTCGCACACTGTCATTGGCGGCACCAAGCGTGCACTCGACATTTACGAAGCAGCCCTGCACACCGGCCGTGCTGGTTTTGCGGTGGATGTGACCGAGCTTGAAGAAGCGCGCAAAGAACTCAACCGCCATATCCGCGCCCATGCCTCCACCTTGGACAAGATTGCAACAGCCATTGCCATTTTCGGCCCCGACCAGCGCTTGCGTTTCTACAATGCCGCTTATGCCTCGCTGTGGGAACTGGAAGCGCAATGGCTCGATAGCAATCCCACCGATGGTGAAATTCTCGACCGCCTGCGTGCCGCCCGCCGCTTGCCCGAACAGGCCAATTTCCGCGATTGGCGCGCCCGCCAGCTCAATGCCTATCAGGCGCTGGATACGCGCGAAAGCTGGTGGCATTTGCCCGATGGCCGGGCCTTGCGCGTGGTGTGCGAACAGCATCCCTTTGGTGGCGTGACCTATCTTTACGAAGATGTCACCGAACAGCTTCGCATGGAAAGCTTGTATAATGAGCTGATCGTCGTGCAGCGCGAAACGCTCGACAATCTGCATGAAGCCATTGCCCTTTTCGGCACCGATGGCCGCCTGAAACTGCACAACCCAGTTTTCGCCCGCTTCTGGGCGCTGGATGAAGCCTTCCTCAAAACCCATCCGCATGTGGATGACATCATCACCAAATGCCGGGCACTTCAGGCTGACGAGATGATCTGGGACGAGATGAAATATGCCGTCACCTCTTTCGAGGTAAGCCGCGGCCCTGTCTCGCGCCGCCTTACGCGCCCGGATGGCATGGCTTTCCAATTCGCCTCCGTGCCACTTCCCGACGGCAATACCCTGTTGACTTGGGTGGACGTGACGGATTCCTCGCGCATTGAAAACGCATTGCGCGAGCGCGCGGAAGCTTTGGAGGCTGCCGATCGGTTAAAGACCAACTTCCTGTCCACCGTGTCTTATGAATTGCGTACACCGCTCACCAATATTATCGGCTTTTCGGAAGCACTGGCTTCTGGAATGGCCGGTGAACTGGCCCCACGCCAGCAGGACTATATCACCCATATTCAATCCTCCTCTGGCGATCTTCTGAGCATCATCGACGCCATTCTCGACCTGACCACCATTGATGCTGGGGCCATGGAGCTGAAGCTCAAACAGGTGAATGTGGCCGCCATGATGGAAGAAGTGGCAGGCAGCATGGATGAGGCGATCACCAAGCGCGACCTCACGCTCAATATCGAACTGGCCGAAGAGGCAACCACTTTCATTGCCGATGAAAAGCGCGTGAAGCAGGTGCTGGCGAACCTGCTGTCCAACGCTGTCGGTTTCTCACCCGTTGGCAGCACCGTTCGCATGGGTGCGCGCCGCGAGGGCAAGGAATTGATGATCTGGGTGGCCGACACTGGGCGCGGCATCGAGCCTGAATTCCAGCCCCGCGCCTTTGACCGTTTCCAAGCCCGCCCCGCAGGTGGCGGCCATCGCGGACCCGGCTTGGGGCTTGCCATCGTGAAAAGCTTGGTTGAATTGCATGGCGGACGGGTGTCACTCATGTCGCGCGTCAATAAGGGCACCACCGTTGTGTGCAGCTTCCCCCTCGATGGGCCGGCCGCCCCCATCCGCAACCGCCGCGCCTCCGATAGACCCAAGCCGCAATTGCGGCAGGCCAGCTGATCTGGCGATCATAGCGGTCATGGAAAAAACGCTTCAACTTGCTGACGAAACCGCAACCCAAGCCCTTGCCGCCGAGCTTTCGCTGGTGGCGCGCGCGGGCGATGTGATTTTGCTGGCAGGCGATCTGGGCGCCGGCAAAAGCACCTTCGCGCGCAGCTTCATTCGCGCGCTTAGCGGGGGTGCTGAAATCGAAGTGCCAAGCCCCACTTTCACGCTGCTGCAGGTTTATGAAAACCTCCGCTTCCCCGTGGCCCATGCCGATCTCTATAGGCTTTCCACCGCCGCTGAAGCCGATGAGCTGGGCCTTGCCGATTTGGCTCAAACCCATGTGCTCCTCATCGAATGGCCGGATCGCTTGGAAGGCCAAAGCCTTTCTGCCGAAACCCTCACCGTGGAACTGCATCATCAGGGTGAGGCGCGAAGTGCGCGGCTTCTGCCGCAGGGCAGTTGGGTGGGCCGCCTGCAAAAGCTTGCTGCGATCAAAGGCTTTCTCGCCAAGGCCGGATGGGGCAAAGCGGAACGCCGCTTCCTAGAAGGCGATGCGTCTTCGCGCCGCTATGAACGCCTGACCCTTGACGGTGAGCCCGCCGTGCTGATGGACATGCCCGAGCGCGATGACACCAAGCTTTTGAAAAATGGCCGCACCTATTCCGAAACAGCCAAGCTTGCTCATTCCGTCACCGCCGCAGCCGCCCTTGCGCGCGCCTTGAAGGACAAAGGCTATAGCGCGCCAGAAACCTACGCCTCAAATCTCGCCCAAGGCTTTCTGCTCACCGAGGATTTAGGTGATCAGGTCTATGGCCGCTTGATGAAACAGGCTGCCGACATGCGCGAGCCCTTGGCAGAAGCGGTGGCGGTTTTGGCGCGTCTGGCGGGTGAAAGCTGGCCCGATAAGCTTCCCGCAGGTGAGGGCAAAAGCCATGTGGTGCCTGCTTACGATCTTCAGGCTTATGAGATTGAGCTTGATCTCTTTGTGCAATGGTTCGCCCCGGCCTTGACTGGAAAATCCGTGGAAGCCTCAGTTGCCTCGGAATTCTCGGCCATCTGGAAAAAGCTTCTCGCGCCCATTCTGGCAGCCCCTCGCGTGCTTGTGTTGCGCGATTATCATTCGCCCAATCTGATCTGGCTTCCTCAGCGCCAAGGCTTTCAGCGTGTTGGCCTCATCGATACGCAGGACGCGCTGATGGGCCACGCGGCTTATGATCTGGGCTCGCTTCTGCAAGATGCGCGCGTGGAAGTGCCGCCAGAAACGGCATCCGAATTGCTCGATCATTATTGTAGCTTGCGCCGATCAGCCGATCCGGGCTTCGATGCGGCTTCGTTGCGGCGGGCCTGTTTGATTCTCTCCACGCAACGGCTTCTCAAGGTGCTGGGCATTTTTGTGCGCTTGTCGCGGCGGGATGGAAAGCATGGCTATTTGAGGCTCATTCCCAATCTCATGAAATATCTGGCGCATAATCTCGCCCATCCTGATCTGGCAAGCCTTGCCCAGTGGCGCCAAACCCATCTGCCGCGTGAATGGGTCTTGCATGGGTGAAACCATCACCAGTGCCATGTTGCTTGCCGCAGGTCTCGGCCAGCGCATGCGCCCGCTCACCCTCACCTTGCCCAAGCCACTGATCAAGGTGGCCGGAAGACCCATCATCGACTACGGGCTTCAAGCCTTGCGCGCGCAGAATATTACCCGCGTTGTAGCCAATGCCCATTGGCTGGCCGAACAGATTGAAGACTGGGCGCGCACGCAAGAACCGCAGATCACCATATCCGATGAGCGTGATGTGCTTCTGGACACAGGCGGTGGTGTGAAAAAGGCCCTGCCGCTTTTGGGCAACAATCCCTTTTTCGTCCTCAACAGCGATTCCTTCTGGACTGAAGGTGCTGAACCGGCCTTATCCCGCTTGGCCCAGCGGTTCACCGATGAGATGGATTGCCTGCTCTTGCTCAGCACGCT
>CAJBCQ010000131.1 GCA_903951595.1 uncultured Hyphomicrobiales bacterium | reverse complement strand
CGAGCGAGGTGTCGGCCATTGCGGCCGTGCTGGCGACGGTGAGGGCCGTGCCGGCGAGAAGGGCGGAAAGCCACTTCGTGTTTGTCATGGATAGTCTCCCAAACGTTTTGGAGTTCATTGATGCCCCCGACCCCTGCAACCGGTTACCGGAGGGTGAATACTGAGACTCAGCACACGGGCTGATTAGTGCCGTCTCTGGGGGCTTGCGGTCAACCACGGAGGGCATGTCTACGGAATTAAGCCCGTGGTTGTGACCGATTTGCCACAGGCTGGGATAGCATGCGGATAGAATAGCACTCTAGAAGTGCAGGGCAACAGCTTGTGCAAAACTGTCGATTGATCGGATAAATCCTGCATTTCCTCATGCAGAGGCGTTCAAAATGCGGATTATTATTTGTTTATACTATGATTTAACCTTGTATTACTTGGCCCTGAAATACTAAATATTATTTCAAATCTGTGAAAATCTTGCGTTCATTTCCAAAGACCGCTGATTTTCTAGGCTTTGCTTGCCAGATCGATCCCTTCATCAGATGACGCCAGCAATCCGATTGCAGGCCATGTGGATAGCCGCCCTTGCATGCTTTTCAGCGCGAGGCTGGCTCTGAACCGTTCTCCCGTCGCGATTCAGGGTTTTTGATCGGCTTCTGCCAATAGGGCGTGGATGGCGCGGAGGGATTCGGGTTCATCCAGAAAAGGCACATGGCCGCGCCCCTTCACGGTGACGGCGATGAGTTGGGGGGTCAGTTGTTGCATGCGCGCGACCGTTGCCGCGCTCAACAGATCGGAGGTTTCGCCGCGCAGCACGGCAACTGGCAGATCAGGGCCGAGGGCTTGGTAGAGTTCCCATAATTGCGGCACCTTGCCGGCATCAATGTCTTCTAACGTGGGGAAGGTGGTGGCGATGGCTGCATCGTAATCAGCCGTTGGCTTGCCATTGTCATCGCGGAATACGCGGCGGGCGAAGGTGAGCCAGTCATTTTCGCTTAAATCCGCAAAGCCGGGGTGGGTGGATTTGAGCAAGTTGGCGGCGGCGTTCCAATCTGGCAGTGGCACGGGAATGCCGAGATAGGCGCGGATGCGTTTCAGGCCTTGGGCATCCAGGGCGGGGCCAATGTCGTTGAGCGCCAGCCCCTTGATGAGTTGCGGTTTGAGTGCGTGCAGGATGAGGCTAACAATGCCGCCGCGCGATGTACCGATGAAAATGGCGCGGGTGATGCCTGCGGCATCTAGCATGGTCAGCGTGTCGGCGGCTTCGGTGGCGGCGGTGTAGGTTGTGGGGTCGGGGGCATATTGCGAGCGGCCACGGCCGCGCAAATCGAGCGCGAGAATGCGGCGGGTGTTTTGAAGCTCTGCGATGAGGGGTTCGAAATCACGGGAATTGCGCGTGAGGCCGGGCAGGCAGATGATGGGCGCGAGCGGGCTATCCTTCGGCCCGTGATCCGCGGCGTAGAGCGTCAGCCCGTCGGCTGATTGCACATGGATATGGCGCGGGCTCATTGACATTCGCGGATGAGGGAGGCGAGATCGGAGGCTTCCTCGCCGCATTTTGCGGTGCCGGTTTGGTCGGTGTCGGCAATGGCGATGGCACCACCCGCGCGGCCACGAGAGAGGTCTGCCATCATGCCTTGCATGGAGCCGGGGTCTAAGCGCGAGCGGTAGACTTGCGTGTTTTGCAACACCTTCTGGATATAGCCGCGCGTTTCAGCATAGGGCACGGCTTCCACCCAATCGACAGGATCGACATTGCCTGCACGCGGATCGCCATATTTTTCGATCCAATCCACCGCACGGCGCGGGCCTGCGTTATAGGCGACGAGGGAGAGGACATAGGAGCCTTCGAATTCCTCCACGAGATCGCCCAAATGGGCCGCGCCTAGCGTGACATTATAGGCGGGGTCGGCGGTGAGGCGCTTTTGGTCATAGGGCATTTTATATTGGCGGGCGATAATTTTGGCGGTGCCCGGCATCAATTGCATGAGGCCGCGCGCACCGGCACCGCTGCCGGCGGTGGCGTTGAATTCGCTTTCTTGGCGGGCAAGGCCGTAAACCAGCGCGCGTTCTGCACCGGGGCCTTTCATCGGCCATTTTGGCATGGCTTTGGTGGGATAGGCCCAATTGTCGATGTCATTACCGCGAACGGCGGTGGCCTTGGCAAGTTTGACTGCCAAATGCGGGCCACCTGCTTCCCACGCAACACTGGCGGCGGCTGCTGCTTCTTGCGGCGTGTCGAAGCGGTTGGCGAAGGCTTGCAGAAATAGGTTCAACTCAATCTTCTGATCGGTCTTGCCGACGATGCGGAAGGCGCGGATGAGTTCATCATTCTCCACCCGTTCACGCACGGCGGCGGAAGGTTGGATGTCATCGACATTGATGGGCTTGGCGGCGGCCCCCAGCACTTCGCGGGCAAGCTGGCCGTAATAGACGGTGGGATATTGCGCGGCATTGCGGAAGGCTTCGCCGGCGCGCTCCTTGTTGCCCATCACCGCATGGGTGCGGGCCAGCCAATATTGGCTGCGCGCTTTTTCCGATCGGTTGGTGACGATGCGGTCGAGATTGTTGAAATGCACGAGAGCGGTTTTCGGCGCATCGAGAAAGCGCAGGGCGATCCAGCCGGCCAAGAATTCGCCTTCGGCGGCAAGCGGGCCGTCCTTGTAGCCGTGCTGGGAGGCGAGTTTGTAGGCGGTTTTGCGATGCGCGCGCATGTCTTGGCCCAGAAGAATACGCGCAACGATGCGGCGTTCGATCCAGACCTGTTCGGGGTCGATGAGCTTTTCATGCGCGACGGGCATGTTGAGCAGCAGGTCAGCGGCTTTGAGCGGCTTGTCGGCCTTGCGATAAAAACGCGCCAGCGCGTAACGCATGGCGTATTCTTTGCGGATTTCGGCAGGCAATTCGTTATAGGCGCGATCAGCGCCAGGCTTGCCGTCGAATAGTGCCTTGGCGGCGGCGGCGGCGCGTTGATAGGTTTTGTCGAGGCGGCGGGCGGTGCGAATGGCGGCGTCGCTATCTTGGGCAAAGATGAGCATCCACAGGCGGGCCTTGTGGTCGTCGGCTGTCAGAAGCTTGGAGAATTCTTCGAGGATGATGGATTCGGAACTGATGCTGGCGGTGCGCCAAGCGCGGGAGGCCCATTTGCGCGCGCCTTGATTGTCGCCACGGGCAGCGGCGGCGCGGGCCAATGCCAGTTTGCCATCCGCGGTGCGCGGTTTACCGCCATTGGCGAAATGGGCTTCGATTTGCTCTGGGCTTTCATTGGCGTGCAGCAGGGATTGTTCGGCGCGGCGCGACAGGGTTTCGGCCAGCGGCCAGCCGGGATTGCGGTTTAGGAAGTTGTTGATGCGGTCATAGCCGGCCGTTTTCCATTCATTGCGAAGATAGACCCATTCGACGAGTTTTTCGGCTGCCGGATCGCCTTGCGCGAGTGAGCGGGCTTCCTCATAGCGGCCGGCATAGGCGGCCTTGGCGGCGGCCACGCCATTGGCGGCGGCTGGAACAGGCATAAGAACGGCAAAAATCAGCAGGAAAGCCGCTGCGAGCGCGCCAAAACGATGAGCGGTGAGCGGTGCAAACATTGCGAATCCCCTGAACTGAGCTTGCCAGCTATAGACTGAGTTGGGCCGGTTTATGGCGCAAAATGGCCTTTGGCAGCGTGGCTTGCCCGTTTTGCTGGCAGCGTTTATGGTCGCGTCCGAGCCCAAAAAGCAGCCATTGCCAGATCGTAAAGCGGCATGGTTTCCAAATTCTGAACAGGAGTTCGTTGCCCGTGAATCTCAGAGGTTCCATTCCCGCTCTCATCACCCCCATTCGCAACGGTGCCGTGGATGAGGCGGCTTTGCGGAAATTCGTTGAATGGCAGATCGCGGAAGGCTCGCATGGGGTGGTGCCCGTGGGAACCACCGGCGAAAGCCCGACGGTGACGGAGGCTGAGCACAAGCGGATTATCGAGATTACGGTGGAAACCGTGGCGGGCCGGGTGCCGGTTATCGCGGGGTCGGGTTCCAATTCCACAGCTGAAGCCATTGATTACACACGCCACGCCAAGAAGGCGGGGGCGGATGCGGCGCTCATTGTGGTTCCTTATTACAACAAGCCCACGCAGGAAGGCATTTACGCCCATTATAAGGCGATTGTGGAAGCCGTTGATATTCCGATCGTTCTGTACAATGTGCCGGGGCGCACGGTTGCCAATATCTCGGTGGAGACGGTGGCGCGGCTTTCCAAGGATTT
>CAJBCQ010000130.1 GCA_903951595.1 uncultured Hyphomicrobiales bacterium | reverse complement strand
CGCGATGACGTCTCCATCCTTTAATCCCTCAAGAAAATGATGTCCCGCAACGACGCTCACCTGGTGAAGTGTTAATTCAGGATTGCCGGCGATCGTCGGGGCCACCACTGCGGCCTGTAACTTGCCGCTTCCGGTCAGCGCTGTCTCGACCGCCAGCAGTCGCTGGAAAGGTGTCTCGATAGAGATCTTCACCATGCCCAGCCTGCGGCCCTCGGCAATCAACCGGTTCACCTTGGACTTAGAGAGGTTCAGCCGTTCTGCAATATCTGCCTGCTTCTCACCCTCTATGAAGTGCAGCACCAGAACAGTGTGCATGTGCCGAAGTGTTTCAAGATCATCTATCTCTTCCATTTTGGCGAACTATCCCCTGCGCTTGACGAGGTAATGATCAAACGTGACTGCCCATAACAAGATTGAACCACGTATGATGTCCTGCCAATAAACTGAAACATCGAGCAAGGTAAGCGATGAAGATACGACCGCCAACAGCAAGGCACCTAGGATCGCGCCCAGAATGCTGCCCGACCCGCCTGATAGGGAAGCGCCACCGATGACTGCGGCAGCGATCACGTTCAATTCCATGCCGACACCGAATGTCGGTTGGGCCGAGCCGAAACGGGCCATGTAGATCACTCCGGCAATCCCACAGAGTGTGGACGTGAGAACCGTAGTCAGAAAGATAACCTTCTTGGTGCGCACGCCCGAATAGGCAGCGGCCTTTGGGTTGGATCCGGTGTAGACCACCTTGCGGAACGCTGTCGTCCGGCGCAGCAGAAAGTCGAAGACCACGACGAAAGCCAGAAAGATCAAGATTACCACGGGAATGGGCCCGACCGAGCCAGTTCCAATCCATTTGAACTCAGGAGGTAGGGTGAAGAGGCCCAGGGGGCGGCCGCCTGTGCCAAGCATGCAGAGGCCACGCGCGATGACCATCACGCCCAGTGATACGATGAAGTGATGCAAGCCCACCCAAGTTACCATGACGCCCATGAAGCTGCCGATTGCTGCGCAGGCGAGGATGGCGATGAGGGATGCCGTCCACGGATCAAGGCCCCAGAGGAACAGACTTCCCGCGATCACCATGGCAAGAGCAGTTACCGAACCCACCGAGAGATCAATGCCGCCCGAAATCAGAAGGATTGTCATACCAATCACGACAATCGCCTCAACGGAGAAAGACTTGACCATCGAGAGAAGGTTGTCGGCCGTCAGGAAGTATGGAGAGGCAAAAGACATGACAACAAAGATCACCGCGATGATCACGATGAGACCGGTTTCTCGCGCCTTGAACAGCCCGGATAGCGTGCCTTTTTCTTGACTGGTCATGCTCATGTCCTTCGCGTCATGCACTGCGCCTTTGCCAACCCGTATTCGAGGCCAACTGCATGATGGCCTCCTCACTCAACCTTTCGGCAGGCAATTCGCCAGTGATGCGTCCTTCGGCAATTACGATGACGCGGTCACAGAGCCCAATTAGTTCTGGCAGTTCGGATGATATCACCAGGATGCCTACGCCCTGTTCGGCGAGATCACGCAGGATTTTGTGAATTTCTGACTTGGCGCCGACGTCGACTCCGCGGGTGGGTTCATCGAGGAAAATCACCTTCGGCTTGACAGCCAGGAGTTTCGCAAGAGCCACTTTTTGCTGATTGCCCCCCGAGAGAGCAGAAACCTTCTGTCCCACCCCTGCTGTCTTGATGCTTAACTGCCGCCCCATTGCTTCCGCCAGGCGAATTTCGGCACCCTTATCGATGAGGCCCAGGCTACGGGATACTTGCGACAGATTCAGTGCAGACACGTTGACAGCAACCGATAGGTCGAGGAACACGCCATCGCCTTTGCGATCTTCCGAAAGGTAAACGATCCCCTCATTGATCGCTTCGGCATAGCTCTTGAGATCAAGGTCACGGCCATGCAGTCGAACATGCCCGCTGGCCTTACCTTCGAGCCGGCAGATTCCACGCATGATCTCCGAGCGCCCAGCGCCGATCAAGCCTGCCACGCCGAGAATTTCGCCTGCCCGGAGTGCAAAGCTGATGTCCCGAAAACGGCTGTCGCTCAATCCGTCAACTTGCAAGACGGGTGGTCCGGCTGGCTTCCGCAGCTTGGGCGGATAGAGACTTTCGATCTTCCTGCCGACCATGGCATTTACGACCTCTTCCGGCGTGGTTTCAGAAACCTTGTCTGTCCGGATACATTGGCCGTCTCGGAACACTGTCACCCGGTCGCAGTTTTCAAAGATCTCGACCATGCGGTGGGAGATATAGATTATCGCAATGCCCTGCTGCGTCAGCTGGCGCATAATCGAGAACAGCAGTTGCGCCTCGCGCTCCGTTAGCGCGGCCGTGGGTTCATCAAGGATCAAGATCCGACAGTCGAGGGTGAGCGCCTTGGCAATTTCAACGAGCTGCTGGTTTGATATCGATAGTTCGCGAACGAGAATGCCAGGATCGATGTCTGCAAGCTGGGCGAGCACGCTGCGTGCCTTGTTCTTGAGGCTGGCCGTATCCATGAGGAACTTGTTGCTCTGGTTCGTTGCGGCCATAAAAATGTTCTCGGCAACCGAGACATCCGGGCAGAGGGCAATCTCTTGATGCACAAAACCGATGCCAAGCTGCTGAGCCTGGGATGGCGAGGAAACGCGTACAGCTCTGCCGTCGATGAGGATCTCGCCGCTGTCCGGCTGGATGATACCATCGATAATGTTCATCAGGGTCGACTTGCCGGCGCCATTTTCACCCGCAATGGCATGTATTTCCCCGCGCCGGAGATCGAATTTGATGTCACGAAGCGCACGGACGGGCCCAAAACTGCGGCTGACGTTCCGGATCTCGAGAACTGTCTGGGACATTGTATCTCCTCCTGCGGAAGGGTGGCCCGCCCCACCACGGATGGCAGGACGGGCCGGCGGGAGGTCAGTTGCGGCCTTCCATGTACTTGGCAAGGTCGAAGCTGTCGGCATTGTCCTTGGTGATCACGGCAAAGCCATTGTCCATGTAGGGGAACTGCATGGGGTTGAAGCCCGAGACCTTGTAGTCGTTAAAGGGATCGATCAGCCCCGGGTGAGCTCCAAGAAACGTGTTCATGAAGCCCAGGAAGCCCTGCACACCCTGATTCGGATTCAGCGCCATGTGGATGTTTCCGGCCTTGATTTCGGCAAGCGTGGTGGGCGTGACGTCGGCATGCATGATAATGACCTTCTTGCCCGACTCCTTCACCGCAGCTACCGCGCCCTCGGCCGAACCGGCTTCAGGGATCCAGATCGCCGCAAGGTTTGGATTGGCTTGGAGCATAGTGGTAACGGCCTGATAGGCGGCATTGGAGTCCTGGTTGGTCGGCTGACGGCCGACCAGTTTCATCTTCGGATAGTTCTTTTCCATGTAGGAGATGAAGGCGGTTACGCGCAGGTCATGGTTGGACTGGCCGGGGTTTTCGAGCACGGCATATTCCGCGCTGTCGCCAACAGTCTTGACGATCGCCTCGGCGGCAAACTTCGCTTCGGCGACGTTGTCCGAGGTGACGTAAGCGGTCCGCTTGGACTTGGGACTGTCGGCAGCAAATGTCGTGACTGAGACGCCAGAAGCAATTGCGGCATTGATGGGATCAATGAACGGATCAGCCTGCATCGGATGGAGAAGAATGCCAGCGGGCTTTTTCACCAGGTCCTGCTCGAAGGAAGCAATCTGCTTGGCGATGTCGTAATCCGGCGTGCCGGAGAACACCGCGGTACAGCCAAGAGACTCTGCAGCCTGCTTGAAGCCCTGGAACACAGGCACCCAATATGGATGGCCGGAAACCATCACGTTCATCACATAGGTCTCGCCCGGCTCGCAGGCAAACTTACCCGCAGCGGAAGCTGCCCCGGAAAGGCCCAGACAGGCCGAGAGCGCCAGGGCCACAAGCGAAAAGCGTTTCGCAAACTTCATGATTTCCTCCCTTTGCGCAGTCGCTACCTTCTTTCGGTCGACTGCAATTTATTTCACAACATGAGATTTGTTGCGATGAGAGAAGTACGAAGGTCCGATACCGATGTCAATCAAAATGACACAAATGTCGTAGTGTGAAATTTATTTCACAACGATGGGTGTCCCGACGCTGGGAAGTGTATTTGAGCCCTCTACGCTTGTCCGGGGCAGCGCTCCTGAGACACGGCGGATGGATTGAAGAATGGAGGTGCCATGGCTTCTCACGGCTCATACCGTCCGAATATAGTTCCTCACTG
>CAJBCQ010000129.1 GCA_903951595.1 uncultured Hyphomicrobiales bacterium | reverse complement strand
TATTCTACGAAACAGTTTGCATTTATTTTTCATGGCGATACGGCGTTCTCATTGATACCAACAGCGTGGCTTTCTTGCTGGAAACGGACCTTTCTGAAAGCCGCGAATTCATCGACATGAGCGTGTTTTATGCAAGCATCACCTGCACGATCATGGTGGTCGCGGCCGTGCTGTTGACCCCACGTCTTGGCAGCCCGCGCAAATATCGCTCCCGATTGGGCTTCCTGATCTTCGCACTGGCTATTGTGGCAGCCTTTTCGCAAAAGCAGTCCACCGCCAGACCAGATCGCATTCAATATCCTCTCAGCTTCCGCCTACCCATTTCATTGGCTGGCTATGGCTCCGAATATATCAAGCTGCGCTGGGCCATTGCCATGCGCGCGGACCTTTCTACCTTGCCGATCTCAAACGCCGGAGATGATTTGGAAATCGTGCTGGTGATCGGTGAATCCGCGCGCGCGGCAAACTTCGGGCTCAACGGCTATGGCCGCAATACAACGCCGCGATTGAGTGAACTCAACGTGACGAGCTACGATGATGTCACATCCTGTGCAGCCTCCACACGCATTTCAGTTCCCTGCATTGTCACCCGCGCCAGCTTCAAGGCCCCAGAACGTGCAAGCCAAGAAAGCTCCTTCTTTCCCATATTTAACATTCTGGGATTTGAAACTTGGTGGTTTTCGAACCATCGCGTCATGGGCAAAAATGACTCGCTAATATCTTCGCTGGCCAAGGAGGCTCAGTTTACCGATTTCCAAGGCGACCAATATATCACCCGCCGTGATGAAAACCTTCTGCCAAGGATCGAGGATGCTTTACGCAAAACCCATAAGCGTCGGATCACCGTCATCCATTCTATCGGCAGCCATTGGCAATATGCGCTGCGCTATGGCAAGGAATTTGAGAGATTCAAACCGGTTTGTACCGCGCAAAATCCATCTGATTGCACGACCGAAAGCCTCGTAAATGCTTATGACAATAGCATTCTCTACACAGACGCCTTTCTTGCACAAATCATCCGCCGCCTCGAAAATCGGCGCGCCTTTCTGATTTATACGCCAGACCATGGTGAATCATTGGGAGAGGACGGCCATTATCTGCACGGCCAACCTTGGCGGCAGGAACAGCGCAAGGTGCCTATGATATTCTGGGCATCAGATTCATTTGAAAAAGACTTCCCCGAACGGGTCAAAAACGCCCGCAGCGCGAGCGCCCACAAGCTTAGCCATGATTATGTATTCCACTCACTGCTGGATTGCGCGGGCATAGAAGGCCAAGCCATCGACAAATCCTTGAGCCTGTGTCGGCCCTGATGACTCTCACGCCCGCCGCGTTTCCGTGCGCGGCGCGTGATGGCGCAGGGGGATTTCCTTAAGTGCCATCAGAGCTGCAGCACCCAGTGCGGTCACAAACGCCGCCACCGCGAACAGGCGGCCAAATCCATGCGCTAAGGCAACCGGGTCCGCATTGTCGCGCAAGGCCGAGGACACATCGCCTGACGCACTCAATGCCCCCAATAAAATCGCCCCGAACATGGCAACCCCCACCGAACCGCCAAGCGAGCGGAAAAAAGCCTGTGAGCCGGTGGCTACACCAATATCGCGCGTCTCCACCGCGTTCTGGGTGGCCACCATCAACGCCGGAAAGCCCGTGCCCAAACCGCAGCCAATCACGCCCAACAATGCGATTGCAGGCGCAAGCGGCATGGACTCGCCATAAAGCGCAAATGCGCCAAGGCCAATGGCAGCAATGGAAAAGCCGATGGCGGGTGGGCGTTTATAAAGGCCGGTAAGCCGCATATATTGGCCGGAAATCACAGCCCCCAAAACCACCGCCAGCATGGGCGAGATGAGCGCCAAACCCGATTGATCTGGGCTGAATCCGCGCGTCAATTCCAGCCACAGCGGCACATAAATGCTGATCGAAGTATTCACCATCACAATGATGAGCCCAATGAAAGAGGTGAGCCGCACGATGGGATTTTTGAGCAGGCTCAACGGCAACACAGGCTCACTCGCCCGCGTCTGCGACCAGCCGAACAGCAGCGTGAAAATGGCCGAAACGACAAACAATCCAACGATCTGCATCGATCCCCAAGCATAGCGATGGCCGCCGAAAGTAAGTGCCAGAAGGAAGGTGACGGTGGCCGCCACCATCAACAGTGAACCAGCATAATCAATCTGATGCGCCCGCTTGGCACCCTTCACATGCGACAGCGCGCGATAGCTGACATAGGCCGCCGCAACCCCCAGCGGAATGTTGAGCCAGAACACAAGTGTCCACGATAAATGCTCGGTCAAAACCCCACCCAGAACCGGCCCCGCAAGCCCCGAAATGGCATAAACGGCAGCAAAATATCCCTGATATTTGCCCCGATCGCGTGGTGACACCACATCCGCAATGATCGTGTTGGGAAGCGCCAAAAGCCCGCCCCCGCCAATGCCTTGAAATGCCCGCGCAACCACCAGCCAAAGCATGGAAGGCGCCAGCGCACAGGCAATCGAGCCCAGAATGAAAATGCCGATGGAAATGATGAGCAGATTGCGCCGCCCATAAAGATCACTGAGCTTGCCAAAAATGGGTGTCGTGGCGGTGGAGGCGAGCAAATAAGCCGTAATGACCCAAGACAAATCCGCAAACGACCCCAGATCCCGCGCGATGGTTGGAAGGGCGGGTGCCACGATGGTTTGATCGAGAGCGGCCAGGAACATGGCCACCAAGGGGCCAGCCATGATGACGCGGATTTCGCGGGGCGAAAGGGCGGGGGTTTCGGATTGGGTCATCTTGGGTGTTTAGAGCAGAACAGCCCCAGCGTCACTTGCCTTTCCCACGCCCCATGCGGCACTTGTCCGAGCAATATTTGACCTCATCCCACACCTTCGCCCATTTCTTGCGCCAAGCGAAGGGCCGCCCGCAGGTGACGCAGATTTTTTCTGGCAAGCCGTCTTTTTTACGCATGGCTCAAATCCCTAGGAAATGGAATAACGTATACGCTTCAAAGGCATCAGCGGATTGGAGCTCAGGCCCATGACCATCCTCATTTACGGCGCAACTGGCGGCATTGGCCAGGCACTGGCCCGCAAGCTCGCCGCCCAAGGCCACAGCCTGCACCTGACCGCGCGCAATGCCGAAAAACTGGAGACGCTGGCGCGTGAGCTGGGTGCCGGACACACCCCCGGCGATGTGCTGGACGCC
>CAJBCQ010000128.1 GCA_903951595.1 uncultured Hyphomicrobiales bacterium | reverse complement strand
TGCCATCAGAACTATCGTCTTGTTCCTCGCTGTCACCAGAACTTTCATCCTCAGAGGAGCCCTCGTAAAGAGAGCCAGATTCTTCGCTGACACTTGCATCATAGCTATCATCCGCTTCCTCCGACCCGGAAGCTTCCGCTTGTGAGTCAGCCTGCGCTTCTGGGTCCTCTTCCGACTCAGATTCCTCATCAAGGGACACATCATCCGCAATCGTTTCCGCCTCATCCGACACGGAGCTTGAAGCCTCATCTAGCGCCAGAAGTGCATCGTCTTCATCGGACGAAACAGACAGTGGCTCCGTCCCCTCCTGCGTTTCATCGGTGACCTCGGTTTCAGATTGAGCTTCAACTTCAGCCTCATCGCCATCCTCCAGCGTGGGGATGGCCATATCGGTTTCATCCGCAGGCGATTCATCATCAGCCAAAGAAGCAGGATGTTCTTCTATGTCCTCTTGCGGTTCGTTGCGCAACCAATCATCGGCCAGCGCGGCACTTTCATCATCCGCAAGTATTCCATAAAGGTTCAGCGTATCGTTCCCAATGGCACCGGTCACTTTTGGGTCGGTGGTATCCATCCAATAATTCACTAGGTCAGTCGCTGCATTCCCAGCCATCAGATCAAATCTCCGAAGACGACGTTGTTTTGATTCAAGCTTTTCAGAATCTCATGAAACCCAAAATGGGTCAACAAAAAATCCTCCCATGGCGGCTTATTTTTTACGCCTCGCGACCAACCTGAACCGCAGCAACGTTTGACCGCAGGCTGGTTTCCCTTAAACTTGCCACTTATCAGGGAGTTAAAAATGACTGATTTGCCCGAATTCGCCCGCAACGGAATCAACCTCGCCAGCCCGCGCCTGGGTGCTGAGGCTATCTATGCGACTGATGATTTCTTCGCCGATAAATCGCGCATGTTGCAGGATGCGCCTGCTGTTTGGTTGGAAGACAAATACGACAATAACGGCAAGTGGATGGATGGCTGGGAAAGTCGTCGTCGCCGCCAAGGTGGGCATGATTGGTGTGTGGTGAAGCTGGGTGTGAAGGGTGTGATCCGGGGCGTGGATATTGATACGCGGCATTTCACCGGCAATTATCCGCCTGCTGCATCGCTGGAAGCCTGTGTAAGTGACGCGGCACCGGATGACAAAACAGTTTGGACGGAGATTTTGCCCGCGCAAGGCTTGGGGCCGTCGGCCTCGCATTTCTTCGCCATCCACAGCGCGCAGGCTTGGACGCATGTGCGGCTGCACATCTATCCCGATGGGGGTGTGGCGCGGTTGCGTATTTATGGTGAGCCTGTGGCGCAATGGCAGGCGAGTGACAAAAAGGCCGTGTACGAGCTTTCCGCCGTGCGCAATGGTGGGCGCATTGTGGGTTACAATGACGCGCATTATGGCACGGTGTGGACGCTGCTCACGCAAGGCCGTGGCGTGAATATGGGTGATGGCTGGGAAACGCGCCGCCGCCGTGAGCCAGGAAATGATTGGATTGTGATTGCACTGGGGGCGCCCGGCATTATCGAGCGGGTGGAGGTGGATACGTGCCACTATAAGGGCAATTTTCCCGACCGTTGCGCGCTGCAAGCGGCACTCATGGAAAACGTGCCGCAGCGATCGCTCATTCAGGCAAGCATGTTCTGGCCAGAATTGATGGGCGAGCAAAAGCTTGCCGCTGATACAATCCACACATTTGAAAGCCAGAAGCTGCATTCGCTGGGGCCGGTGAGCCATGTGAAGCTCAATATCTTCCCCGATGGCGGGGTGAGCCGCCTGCGTATTTTCGGGCGGCTGGCGTGATCCAGATTGAGGCTTTGACACGCGCCGCCTTCGCACCCTTCGGGGATGTGATCGAAACGGAGGGTGCGGCTCACTATCCCATCAATCAGGGAACCACACAGCGTTATCACGATTTGGCGCGCGTGGTGGCGGCGGGCGAGAATGGCCGGGTGCTGGTGAGCCTGTTTGTGGCCGAGCCCCGGCCTCAGCCCTTGACGATTTCCATGCTGGAACGGCATCCGCTGGGGTCGCAGGCGTTCTATCCGTTGCAGGATGAGGAATGGCTGGTGGTGGTGGGCACTTCGCCTTCTCCACAAGCGTTGCGCGTGTTTCGGGCGAGTGGGCGGCAGGGGGTGAATTATGCACCCGGAACCTGGCACCATCCGCTGATCGTGTTCGCACCCGCATCGCGGTTCTTGGTGGTGGATCGCGGGGGGGATGGGGTGAATTTGGAAGAAGTGGCGTTTGAGCCAGTTACCATTGCAATAAGTCAACGTCATACTCGGGCTTGACCCGAGGGTGACGGTCAACGGGCTGGCCTATGAAACTCATGCCAATGCTTGGCGATGTCCACCCGCTTTGGCATCCACACCCGCTCGAAGCTTTTCACATAGTCCATGAAACGCTTCACCGCCAAAGCCCTGCCTGGCCTTCCAGCGAGGCGGCAATGCAGGCCGACGCTC
>CAJBCQ010000127.1 GCA_903951595.1 uncultured Hyphomicrobiales bacterium | reverse complement strand
TGCCATCGTCAACGCGCAACTCACGCCCGTTCAGCAGCGCAATCTGGAAAAAGCTTGGGAATGCAAGGTGCTGGACCGCACCGGCCTCATCCTCGAAATCTACGGCAGACGCGCCGCCACGCGGGAAGGCACGCTGCAAGTGGAATTGGCGCATCTGCAATATCAGAAAAGCCGCCTTGTCCGCTCATGGACCCATTTGGAACGCCAGCGCGGCGGCTTCGGCTTTTTGGGCGGCCCCGGCGAAAGCCAGCTCGAAATGGACCGTCGCATCATTCAAGACCGCATCAGCCGCATCGAGAAAGAACTGGAAAGCGTAAAGCGCACCCGCGCGCTGCACCGCAAGGGCAGGGCAAGGGTGCCTTATCCGGTTGTGGCACTTGTGGGCTACACGAACGCGGGCAAGTCTACGCTATTCAACAAGCTCACCCATGCAGAAGTTTTCGCCAAGGATTTGCTGTTCGCAACGCTCGATCCCACCATGCGCGAGATCAGCCTTCCGCAGGGCCGCAAGATCATCCTGTCGGACACCGTGGGTTTTATCTCCGATCTACCAACCACCCTCGTCGCCGCCTTCCGCGCCACGCTGGAAGAAGTGCTAGAAGCCGATATCATCCTGCATGTGCGTGATATCAGCCATATGGAAAACACCGCCCAGAAGGCCGATGTTGACCATGTGCTGACCTCGCTGGGCTTAAGCGAAGAACGCCGGGGTGCCATTATTGAAGTTTGGAACAAGGCCGATCTGCTGCCTGAGGAAGACCGCTTGGCAGCGGGCCAACAAGCCACCCGCCAAGACGCCGCCGTTCTCGTCTCCGCCGTCAGCGGTTTCGGCCTTGCCGATCTTCTCGCCCGCATCGAAGACCGCCTCGCCAACGCGGCAGAAGTTTTTGAACTTCACCTGCCACCGGGCGAAGGAGCAGGGCTAGCCTGGTGCTACGCCCACACTGAAGTTCTCTCGCGCGATGATGAGGAAGACGGCAGCGTAAATCTGCGCCTGCGGGCAGACGCAGCCAGTTCAGGACTGTTACAGGCGAAATTTGCCGATCAGGTGCGGGTGGCTGGGTAAATCAGCCCCTGTCTCGGCTTGGGGGAAGGCCAAGGACAGAGCTTCCTACAACCCCGCCTTCTTGGCCTCATCCCAAAGCCCGTCCATCTCCGCCAAATCGGAATCCGCTGGCGTCTTGCCCCGCTTAGCCAACGCCGCCTCAATAAACCGGAACCGACGCTCGAACTTGCCGTTCGTTGCCCGCAGCGCTGCTTCCGGGTCAACCTCCAGATGCCGCGCCAGATTGGCCATGGCGAACAAAATATCGCCCAGCTCGCCCGCCTGTTCCTCACGACCAGCCGCGCGCAGCTCCGCGATTTCTTCTTCGATCTTGTCGATTACGAAACTTGAATCCGGCCAGTCAAACCCCACTCGTGCCGCCCGCGCCTGTAGCTTCACCGCGCGTGTAAGCCCCGGCAGGCCCACGGTCACACCGTCCAGCACCCCGGAAGCCTTGGGCCGTTCCTTGGCCTTGTTGGCCTCCCAGAAGCCCTTGGCTACACCGGCAGAACGGGCCTCATCATCTCCGAAAACATGCGGATGCCGTCGGATCATCTTGGTGGTGACCGCCTCCACCACATCGGCAAAGCGGACGCTGCCTTCCTCCTCAGCCATTTGCGCGTGATAGACGACCTGTAACAGCAAATCCCCCAACTCATCGGCCAAGGCCTTCCGGTCGCCCTTGGCGATGGCGTCGGCCACCTCATAGGCTTCCTCGATGGTGTAGGGGGCGATGGAGGCGAAATCCTGTTCCAGATCCCACGGGCAGCCCGTCACGGGCGTGCGAAGCGCCTTCATGATGGCGATGAGGGTGGAGATTTGGCGCGGGTCAAGCTCTGCGGGATTCGTCATGATGTTGCCAAGGATGCCCGCCCTATACATCTGCCGCAATATCCGTTATTCGCGGGCCCATGACACAGACACAGATCGCCGCCCCACTGGCCGCGGCGCTTGCCGCCAAGGGCTATGAAACCCTCACCCCCGTTCAACAGGCCATGCTGCCCGATGGCGTTGCCGGCAGAGACTTGCTCGTTTCCGCTCAAACCGGCTCCGGCAAAACGGTCGCTTTCGGCATCGCCATTGCTCCCGAAATTCTCGGCAACGAAGAACGGCTGTTTTCAGCCGAAGCACCCTTGGCCCTCGTCATCGCCCCCACGCGCGAACTGGCCATGCAGGTGGCGCGGGAACTGGAATGGCTTTACGCCAATGCCGGTGCGCGCATTGCCACTTGTGTCGGCGGCATGGATTTCCGCAATGAAAAGCGGGCACTTGAACGCGGCGCGCATATCGTGGTTGGCACACCCGGCCGCCTGCGCGACCATATCGAACGCCACAGCCTCAATCTCGGCAGTCTTTGTGCCGTGGTGCTGGACGAAGCCGATGAGATGCTGGATTTAGGCTTCAGCGAAGACCTCGAATTCATCCTTTCCGCCGCCCCCGAAGGCCGCCGCACTTTGATGTTCTCGGCCACCGTGTCGAAGGAAATCGCGGTGCTGGCCAAGAAGTTCCAGCGCGATGCCATGCGTATCCAGACGCAAGGTGAGGCCCGCCAGCATGTCGATATCGAATACCGCGTGCTGACTGCCGCCATGCGCGACCGCGAAAATGCGATCCTCAACGTGCTGCGCTTTTACGAAGCCCCTGCGGCAATCGTATTCTGCAAAACCCGCGCGAATGTGAGCCATTTGATGGCGCGCATGGGCAATCGTGGCCTGCAAGTCGTGGCCCTTTCCGGCGAATTGAGCCAGAAGGAACGCACCCACGCGCTGCAATCGCTGCGCGATGGCCGCGCGCAAGTCTGCATCGCCACAGACGTTGCCGCCCGTGGCATCGACCTTCCGGGCCTTGAACTGGTCATCCATGCCGATTTGCCGCATGATTCCGAAACGCTGCTCCACCGCTCCGGCCGCACGGGCCGCGCGGGCAAAAAGGGCACCTCGGTGCTGATCGTGGCCCCCTCCGAAGCCAAGAAAACGCAACGCCTGTTGCAAGGTGCCAAGCTTGTGGCCGAATGGGCCACCGTGCCCACAGCCGAAGAAGTGCAGGCGCGCGATGATCTGCGCCTTCTCGAACACCCGGCTTTGCACCCGGCAGGCCCCAGCGAGGATGAGCCGATGGCCGCCACCTTGCTGGAACGCTTCAGCCCGGCGGAAATCGCGGCTGGCTTTGTGCGGCTCTGGCGCGAAGGCCGCTCGGCCCCAGAAGTTCTGTCCTCATCCTTCAACGTCGCGACACCCGAACCCAGAGGCCCAGCCCCCGCACGCAGCGAATTCGGCGC
>CAJBCQ010000126.1 GCA_903951595.1 uncultured Hyphomicrobiales bacterium | reverse complement strand
CGTGCTGATGGTGCCTACCGATATTCTGGCGCGGCAGCACTTCGCCACCTTGAGACGGCTCACCGCAGGCACGGGGATATCGGTTGAGATTTTGACCGGGCGCGAAAAAGGGCAAATGCGCGCGGATATTCTGGAACGCATTGCGCTGGGCCAAGCTCATATCATTCTGGGCACCCATGCGCTGTTTCAGGAGGGCGTTGAGTTTCAGGATTTGCGGCTTGTGATCATCGACGAGCAGCATCGTTTCGGCGTGCATCAACGCTTGGCGTTGCAAGCCAAGGCTGGGGTGGCGACGGATGTGCTGGTGATGACGGCAACGCCCATCCCGCGCACGCTGGCGCTGACGCGCTATGGCGATATGGAAGTCTCGCGCCTCCTCGGCAAGCCCGTGGGCCGAGAGCCGATTGTCACCATCACCGTGCCCTTGGAGCGCATGGAAGAAGTAACCGCTGGACTTGCCCGCCAGATCAGCGCGGGTGCGCGGGCTTATTGGGTTTGCCCCTTGGTGGCTGAAAGTGATGTGACGGAGGATGCAGCGTCAGAAGCGCGCTTTGCAGCTTTGGAGGCGGAATTTCCCGGCCGTGTTGGGCTTGTGCATGGGCGCATGAAGGGGGCTGAGAAAGATGCGGTTATGGCCCGCTTCAAGGCGGGGGAGATTTCCATTCTCGTTTCCACCACGGTCATCGAAGTGGGCGTGGATGTGCCGGAAGCCACCATCATGGTGATCGAAAACGCCGAAAAGTTTGGTTTAGCGCAATTGCACCAATTACGCGGGCGGGTGGGGCGTGGTTCGGGCAAATCCAGCTGCATCCTGCTCTACAAGGGGCCGCTATGGGAGACGGCCAAGGCGCGGCTTTCCATCCTGCGCGAGAGCGAGGACGGGTTCCGCATTGCCGAGGAAGATTTGAAACTGCGCGGTTCGGGCGAGGTTCTGGGCACGCGGCAGTCTGGGATGCCAGAGTTCCGGCTGGCGGATTTGTCCGTCCATGGGGAACTGTTGGCGGCGGCGCGGGATGATGTGGGGTTGGTTTTGGCGCGTGACCCGGCGTTGGTTTCGGAGCGCGGAGAGGCGTTGAAGGTGCTGCTGTATTTGTTCGAACGCGATGAAGCGGTGCGGTTGATTGGGGCGGGGTGAATGATGCCCCTTCATCGTCAGCTCGGCCACCGAGCCGGGCCAGGGCTATGGCAGGCACAGAGGAAATTTGTATCCAGAAAGCCCTGTCCCGGCTCTCCCCCCGGATTTAATCCGGGGTACGGCCGGGATGACGATGACAGGGATTACAACGGAATATTATCGTGCTTCTTCCACGGATTTTCCAACTGCTTATGCCGCAGCATGTTCAGCGCCCGCGCGATGCGTTTGCGGGTTGAATGGGGCATGATCACTTCATCAATGAAGCCGCGTTCTGCCGCCACGAAGGGGTTGGCGAAGCGGGTTTCGTAGTCCTTCACGCGCTCGGCGATCTTGTCTTTGTCGCCCAGTTCGCTGCGGTAGATGATTTCGGCAGCACCCTTGGAACCCATGACCGCGATTTCAGCTGTCGGCCAAGCATATGTCACATCGCCCCGGATATGCTTTGACGACATAACCACATAAGCCCCGCCATAGGCCTTGCGGGTGATGATGGTGATTTTCGGCACGGTGGCCTCGGCATAGGCGAACAGCAATTTTGCGCCGTGCTTGATGAGGCCACCATATTCCTGCGCGGTGCCGGGAAGGAAGCCGGGCACGTCTACGAAGGTGACAATCGGGATGTTAAAGCAATCGCAGAAGCGGACGAAGCGGGCGGCTTTGCGG
>CAJBCQ010000125.1 GCA_903951595.1 uncultured Hyphomicrobiales bacterium | reverse complement strand
TCGGACTTGAACGATCTCTATCGCCGCGTCATCAACCGCAACAACCGCTTGAAGCGCCTGATCGAGCTGCGCGCACCGGATATCATCATCCGCAACGAAAAGCGAATGTTGCAGGAATCGGTTGACGCCCTGTTCGACAACGGTCGCCGCGGCCGCGTCATCACCGGAGCTAACAAGCGCCCGCTGAAATCGCTCGCCGACATGCTGAAGGGCAAGCAGGGCCGCTTCCGCCAGAACCTCCTTGGCAAGCGCGTCGATTATTCTGGCCGTTCGGTCATCGTCGTCGGCCCGGAAATGAAGCTGCATCAGTGCGGCCTGCCCAAGAAGATGGCGCTCGAACTGTTCAAGCCCTTCATCTATTCGCGCCTCGAAGCCAAAGGCCTTTCTTCCACCGTGAAGCAGGCCAAGAAGCTCGTGGAGAAGGAAAAGCCGGAAGTTTGGGATATCCTCGATGAGGTCATCCGCGAACATCCCGTGCTGCTGAACCGCGCGCCCACACTCCATCGTCTTGGTATTCAGGCCTTTGAGCCGGTGCTGATCGAAGGTAAGGCCATTCAGCTGCATCCGCTCGTTTGCGCCGCCTTCAACGCCGACTTTGACGGCGACCAGATGGCCGTTCACGTGCCGCTTTCGCTGGAAGCTCAGCTCGAAGCCCGCGTGCTGATGATGTCCACCAACAACATTCTGCATCCGGCCAATGGTCAGCCGATCATCGTGCCGTCGCAAGACATCGTGTTGGGCCTCTATTATGTCTCCATCATGCGCTCGAATGAGCCGGGTGAGGGCATGGTATTCGGCTCGCATCACGAAATGGAACATGCGCTCGCCACGGGTGCTGTCTCCCTGCACACGAAGGTGAAGTTCCGCTTCACTTGGATTGATCTTGACGGAACGGAAGTCACCCGCGTTGTGGACACGACCCCCGGCCGCATGAAACTCGCCGAGCTTCTGCCCAAGGCACCGGGCATCTCAATGGAAACCTGCAACAAGCTTCTGACCAAGCGCGAAATCTCGCGCATGATCGACGCCGTCTACCGTCATTGCGGCCAGAAAGAGTCGGTCATCTTCTGCGACCGCATCATGGCTCTCGGCTTCTATCACGCTTTCAAGGCAGGCATTTCCTTCGGCAAGGATGACATGGTCATTCCCGAAACCAAGGAAAAGCTGGTCAACGAGACACGTGATCTCGTGAAGGAATATGAGCAGCAGTATATTGACGGCCTCATCACGCAGGGCGAAAAGTACAACAAGGTCATCGACGCCTGGGCCAAGTGCACAGACCGCGTTGCAGATGAAATGATGGCCCGCATTTCCGCCGTTCAGGTGGATGAGGTGACCAAGCGCGAAAAGGCCATTAACTCCATCTATATGATGAGCCATTCGGGCGCGCGTGGTTCACCGGCCCAGATGAAGCAGCTTGCTGGCATGCGCGGCCTCATGGCCAAGCCATCGGGTGAGATCATCGAAACGCCGATCATCTCGAACTTCAAGGAAGGCCTCACCGTGTTGGAGTACTTCAACTCCACCCACGGCGCCCGTAAGGGTCTGGCCGACACCGCGCTCAAGACGGCAAACTCGGGCTACCTTACCCGCCGTCTCGTCGACGTGGCGCAGGACGCCATCATCTCGGAAACCGATTGCGGCACCGATGCCTTCATCACCGCGCGTCCCATCGTGGATGCGGGC
>CAJBCQ010000124.1 GCA_903951595.1 uncultured Hyphomicrobiales bacterium | reverse complement strand
GGACAGGCAAGTTCGGCTTTACCGGGTCAATCGTGCCATCGGGCTCAGGGCTCAACCTGCCGGATGCTATCGCCTTGCGAACGCTGGTGTGGCTGACGCCCCGGTGGGCGGCATAGGCGCGGATGGAAAGGCCCATTTATTCTTCCCAACTGCAAGCTTTTCAGCCTCGACTGAAAGCCCTGTCAAACTCACATTCTTCCTGCGTAACCTCTGTTCGACGTGCTCGCCTCAACGACACCGCTCTTGAATTCGCTGATCAGATTGAAGTCCACGCCAGGGGGGTCGGCCACCAAGACAAACCGGCATTTACGCGCCGTACCGAGTTGGACTATCGTTCCGCACCTTAACTCTCATGCTTTTCATAACCGGACGAGGAAGGATTAAAGCAATGGCCAAAGATCGACGGAACCGTGCGATGCTCGCAAAATACCTGCTCAGCATGAGCTTGGTTTTGGTGACGCCCTATGCCGCCCTTGCAGGTCAGGAAAGCACGATTTTTCGCTACGACGGACAAGACTTCATACGGGAAAACACAACCCTGAAGAAGGAAGACGGGACCCCTGCCGTCAACACAAAGCTGGACCGGAGTTCCCCGGCCTACGAACATCTCTCGAAGAAGCAATCCTACAGCGGACCCGCCAAGTTGTTCGGTCAGACATGCGACGCCATCTATGCACCCGTCATAGATACAGGCGGAATGATGACAGGCGCCATTTTTGTCGCTAACTGCGATAAGTAGGCCCTTTCCCGAATTCGCCAATCAATTATCGTTTGACTCCGGAGTGAGCGTGCCCGAGGCAATTGCTTTGCGCACGCTCGTGGGGCCGAAGCATTTATGGGCCGCGTAAGCACGGATGAGTTCACGTGCATCGAACGCCATGAAGCGGTTCGCTTTCTTTCGTTGCCGGACCTCGATTGGCTGCCCACCTTCGGGAAATTTCCAGCAACTCATCGATGAGAAAACTTGGCAAGGCTCCGGAATGAAACTCAAAGCTATATTCGTAGTAATCGCCATTGCTTGCGGATCTACAGCGGGATGGGATCAGTTTGGCTCGTCAGCAAATGCACAGGCTATAGGAATTGAACAACCGTCACCGCCACCGTCTGTTCGGCCCGCTTCCCGTTCTCAAGGCGCCAACATAAGCCTTCGGGGAGGATGGACCGATTTCACGCCTTTTCAGTCTCTTTCGGAGGGAGAGATTGAAGGTGCGCAGGGACTGGACGTGGAGATCTTGTCTGACATCGTGCGCGCCGCCGGGATGGAGGCACAGCTTCACAAGCGGAACTGGCAAGATCAACTTCGGGATCTGATGGAGGGTAACAGCGACATCGCAATTGGCGCGTTCCGTCCGGCGGACGGAGACGACAGGTTTCACTATTCCCTGCCCTATCGCTGGGCCCGTATTTCGCTCTATGTGAGAGCATCTGACAAAGCGTCCCACATAAACGCAGATGTCGAAGCGTTACTGAACGAGGTTTCACACCTTCGGCTGGGTGTCATTCCTGGTCGGCTTTTTCATGATCCCGAAGTTAACCGAAGCATCGAGCGTGCGGAACGGGCTGGACTTGTCAGGTACGCGCAGAGTTACGAGGAGAACCTCAAAAACCTGGTCAGTGGGCAAATTGATGCATTCCTCGGCGACAGGCTGGGAGTTACAGCTGCAGCATTGGCATCCGGTTTGAAATTCGAAGCTTCGGAAATCGTCATGCCCGGAACTGCCGGTGTTCACATCATTTTCAGCAAGAAGACTGTACCGGCGGATACGATTGAGCAGATCAATACCGCGATCGCCATGCTTGAGGAAGAAGGAACCCTCAAAAAGCGCCTGCACGCACGCATCTTCTCGGTTGTAATGGGATATGCGCTGGATAGCAGAGCTTTTCACATATTGGCCGTGGTAGGCACGATAGCATTCGCGGTGTCGGGCGTACTGATCGCCTATCGGGAGAACTTCAGCTTTTTCGGCGCACTTGTTCTCTCAGCTCTGCCTGCAGTGGGAGGTGGTGCTCTGAGAGACATCCTGTTTGACAGGCACCCGATCGGCGTCATGTCGAACCCCCTTTACCTGTATCTTGTAGGCGCCACAGTTCTGGCCGGCTTCTGCATTATCTCCGCCATCAGCCTTAGGAGATCAAAATCTAAAGGCGAGACAGCCTTTCCGAAGAAGCGTCGGTTCCTGACAATGGCTAATATCCAGGAAACCTGCGACGCCGCAGGTATGGCTGCGTTTACTGTCTCCGGCCTTGCAATTGCCGTTTCCGTGGGCGCGGAACCTCTCTGGCTTTGGGGGCCAATCGCCGCCATGTTATCAGCGGCGGGAGGTGGCATCCTCCGTGATATCGTTCGGCAGGCGGGAAAAGTGGGGACCCTGAAGGATGAGTTCTATGCGGAGGTTCCACTGCTCTGGGGCTTGGCATTTTCACTCTTCCTTCTAAGCCGCCCTAGTGTCCTCGAACCCGAGGAAGTGGGGATCGCAATCGTGGTTACGGTTGTCGGGGCCTTCCTGACACGAATGGCCGTAGTATTCTTTGGATTACGAGCATTTCCGTTCAGGTGGCCCGCAAACTGACATCCACCACGATGTTGGTGATCGCCTCCACGAAGCTCACCCAGTACCTGGGCTGCCCTGCCTGAGGATCTGCAGCAGATTATAAGCAAGCACTTCAACGCCGCCGGAATGAACCAGCGTGCCGATCTCGCTATGCTGAACGCGTCTTTGCGGCCGAAACTTGAAGCGAAAGGTTTCACCTTCAACGAACCCGATTCCGCCCCGTTCGAGGCCAGGCTGCGCGAAGCAGGGTTCTATGCCGAGTGGAAGC
>CAJBCQ010000123.1 GCA_903951595.1 uncultured Hyphomicrobiales bacterium | reverse complement strand
TGCCAGCATTATCCGGTCGCGCGTCACCTTGGCCACTACGGAAGCCGCCGCGATGGAAAGGCTTTTGGCATCGCCCTTCACAATCGCTTCACCGGGCAGCATCAAAAGCTTGGGCACATGGTTGCCGTCAATCAGGCAGCGCCGTGGCTGAACCTCCAGCGCCTTCACCGCCTGCACCATCGCCCACATGGCGGCTTGAAAGATATTGTCCCGGTCAATGCGCGCCACATCGGCAATGCCAATGCCAACAATCGCCCGCTCCATGATGCGCGGAAAAAGGGCTTCGCGCTGGTCATGGGTGAGCTGTTTTGAATCATTCAGCCCGCGCGGAATTTTCCCCGGCGTGAGAATAACCGCCGCCGCCACGACAGGCCCGGCCAGCGGCCCACGGCCTGCTTCATCCACCCCGCAAACAGGTGTGATGCCCTGCGCGTGCAACGCCTTTTCATGCCGCAAATGGGGCCGCGAAACGCTCATGGCGAAAGCTGGCGCATGCAAGCCTTACATATTGGGATAATTCGGCCCTTCGCCCCCTTGCGGCACCACCCAGCGGATATTCTGGCTGGGGTCTTTGATGTCGCAGGTTTTGCAGTGAACACAATTCTGGTGATTGATCTGGAACCGGGCATCATCGCCTTCACCCACCACTTCATACACACCGGCCGGGCAGTAACGCTGCGCGGGTTCGGCATATTCGGGAAGGTTGACACGGATCGGCACTGAAGCGTCGATCAGCTGCAAATGCACAGGCTGGTCTTCTTCATGGTTGGTGCCAGAGAAAGCCACATTGGTAAGACGATCAAACGAGATCACGCCATCGGGCTTGGGGTATGCGATAGGCTTGAACTTCTTGGCCGACTTCAGGCTCGCCGCATCGGTCTTGTCATGCTTCAGCGTGCCAAAGAACGAGAAGCCGAACAGCTCATTCGTCCACATATCCAGCCCACCCGCCGCCAAGCCGCCAATCAGGCCGAGCTTCGACCACAGGGGCTTCACATTGCGAACGCGCTTCAAATCCTGATAGACCCAGCTGGCTTCATAAGCTTGCTGATAGCTGGAAAGCTCATCAGCCTCGCGGCCTTCGCCCAAGGCATTGAACACAGCCTCCGCCGCCAGCATCCCCGTCTTCATCGCATTATGCGAACCCTTGATGCGCGGCACGTTCACAAAACCCGCCGAGCAGCCGATCAAGGCACCGCCGGGGAAGGTCAGTTTCGGCACAGACTGGAACCCGCCTTCGGTGATGGCGCGCGCGCCATAGGCAATGCGCCGCCCGCCTTCCAACACATCCTTGATGAGCGGATGATGTTTGAAACGCTGGAATTCATTATAGGGCGACAGATACGGGTTCTCGTAATTCAGATGCACCACAAAGCCGATGGAAACGAGATTGTCTTCCAAGTGATACATGAAGCTGCCGCCGCCTGTTTTGATGCCCAGCGGCCAGCCCATCGTATGCGTCACCTGACCTTGATTATGCTTGGCCGGGTCAATCTCCCAAAGCTCCTTGATGCCAAGGCCGAATTTTTGCGGGCTCTTGCCTTTGGAAAGCTCGAACTTGCCAATGACTTCCTTGGCAAGCGATCCGCGCACGCCCTCGGCAATCAGCACATATTTGCCCAACAGTTCCATGCCCGGCTGGTAATCGGCCTTGTGGGAACCATCCTTGGCAAGTCCCATCACACCCGCAACAACCCCGCGCACGGAACCATCTTCCCGGTACAGCACTTCGCAAGCTGCAAAGCCGGGATAGATTTCAACGCCCAAGCCTTCCGCCTGCGTGCCCAACCACCGACACAGATTGCCCAGCGAACCGGCATAATTGCCATGATTATTCATGAGCTTCGGCATGAGGAAATTGGGCAGGCGCAACGCCCCCGCCGGGCCGAGCACGAAGAATCGGTCATCCTTTACTTCGGTCTTAAGCGGGGCTCCCATAGCTTTCCAATCCGGGAAAAGCTCAGACAGCGCGATAGGGTCGATAACGGCACCCGAAAGGATATGCGCGCCGATTTCAGAGCCCTTTTCGATTAGGCAGACCGAAACCTCGCGGCCTTGCTCAGCGGCAAGCTGTTTCAGCCGGATGGCCGCACCCAGGCCAGCAGGCCCACCGCCCACGATGACCACGTCATATTCCATCGCCTCGCGCGCTTCAGACATCCTATGTCGCCTCCGGGTCGTTTTCCTGTGATGGGCCTGTTATAGTGGACCCTCCCGCAAGCGCAAATGTCACTTTTACCCATGCCGCATACCATAAACGACATGACCCCCGAAGCCGCCCTCGCCGCCGTGCAATGGCTTGCCAGCATGGGTGCGGATGAGGGCGTGGGCGATGTGGCGATCAACCGCTTTGCCGCCCCGGCAACCCCCGAACAAGCCCCCACCGCCAAGCTTTTGGAGCGCAAAGCCGCGCCATCCAGCCCCGTCATGGCCGACCGTAGCGCGGATGCCGAAGCGGCCATCGCGGATGCTCGCAAGGTTGCGGCTGCCTGCAACAGCCTGTCTGACATCGAAGAAGCCCTGTCGCGCTTTGTCGCATGCCCCCTGAGTCGCACCGCCACGCGGCTTGTCTTCACCGATGGGCTCATCACGGCCAAATTGCTCATCGTGGGCGATTATCCTGGTCGTGAGGATGATGAAACGGGAAAGCCCTTTGCTGGCCCCGAAGGTCAGTTGCTCGACCGCATGATCGCGGCCATTGGCCAATCGCGTGAAACAGCCCTCATCACCCATCTGGCCTTCTGGCGCCCGCCGGGGGGGCGGGCTGCCAATGAGCCGGAAACGCAAATGTGCCTGCCCTTCCTGGAACGCCTCATCCAGATCGTGCGGCCGCAAGTCATCCTGTGCCTGGGTGAAGCCCCCGCCCAGCGTCTAACGGGTGCCACCACCGGCATGCTGAAGCTGCGCGGCAAATGGGGGAATTTCAACGATGTGCCCGTGATCGCCACTTGGCATCCGCGCAATCTCATCAAGAATGCTGGGCTGAAAGCCGATGCGTGGAAAGACCTGCTCAGCCTGAAGGACAAGCTCGATGCTGCCGCCGCTTCCTGATTTTCTCATCTTTCTTGGCGCGTGTCTGGCGCTCAACGCCACCCCGGGGGCCGATTTCATTTATTGTCTGTCATCGGGCATGCGCGGCGGCTGGCGTGGCGGAGTGGCGGCAAGCCTTGGCATTGGAACGGGCCTTACCTGCCATGTGCTTCTGGCCAGTTTCGGCTTGGCCGCCCTTATCGCTGCCAACCCGCAGGCCTTTGAAATCATGCGCTGGCTCGGCGTTGCCTGGCTCGTCTGGCTCGGCCTTCAGGCCTTGCGCGCAGGCCCTGCGCGATTTGATGGCACCGGCGAGGCGGATGGTTTCACGGCTTGGCGGCAGGGCACATTCGTCAATCTGCTCAACCCCAAAACCATCATCTTCATTTTGGCCTTCCTGCCGCAATTTGTGGACCCCGCGCGCGGATCAAGCGCCCTGCAAATGCTGGCGCTGGGCATGATTTTCGTCTTCACCTCCACCATTTCCTGCGCCTTGATCGGTGCTTTTGCAGCTGGATTGGGCAAGATGCTGTCGCATCACCCAACCGGCCAGCGCGCGATGGGCTGGATTTCCGGCTCAGTGATGATGGCACTGGCAGCGCGTCTGGCCTTTGACCGGAGATAACGACATGACCCGCGAATTCATCCCCGTCCGCATGGCCGTTCTCACCGTCTCGGACACGCGCACGCGCGAGACTGACAAATCCGGCGACACGCTGGCCGAACGCATCACCAGCGCGGGGCATATTCTGGCCGACCGCGATATTGTTGCCGACGATGTGGCCCTCATTCGCGCGCGCATGGGCCACTGGTTGCAAGCGCACGACATTGATGCGGTGATCTCAACCGGTGGCACGGGGCTGACCGGTCGCGATGTCACCATCGAAGCCATGCGCGGGCTGTTTGACAAGGAAATCGAAGGCTTCGGCACGCTGTTCCACATGCTGTCCTTCCCGAAAATTGGCACCTCTACCGTACAATCACGCGCGACCGCTGGTGTTGCCAAAGGCAAATACATCTTCTGCCTGCCCGGCTCGCCCGGTGCCTGCCGCGATGGCTGGGATGGTATTCTGGTCCACCAACTCGACTATCGCCACTTGCCCTGCAATTTCGTGGAAATCATGCCGCGGCTGGAAGAACATTTGAAGCGCAAGTGAAGCGGGAACCAGATTGGCAAATTGTTCTTGCTTTGTTCTCAAAGGCAGACTAACCTACCCCCATGCCAACACTCATCAACCGATTGGCCGACACGCGGCCCGCTCCCCCTCTCGCCCTCCTGCCGGGGCAATCACGCGGGCGTGGGGCGCGTTCCAATGTTTCTGGCCGCTTTGAAGCCACAGCCCGCCTTATTTTCGATGATGGCTGGGAAACGCTGGGTGAAGCTCCCGAAAGCCGCGCCACTTCGGTAACAACCGAAACCGTGCGTTCCATCATCACCCACAACCAATCGCCCGATATTTCTTTTGACCGCTCCATCAACCCCTATCGGGGCTGCGAGCATGGCTGCACCTATTGCTATGCCCGGCCCAGCCACAGCTATATGGGGCTTTCGGCTGGGCTTGATTTCGAATCCAAGCTTTTCGCCAAGGCCAACGCCGCCGAAGTGCTGCGTGCCGAGCTTTCCAAAAAGGGCTACATCCCACGCACGATTGCGCTGGGGGTGAATACAGACGCCTACCAACCCATCGAAAAGCGCCTCGAAATCACCCGCTCCATTCTGAAAGTGCTCGCTGAATTCAACCACCCTGTCGGCATCATCACCAAATCCGCCCTCGTGCTGCGCGATCTGGATATTCTCAAGCCCATGGCTGAAAAGGGGCTGGTGAAAGTGGCTGTCTCGGTCACCACACTCGACCCCAAACTTTCCCGCTCCATGGAACCGCGTGCCGCTGCCCCCCACAAGCGTCTGCAAACGCTGGAAGTGCTGTCCAAAGCGGGCATCCCCACGGTTGCCATGCTCGCCCCCGTCATTCCGGCGCTGAATGATCATGAAATCGAAGCCATTCTCAACGCTGTATCTGCCGCTGGTGTGAAGCAAGCAGGCTATGTTCTGCTGCGCCTGCCGCTAGAACTGGATGACATATTCCGCCAATGGCTGCTGACCGACCACCCCGGCAAGGCCGCCCATGTGCTCTCCCTCATCCGCTCCATGCGCGCGGGCAAAACCAATGATGCAAGTTTCGGCACCCGCATGACCGGCACCGGGCCTTATGCTTGGACACTGGGCCGCCGCTTCGAAATCGCCTGTCGCAAGCTTGGCATCAACACCCACAAGGTAAAGCTGGATGAAACCCGCTTCACGCGGCCCCCACAGCCCGGCGAGCAGTTAACCTTGCTTTGACGGGTCATCAAAGCTTGCAGGCGCGGCCAAAAACCCGCATCCTTAGGCCCAATC
>CAJBCQ010000122.1 GCA_903951595.1 uncultured Hyphomicrobiales bacterium | reverse complement strand
GGGCTTCCCATCAACTGCACCGTGCTGATTGAAGGCGAGGAAGAGTCTGGCTCGCCGAGCCTCGACCCGTTCCTGAAAGCCAACAAAAAAGAGCTTTCCTGCGATGCCGCTTTTGTTTGCGACACCGACATGTGGAACGCCAAAACCCCCGCCATCACCACGCGGCTGCGCGGGCTGACGCATGAGGAAATGGTTATCACTGGTCCGCGCATTGATTTGCATTCGGGCCTGTTCGGCGGCCCCTCCATGAATCCCTTGCGCGTGATGAGCAAGATCCTCGGCAATATGCACGACAAGAACGGCAAGATTACCATTCCGGGCTTTTATGATGGAGTGACCGATCTGCCCAAAGCCACCAAGGCCCAATGGAAAGCCCTGAAATTCAACGAAAAAGCCTTCCTCAAATCCGTGGGCCTTTCGGTGCCCGCAGGTGAAAAGGGCCGCATGGTGCTAGAGCAACTCTGGTCGCGGCCAACCGCCGAAGTGAATGGAATGTGGGGTGGATATATCGGCGAAGGCAGCAAGACCGTGCTTCCCTCGCAAGCCACCGCCAAGCTTTCCTTCCGGTTGGTAGGCAAGCAAGACCCGGAAAAAGTGCGTAAGGCTTTCCAGAAATGGGTGAAGGCCCAGCTTCCGAAAGATTGCAAGGTGGAGTTCTTGGGCGGCAGCGGCAATGCTGGCATGGTGATGCCCGAAGACAACCGCTTTGTGCAATCCGCCGCCGCCGCCCTCAAAGCGGAATACAAAAAGCAGGCTGTGCTGGGCGGCTCCGGCGGCTCCATCCCCATCGTCAAATCCTTCCGCGATATATTGGGCATGGACAGCGTGCTGGTGGGCTTTGGCTTGGATGATGACGCCATCCACAGCCCCAACGAAAAATATGATTTGGCGAGCTACCACCGCGGCCAACGCAGCTGGGCGCGCATTCTCGCTGAATTGGCTAGCTGACTTTGAACCTCATATTCTGGCAGCTTCTCATCGGCTCCGGCGTGATTGCCCTCATCGTGGGTATTCACGCCGAGATGCTGAATTTCTTGAGTGCAAATCTTTCTCGCATCATTGAAGTGGCCCGCCGCCGCCTGCACCGCTTTGCCAATACGGGCGTTATTATCGTGGCCATGCTGTTCATCCTGCTCACCCATACAATTGAAGTCTGGGTCTGGGCGATCGTGCTGCTGGCGACAGGGGCGGTGGATAGCCTGGAGCCCGCGCTCTATTTTGCACTGGTCTCCTTCACGACAGTCGGCTTCGGCGATATCACGCTGACACCCGAATGGCGCCTGCTCTCAGCATTGATCGCCGCGAACGGCTTTTTGCTATTCGGCTGGAGCACGGCCTACATGGTGGAACTGATACGGCGCACGGCCTGAAGTTGCTTTCCCGTCCAAGCGCAAAACCCGCTACTGCCGAACCCGCATCGCCGCAATGCCGCTCACGATAATGAGCACGATTCCACCCATCGCCAGTGCATTGGGCACATCTTCGAACACGAAATAGCCCGACAGGATGGACCATAGCACCACCGAATAACGGAAAGGTGCCGTCACCGAAATCGGTGCCATTCGTAAACACTTGATGAGGGCCACCAAGCCAGCCGCCACAAATACGCCCGACATAACCCCCAAGCCCCAACCGCCAAGCGTGGGCCATTGCAAGCCACCTTCGAAGAAACTGATCGCCAGCCCCACCAGTGCCACCCCGATCACATTGCCAAAAGCAATCACGCTGCCGGGTACATGCTGACCAATATGGCGCGTCATGATATCGCGCGCCGCCGCCAGAAACACCACACCCACTCCCAGCATGGAATAGATGCTGAAATCATCACCACCCGGCTGCACGATCAACAACACGCCCGCAAAGCCAGCAAGTATGGTGAGCAGGCGCGACAGCCCCGGTGTTTCTCGCAAGGTAAAAATAGCCATGGCCGCCACCACGATGGGCAGCGACTGTAAGATGGTCGTGAGGTTCGCAATCGGCAGATGCGCCAGCGCCACCAAGAACAAAACGGTCAGCGCGGCATCCACCAGCGTTCGCAACACGGCCCAGCGTCCGAAAATAGCCGATAGCTTGCCGCCATCCCCACTGGCCAACACATAGGCCAGAAGCAAAAGGCTGGCGATGCCATTTCGCAAGCTGATGAGGCTGCCCGTTGGCATGGTTTGCGAGAGAAGCTTCATGCCCGTGTCATTGATGATGAAACACAGGCTCGACAGCATCATCATCAAACCGGCCTTGATAGGTCCGGCGCGCGCGTCATCCACGCTGGTCATCAACCGCCCGTCACACTCATATGGCGGGCAACGGCAGGCTTATTGTGGCGGCGGTCGATCACGAAATCATGGCCCTTGGGTTTACGTAAAATCGCCGCGTCAATGGCGGCATCAAGTGCTGCATCTTGCGGTGAGGCGCGCAGAACCGAACGCAAATCCGCCGCATCTTCTTGGCCCAAGCACATATACAAAGTGCCCGTGCAGGTAAGCCTGACGCGGTTGCAGCTTTCGCAGAAATTATGCGTCATGGGCGTAATGAAGCCGATGCGCCCGCCCGTTTCCTTCACACGCATATAGCGGGCAGGCCCGCCGGTGCGGTGGGCAATGTCTTCCAGCGTGTAGCGGTCCATCAGACCCGCGCGCACCACCGACAGCGGCAGATATTGCTCGGTCCGATCTCCATCAATATCACCCAGCGGCATGGTTTCAATCAGTGTGAGTTCCATGCCGCGCGAATGGCACCATTCGAGCATCGGCCCGATCTCATGCTCGTTGACACCTTTCAGCGCCACCATGTTGATCTTGATGGCAAGCCCCGCCTTCTGGGCCGCGTCAATGCCTTCCATCACCTTGGGCAGTTGCCCCCAGCGGGTGATCTCATGGAACTTGGCTTCATCCAATGTATCCAGCGATACATTGATCCGCCTCACCCCCAACCGCGCCAGATCGCTGGCATATTTGGCAAGCTGGCTGCCATTGGTGGTGATCGTCAATTCTTCCAAGGCACCACTAGCCAAATGCCGTGACAGGCTTTCGATGAGCTTGAGAATATCCCGCCGCACCAGTGGCTCCCCACCCGTCAGCCGCAGTTTCTGCACCCCCCGCCGCACGAAAGCCGAACACAGCCGGTCCAATTCTTCCAGGGTGAGAATTTCCTGCTTGGGCAGGAAGGTCATGTTTTCCGACATGCAGTAAACGCAGCGAAAATCGCAGCGATCCGTCACCGACACGCGCAAATAGCTGATCGTCCGGCCAAAGGGGTCGATCAGGCTGGGGCTTGTACTCAGGGCAGGTGCGAGGTCTTGCAAGGGCGAAATATCCGTCTGTTCCGGTCGTTAATGTCGGCCAATGGCGCGGGAAGTCAAGACCGCCAACTCTACACCCGTCGCCACCGGCATAAACATCAACTTTGGTGAACTCATTTCACCGACTTGACCCTTTTCCTTCAAAAATCTAGAGCCGGATGTGATCCCTATTTATCCGGAGTCTTTCCCCATGCAGCCCTTCGCCCAAAGCCTCACCCCCGAAATCGCTTTTGCCGCCGGGGCTTTGAAG
>CAJBCQ010000121.1 GCA_903951595.1 uncultured Hyphomicrobiales bacterium | reverse complement strand
CCACCTTCCTCCGTGGCAATAGCACTTTCGAGCGCGCGTGAGGTGGGAGTGCCTTTGCGGCCGTAGGTATAATCCTGCCCGTAATCAAACAAGGATTGGGCGGTGGGAAACAACACGGTTGAGGCGCGATAGACGGCCGGGTTCACAAAGCCATGTTCGGTGAATTCCCTACCTGCCGTTACGATCCGCGTTTGCGGCGCGAAATTGGCATTATTGGGTTGCTTCTTCTTCATGGGCCACCTGCTGACAACTGTGGCTGATTGACTAGCATGAAGTCAGCCGCTGCCCAAGCGATACACAACCCTAAATTTGTCGTTGACCTTTTATACAATTTAGGATCGAGTGCTGGCCAGTGCTGCGGCACTGCAAAACAATGGGGGGAAATCCAGAATGAAGCTAAAGCTCCTTTCGGCTGTTATCGGTACTGCCCTGACGATGGGTGTTGCCGGTGCCAGCGCCGCCACGCTAGACGATGTGAAAGCGCGCGGAACACTTAAATGTGGCGTAAGCCAAGGTCTGATCGGCTTCTCCAATCCGGATGAGCAGAATAACTGGACTGGGCTTGACGTAGATTTCTGCCGCGCTGTCGCGGCTGCGATTTTCGGTGACGGCAAGAAGGTGGAATTCGTTCCGCTTGACGCCACGCAGCGTTTCGAAGCGCTCAAATCCGGTGAAGTGGACGTGCTTTCGCGTAACACCACATGGACCATGAGCCGCGACACCACGGGCGGCATGACCTTTGCCGGTGTTACCTATTATGACGGCCAAGGCTTCATGGTGAAGAAGTCGCTGGGCGTGGATAGCGCACTCAAGCTCAATGGCGCATCGGTTTGCACGCAGACCGGCACCACGACCGAGCTGAACTTGGCCGACTATTTCCGTGCCAACAACATGACCTATCAGGTCGTGGCCTTCCAGAAGAACGAAGAAGTGCTAGCTGCCTATAATGAAGGCCGCTGCGATGTTTACACGACTGACCAGTCGGGCCTTTATGCTGAACGCCTGAAGCTGCCGGATGTGGAAAATCATGTCGTTCTGCCGGAAATCATCTCCAAGGAGCCGCTGGGTCCGGTCGTTCGCCAGAATGACACGCAGTGGTTCAACCTCGTGCGCTGGACCTATTATGCGCTTCTGACCGCTGAAGAACTGGGTGTTACCCAGGCCAATTCGGCTGAGCAGCTGGCTTCGTCCACCAACCCCGAAGTGGCGCGTCTGCTCGGTAAGGAAGGCGATTTCGGCAAGGGTCTTGGCGTTGAGAATGATTGGGTGATGAAGATTCTTGCCGCCACGGGCAATTATGGCGAAATCTTCGATCGCAATGTTGGCGAGGCGACCAAGCTTGGTATCAAGCGCGGGGTAAACTCGCTGTGGAAGAGTGGCGGCCTGCAATACGCGCCGCCGATCCGCTGATCTAACAAAATGGGCGTCGCACCATCCCGTGCGGCGCCCAAACCTTATCAGAAGGGCCGATTTTCATGACAACCGTGCCCGGTTCGCAAAGCCGAACGAGCTTCTGGAGGCACCCGACGGTGCGCTCTGTTGGCGTGCAGCTTTTCATGGTGATCGCCGTCGTGTGGTTCGTTGTGTTTGTGACGGACAATACGATCAATAATATGAAGGCGCGCAATCTGGCGCCCGGTTTCAGCTTTCTGAATGACACGGCCGGTTTCGACATATTGCAGGCGCTCATTCCCTATTCGCGCGGTTCCACCTATGCCACGGCATTTGTTGTCGGCTTGCTCAACACGCTGCTGGTGGCGGTGCTGGGCATCATTACGGCGACGATCCTTGGCTTTCTTGTTGGTGTGATGCGCCTATCGCGGAACTGGGTGATCCGCAGTTCGGCCACCCTTTATGTGGAATTCGTCCGCAATGTTCCGCTGCTGTTGCAGATGTTTATCTGGTACAAAACGGTTCTGAAGGCGTTGCCAGCCCCGCGTGATAGCTTGCGCTATGACGACATGTTCTTTTTGTCCAATCGCGGCCTGATGTCGCCCAAGCCCTTGTTTGAGCCTGCGGCCCTGTGGACGCTTGCGGCTTTGACGGTGGGCATCATCGCCACCTTTTTCATCACGCGCTGGGCGCGCAAGCGGCAGGAAAGAACTGGCGAGATATTCCCGGCTTTCCTCACCTCCTTGGGTCTCATTATCGCGCTGCCGATTGTGGTGTTCAGCGCGTCAGGCCTGCCGGTTCGCTTTGAATATCCCGTCTTGCAGGGCTTCAACTTCGTGGGCGGGCTTGCCATCATTCCCGAATTCATGGCGCTTTATCTTGCGCTTTCCATCTATACGGCGGCCTTTATTTCCGAAATTGTTCGGGCGGGTGTGTTGGCGGTAAGCCATGGGCAGACGGAAGCAGCACATGCGCTGGGTTTGCGGCATGGGCCAACATTGCGCCTCATTATCATTCCGCAGGCCATGCGCGTGATTATTCCGCCGCTTGCCAGCCAATATCTCAATCTGACCAAGAATTCCTCGCTGGCAGTGGCCATTGGTTATCCTGATTTCGTTTATACGGGTGGCACCATTTTGAACCAGACGGGCCAAGCGGTGACGATTGTGCTGATCTGGATGGGAGTTTATCTGTCGCTCAGCCTGCTCACCTCGTCCTTCATGAACTGGTTCAATTCGCGCATGAAGCTGGTGGAGCGGTGACATGACCCAGACGCGTAACAATATCGCCTTTGTTCGCACCGCCGATGCGCCGCTGTTGCCAGCTCCGCGCAATATGACCGGTGTGGTGGGCTGGATGCGGGAGAACCTGTTCCCAACCCCACTCAATGCGCTTGCGAGCGTGCTTATCGGCGGGTTCCTCATCTGGCAGATTTGGGGGGTGATTGATTGGGCGTTGGTGCGCGGGGTGTTCTTTGGCGAGGATCGCGAAGCCTGCATCACGCCGCCGCGTGAAGGCGTGCAGCCGGGGGCGTGCTGGGCTTTTATCGGGGCGAAGTTCCACCAGTTTATTTATGGCTTCTATCCGTTCGAGGAACGCTGGCGGGTGGATGTCTTGGCGGTTGTTTTCGCAGGGCTTCTTGCGGCCCTTGCCGTCCCGCGTGTGCCTTACAAGCTTTATACCGGCATCACCTTCGTGTTCGGCCTGCCCATCCTTGCTGAAATTCTGCTGTATGGCGGCACCTTTGGCCTTGCCGCTGTGGACACGAATAAATGGGGCGGGCTGCTGTTGACCATGGTGGTGGCGGTTTCGGGCATTGTGCTTTCTCTGCCGCTGGGGGTGTTGTTGGCGCTGGGGCGGCGGTCGGAAATGCCGATTGTGCGCTATTTCTGCATTGCTTTCATCGAAATTTGGCGCGGTGTGCCACTCATCACCGTGCTGTTCATGGCCTCCATCATGCTGCCCCTTTTCCTGCCGCAGGGCATGAATACGGATAAAATGTTGCGTATCATCATCGGGGTGGCGTTGTTCTCGTCTGCCTATATGGCTGAAACGGTGCGCGGTGGCTTGCAGGCCATTCCGAAAGGGCAGTATGAGGCGGCCAAGGCCTTGGGGCTCGGCTATTGGCGCATGACGCTGCTCATCATCCTGCCGCAGGCGTTGAAGATCGTCATTCCCGGCATCGTCAACACCTTCATCAGCCTGTTCAAGGATACGACATTGGTGCTAGTGGTGGGGCTGTTTGATTTCCTTGGGATCATCCAGGCAGGTGCTGCGGACCAGAAATGGGTATCGGCGGAGACGGCGCGGTCGGGTTATTTTGTGGCCGCTCTTGTCTATTGGGCCTTCTGTTTCAGCGTTTCACGCTATTCAATCCACATGGAACGCCGTTTGGCGACCGGACATAGACGTTAGGAACCTCTCATGGCAAATGCGGAAAAAAAGGCGCTCAAGGTCTCCGATGAGGTGGTCATCGACATTGAAGGCATGAACAAGTGGTACGGCCAGTTCCAAGTTCTGCGCGATATCAATCTGACGGTTTATCGCGGGGAGCGCATTGTGATTTGCGGGCCATCAGGCTCGGGCAAGTCCACCCTCATCCGCTGCATCAACCGGTTGGAGGAGCACCAGAAGGGCCGGATTGTTGTTGATGGTATTGAGCTTTCCAATGACCTGAAAAAGGTGGACGAAGTGCGCCGCGAAGTGGGCATGGTGTTCCAGCATTTCAATCTGTTCCCGCATCTGACAGTTCTGGAAAACTGCACGCTGGCCCCCATCTGGGTTCGCAAGACGCCGAAGGCGGAGGCGGAGGCTTTGGCGATGAAGTTTTTGACGCGCGTGAAGATTCCCGAACAGGCGCTCAAATATCCCGGCCAGCTTTCCGGCGGCCAGCAGCAGCGCGTGGCCATCGCGCGCGCTTTGTGCATGAACCCGCGCGTCATGCTGTTCGATGAACCCACTTCCGCGCTCGATCCGGAAATGATCAAGGAAGTGCTGGAAGTGATGGTGGATCTGGCCGAGTCCGGCATGACGATGATCTGTGTGACCCACGAAATGGCCTTCGCGCGCCAAGTGGCAAACCGGGTGATCTTTATGGATCAGGGGCAGATTGTTGAGCAGAACACACCGGAAGAATTCTTCACCAATCCGCAGAGCGACCGGACGAAGCTGTTCTTAAGCCAGATTTTGCATTGAGTTCGTCCGGGCACATGCCTTCCCACCCAACACCTCACCTTGGGTCAAGCCCGAGGATGACGGAGAAGTGGATCACATCTCCGGCCTAAACCCCTCCGGCAAGACCATCGTCTTGTCCTTGCGGTCATAAGGCTCAAACCCCATCCGCTGATATAACGGCAAGGCCGCAGCACCATCCAGTGTGCAGGTTTCCACGGTCACGCGGGAAGGTTCGCCGCTTGTCCAGCAGGCGTTCACCGCTTCGCTCAGGAACCATTTGCCCAAGCCCAGCCCGTGAAAATCCGCGATGAGGCCGAAATAGGCGAGTTCCGTGGTGCCTTCACCCCGCACGGCCACTTCGAAATATCCGGCGGGAACACCGCCCACATGCAGCACATAGATATCCACGCCCTCAGCATGGATGGCCGCGGCAAGCGCCTCGTCACGCATGCGCTTGCGGTCCACCCAATAAAGTCCGCGCCCCACGCTGTCATAGAGATAGCGGTAATAATGAACCGGCGGCTTTTCGGCTTTCAGCAGCAGCAGTTTGAGGTTGGCAGGGGCGGGGAAATGCAGATGCGTGGGCCGCGCGTTCATTTCGAGGAACGTCACGACCGTGGCGATGGTGCCAGCCATCAAGCTTCTCCCGTTACCGCGGGCAGATCGGGGTCTGAGCCCCATTCGGTCCAAGAGCCATCATAAAGCGCGGTTTTCTGATTGCCGATTTCAGCAAGGCCCAAGGCCAGCACGGCGGCGGTAACGCCGGAGCCGCAGCTGGTGACAATGGGCTTGGCAGGGTCGATGCCGCAGCTCTCAAAAACCGCGCGGATTTCATCCGGCGCTTTCATGGTGCCATCGTCGTTTACAAGCTTGGCATAATGAACATTGCGCGCGCCGGGCATGTGGCCGCCGCGCAAGCCTGGGCGGGGTTCAGGTTCTGCACCTGTGAAGCGTCCGGGGCCGCGTGCGTCTGCCACTTGTGCGCCAGCGGTCAGTGCCTTTTGCATCTCGGCCTTGTCGCGTACCATGAGGGAATTGAAGCGGGCGGTGAAGTGGCGCTCTTGTGGTTTGATAGGCGGGCCGTCTTCCAGTGGGCGGCCCTCGGCCTTCCACTTCTTCAATCCGCCATCCAGAACAGCTACATCTTCCTTGCCGAACACGCGCAGCATCCACCATACGCGGGCGGCGGAAAACAGGCCGTAGCTGTCATAAACTACCACGCGCTTGCCATCGCCAATGCCCATCTTTCGCATGCGGGAGGCGAATTTCTCCGGGCTTGGCAGCATATGGGGGTAGGGGCTGGAGGTATCGGCTATTTCGTCAATGTCGAAGAACACAGCACCGGGAATACGCTCGGCCAGATATTCGGCATGGGCGTCGCGCGAGACATTGGGCAGGTGCCAGGTGGCATCCACGATCACGATGTCGGGCGCTTTCAGGTGCGAATCAAGCCATTCGGTTGAGACAAGCCAGTTCATGTCATCTCACTCCACGGGTTCGAAAACTTTGGGGGCGTGGCTTGCATGGTTTTCCAGCCATTCCGGCACCGGCAGATTTTTTGAACGCAGGAATTCTGGGTTGAACAGTTTGGACTGATAGCGCGTGCCGAAATCGCAAAGAATGGTGACAATGGTGTGTCCCGGCCCCAGCTTGCGCGCCATCGCCATGGCACCAGCCACATTGATGCCAGACGAGCCGCCGAGAACGAGGCCTTCTTCCTGCAACATGTCGAACACCAGCGGAATGGCTTCTTCATCGGTAATCTGGAAGGCGTCATCAATCACGGCTCCTTCGAGATTGCGCGTGATGCGGCCCTGGCCGATGCCTTCGGTGATGGACGAGCCTTCGGCTTTCAGTTCTCCGGTTGTGTAATAGCTGAAAAGGGCAGCCCCCATCGGGTCGGCCAGGCCAATGCGGATATTCTGGTTGCGCGCCTTCAGGCCTTCGCTAACGCCTGCAATGGTGCCGCCGGAACCTGCCGCGCACACGAAGGCATCCACCTTGCCACCCGTCTGATCCCAAATTTCGGGGGCGGTGGTTTCCACATGGGCTTGGCGATTGGCGGTATTGTCGAATTGGTTGGCCCAAACAGCGCCCATCTTGGCGGCCAAGCGGCCAGAATATTTCACGTAATTATTGGGGTTCTTATAGGGCACAGCCGGAACTTCCACGAGTTCGGCCCCCAGAAGCCGCAGCGTGTCTTTCTTCTCTTGGCTTTGCGTTTCGGGAATCACGATCACGGTTTTGATGCCCAGAACATTGGCTACCATGGCCAATCCGATTCCTGTGTTTCCGGCCGTTCCTTCCACAATGGTGCCGCCAACTTTAAGCTCGCCGCGCTTCATGGCGTCGCGGATGATGTAAAGTGCGGCACGATCTTTCACCGATTGGCCGGGATTCATGAACTCGGCCTTGCCCAGAATATTGCAGCCGGTGAGTGCGGAGGCTTTCTTCAAGCGGATCAGCGGCGTGTTGCCAATGGCCTCGAGCACGTCATTTTTAATGTTCATTCAGGCCGCTCCTTGGAGATTATTCTTTTGATTGTGGCGGCTTGGGCGGTGGGTGGCAAGCCTCCCGGCCATGAAAAAGGGCCGCATCCAGTGGACGCGGCCCTATAATCTGGCTCCCCGAGCTGGGCTCGAACCAGCGACAATTCGATTAACAGTCGAATGCTCTACCAACTGAGCTATCGGGGAATTGCCCTGCCATATAGCAAACGCTTCCGGCAGTTCAAATGCTTTTTCACATTGCCAGCAAAGGGTAAACAAACTCCCTTGCCAATCGGCATGGGAGAGCGCATTTCACGACTATGGCTACAGTTCGCTTCGGTTCGCGCGTATTCAGGCTTCCCCGCAGCATGCTGCTCCGGGTTCCGATTGGTTTATTGCTTGTTGTAGGCGGTTTTTTGGGCTTTTTGCCCGTTCTCGGCTTCTGGATGGTGCCGGTGGGCGTGGCTGTGCTTTCGGTGGATATTCCCTTTGTTCGGCGTTTCCGGCGCAATGCGACGGTGAGAATCGGCGTTTGGCTGAAAAGACGCTATCCATCGCTTGCTCAAAAACTTGGTTTTTCGAACGGCAACGGCAGCAGCGGCCGGCGGCGGTGAATGTAAAGCTTTAGCGGTAATGTTAAGGCCCGCTTCCGTTTTGAGGCAGGGCAGGCGCGCGTTAGGCTTTGGCCCATGCGCCATGTGTTCACCCTGTTCCTGCTGTTTTTGTTCGCGGTTGCCGCCGAGGCATCGGGAAGCCTCGTGGCCTTGCCGGGGGTGCCACCGGGTCTGATTCTCATTCGAACCGCTGAGCGTAAGCTCTATCTGACGCTGCCGGGCGAGCGGGCCATTCAGTATAGCGTGGCGGTGGGAAAGGTCGGGCGGCAATGGCAGGGCACCAGCCATGTGGCGTTCAAACAGCGCAATCCCACTTGGCATCCGCCGGAAATGGTGCGGCGGGACAATCCACATCTGCCGCGCGTCATTCCGCCCGGGCCGGCCAATCCGCTGGGGGCGGCGGTGCTGGTGTTGGGGGATGGAAAATATGGCATCCACGGCACCAACCGGCCTTCTTCGATCGGCACGGCGGCTTCCTATGGCTGTTTTCGCATGCGGAATGAGGATGTGCTGGATCTTTTTGCGCGCGTGCCGGAAGGCACCCCGGTCATCGTCCAGCGTTGAACCCTTGAAATTTGGCCGCTTCATTCCAATCTCTTGAGAATTGGCTCAATGGAGAAGCGCAGCATGAAATGCCCGACGGATGGTTCTGATTTGGTGATGTCAGACAGGCAGGGAATCGAAATCGATTATTGCCCCAAATGCCGTGGTGTTTGGCTCGATCGGGGTGAGTTGGATAAGATCATCGAACGCACCACTGCCACGGCCCCCGCACCAGCCCCCGCCGCTGCACCTGCGCCGCCGCAGCAACAATATAGCCAGCCGGCTTATGACCCGCGTGGCTATGACCAGCGCGGCTATGATCCGCGTTACAAAAAGAAGAAATCCATCCTCGGCGAAATCTTCGATTTCTGAACAAAAGCCGCCCCGCATGACTGTGTGGGCGGCTTTTTCGGTTTTCTGGGGGAAAAATTGGAGGCCTCGCCGGGAATCGAACCCGGGTTCACGGATTTGCAGTCCGTTACGTCACCACTCCGCCACGAGGCCCTCGCAAGCGCGAGGCGTATATAGGGCAAGCTTGCGCCCAGCACAATCATGTTGCACAGCAGCGCACGCACTGTCTATCTGTGGGCGCGCATCCTCAATTAGAGTCTTAGTAACCATGACCGATTTTGCAGCCGCCCGCCTTAATATGGTCGAATCCCAGATCCGGCCCAACGGCATCACGGATTCCCGGTTGATCCAAGCTATGGCGCAAGTGCCGCGTGAGCTGTTCGTGCCGCCGGAACGGGCTGATTTCGCCTATATGGACGAGGATGTGCTGCTGGAGCGCGGGGGTGAATTGCCGCGCTTCCTGATGGAACCCATGGCTTTTGCGCGGCTTATCCAATTGGCTGACATCGGGCCGCAGGACAGCATTCTCGATGTCGGTTGCGGCACGGGCTATGGGCTGGCTGTGCTTTCGCGTTTGGGTGCCAAGGTAACGGGGTTGGAGACCAATTCTGCCTTGGCGGACATGGCCCGCCAGAATATCTCCAAGATCGCGGTTCAAAATGCCCATGTTGAGACCGCTGGCAGCTTTGCTGAAGGGCCTGCCGGGGCTGAAAAATTCAACGTCATTTTCGTGAACGGCCGCGTTCCTTCCTTCCCGGAGGCACTTGCGCGGCGTTTGCAGCCGGGTGGCCGTATGGTCAGCGTCGAGGGGGCGCTCACAATGGGTCGGGCGCATTTGACCTCGCTTCAGGATGGCGCGCTCAGCAGACGAGCGGCTTTTGACGCATCCGTTCCACTTTTGCCGGGTTTTTCACCCGCACGACCCGCTTTTGTATTCTGATATGAGGGTTGTTTTGTGGGCTTTGTGACAATTGCAGGCGCAGAAGCTAAACTCGCCCTGTTGCGGAATGAGTCGTTTTGCGCAAGATTTGTTAATCTTCGGAGGTTGCGGGTGATCCATTCCTTTTCCAGCTGGCGTTCTGCCATGGCGGCCTCTCTGATGGCCGTCGCTTTGGCGGCGCCTGCGCCTGCGTTCTCTGAGACGCTTTTTGACGCACTTACAGCCACTTACACCTCAAACCCCACCATCCGCGCCGACCGCGCACGCCAGCGCGGCACTGACGAAGGTGTGTCTCAGGCGCTTTCGGGCTGGCGGCCTTCGGTTACGGCATCCGGGCAGGCGGGTGTGGAAAAGTCAGATTCAACGGCGAGCAGTCCGACCGAGTCCGACCCGGCTTCGGTGTCGATCCAGCTTTCCCAGCCAATTTTTCGCGGCTTTCAGACGCTGAACCGCACCGCCTTGGCGAAAGCCAATGTCCTCGCGGGCCGTGCTAATCTTTCATCCACCGAGCAATCGGTGCTTCTGCAAGCCGTTGCCGCCTACATGAATGTGGTGCGTGATCGCCGCATCGTCGATTTGCGCCAGCAGGATGTGAAAGTGCTTGGCGAGCAACTGAATGCGGCCAATGCGCGCTTTAATGTCGGTGAAATCACCCGCACGGATGTAGCGCAGGCGCGCGCCGGGCTGTCGCTGGCAAAATCCAATCTGGCTTTGGCAGTGGCACAGCGTGCCTCCAGCATTGCCAATTATGAAATGATTGTTGGCAAGGCACCGGGCTCGCTCAAGTCGCCCGGACTTCCCAAGATTTTGCCGAGCAGCCTCGAAGCCGCGCTGGCCAAGGCGGAAACGACGAATCCTGAAGTGATTGCCGCCATGTTCGCAGAAGAGGCCGCCCGTCATCAGGTGGACTACACGCGCGGCGATTTGCTGCCGCGTGCCAATCTTGTCGCTGAATACGCCACCCAGAATGATGCCTCTGGCGTCAATGGGCTGCGGGCCACCAGCCAGCAGGTTTATGGTTCGGTTTCCATGCCGCTTTATGAAGCCGGTCAGGTTTATGCGGGCGTGCGTGAAGCCAAGCAGATGGCGAGCCAGCGTCGCATCCAGGTAATCGAACGCCAGCGCGGTGTGCGCCAAGCTGTTGTGTCTAGCTGGAATAATCTGGTCGCCTCCGGCCAGTCCATCGTTGCTTCCGCCGAGCAGGTGAAGGCCAGCCAGCTTGCCCTCGACGGCGTGCGTCAGGAAGCGATGGTGGGTTCGCGCACCACGCTTGATGTGCTGAACGCGCAGCAGGATCTCGTCAATGCCGAAGTGCGGTTGGTGCAAGCTGAACGGGACCAGATTGTTGGGGCATATCAAGTGCTTGCCACCACGGGTCAGTTGACGCCTGCCGAGATTGGCCTTGGCATCGAGAACTATGATCCAGCGGAGAATTACAAAAACGTCCGCTTCAAGTTCATCGGAACGGGCATCGACGAAGTCGAGTGATTACCGGGGATATCCGGTTTTTGATGATTGCCTGATGGCGTCCGAATGGGCGACATTGCGGGCCTAAAACGGGCTTGGCGAGAACAGGTAAAGCGTAGCATGGGCAGATCACAATCAGCTCCGGATCCAGGCATGGAAGACCTTCTGGCTTCCATCCGTCGTGCGATCCGTGAGGAGGATCATCAGGCGTTGAGTCGGGCTGCAAACGCTGCCCAGACGCGCGCGGATCGCCAAGAAGTGCGCTTGCCGGGAACGGCCACTCCGGTTCTGTCGGCTGCCGATGATATCAAGCTGCTGCGTGATAAGATCAACAATGAGCTGGCACGCGCCGAGCCGCGTTTGCAGCCTGCGGCCCCGGCTCCGGCTCCTGTCGCGGCACCGAAGCCATTTACCAGCCTTTTCCGCGCCCCTCAGCCCATTTCACCGCCTGCGCCCCCGCCGCGTCCGGCAGAGCCTGCGCGGCTGGCCCCTGAGCCTGCTCAGGAGCCTCTGCGGTTGCGTCCGCGTATGTCAGAGTCGTCGGAATATGCGCCCGTGGCCCAGCCCGCCCCGGCTCCCATTCCCGTATCGGCTCCCGCTGCGGTGCGCGAGCAGAGCCTTTTGTCGCCGCGTGCGGCGCAAGCCACCGCTTCGGCTTTTGGAAGGCTTTCGGAAAGCCGCAATTTGGAAAGTGGCTTTGAACAGATGACGCGGGAAATGCTGCAGCCCATGTTGCGCCATTGGCTCGACACGCATCTTCCCAATATTGTGGAACGTCTGGTACGCGAAGAAATCGAGCGCGTGGCTCGGCGCGGCCGCTAAGCCAGCCTCACAGTTGCGCTCCATCGTTTGCTGGTGTTTATAGCAGCAAATCATGGATTCACGCTCTGGAAGCCTTCGCAAATGCTCGAAAAAACCTTTGATCCGGCTGAGATGGAACAGCGCCTTTATGCCGCTTGGGAAAAGGCGGGTGCCTTCAAGGCAGGCAAGAAGCCGGGGACTGAGGCTTTCTCCATCGTCATTCCGCCACCCAATGTCACCGGTTCGCTGCATATGGGGCATGCGCTGAACAATACGGTTCAGGATGTGCTGGTGCGCTTTGAGCGCATGCGGGGCAAGGATGTGTTGTGGCAGCCGGGCACGGACCATGCGGGCATTGCAACACAGATGGTGGTGGAGCGGTTGCTCGCCAAGGAAGGCAAGACCGACCGCCGCCAAATGGGGCGCGAGGCGTTCCTCCAGCGCGTGTGGGATTGGAAAGAAGAATCCGGTGGCATCATCACCCAACAGCTGCGCCGGCTTGGCGCTTCGTGTGATTGGAGCCGCGAACGCTTCACGATGGGTGCCAATGGTGCCGCCGATGACCAGATGGTGCGCGCCGTCACCAAGGTGTTCGTGCAGCTCTATAAGGAAAAGCTGATCTACAAGGACAACCGCCTTGTGAATTGGGACCCGGTGTTCGAAACCGCCATTTCCGACCTCGAAGTGGAAATGCGCGATACGAAGGGTTCCATGTGGTCATTCGCCTATCCGCTGGCGGATGGTCCGGTGGATGGCATTTCAGAAATTATCATTTCCACGACACGGCCTGAAACCATGCTGGGAGATGGTGCCGTGGCCGTGCATCCTTCCGATGAACGCTACAAGAACCTTGTGGGCAAGATGGTGCGCTTGCCGATTGCGGATCGGCTTATTCCCATCATTGCTGACGAATATCCCGACCCGGAATTCGGCACAGGGGCCGTGAAGATCACGGGTGCCCATGATGCCAATGACTTTGAAGTGGCGCGTCGTCATAAGCTGCCGATGATCGTGCTGATGGACAAAAAGGCGCGGATGATTTCGACGCCGGAAAACCATGTTCCTCAGCGTTATCACGGGCTTGATCGTTACAAGGCGCGTGAGATGGTGCTGGCGGAGATTGAGGAACTCGGTTTCTTCCGCGGCAAGGAAGACAAGATTATCGCCCAGCCTTTCGGTGATCGCTCCGGCGTTGTGATCGAGCCGATGCTGACTGAGCAGTGGTATGTCGATGCGGCAACCCTCGCCAAGCCCGCCATTGCGGCGGTGGAGAAGGGTGATACGGTTTTCGTTCCGAAGAACTGGGAGAAGACCTATTTCGAGTGGATGAACAACATCCAGCCTTGGTGCGTTTCCCGCCAGTTGTGGTGGGGGCATCAGATTCCGGCTTGGTATGGGCCGGATGGTGCTGTGTTCGTTGAGGAATCTGAAGAAGCTGCCCTTGCGGCAGCGCGGGCCAAGTTCGGCAATGATGTTGTGCTGACACGTGATGAGGATGTGCTGGATACTTGGTTCTCCTCCGCGCTTTGGCCGTTCTCCACCCTCGGCTGGCCGGACAAGACGCCGGAGTTGGAGCGGTTTTACAAGACGGATGTGCTGGTCACCGGCTTCGATATCATCTTCTTCTGGGTGGCCCGCATGATGATGATGGGGCTGCATTTCATGAAGGAAGTGCCGTTCCATACGGTTTACATCCATGCCCTCGTGCGTGACGAGAAGGGCCAGAAGATGTCGAAGTCGAAGGGCAATGTGATTGACCCGCTCGATCTTATCGACAAATACGGTGCTGACGCTTTGCGTTTCACGCTGGCGGCGATGGCCGCGCAGGGGCGTGACATCAAGCTTTCGACGCAACGTGTTGAAGGCTATCGTAATTTTGCAACCAAGCTGTGGAATGCGGCGCGCTTTGCCGAGATGAATGGCTGTGCGCGGGTGGAAGGATTTGACCCCACGCGCGCCACGCAGAGCATCAATCGTTGGATCGGCGGCGAAGTTTCACGCATGCGTGATGCGGTGACGAAGGCCATTGAAGATCATTGCTACAATGAGGCCGCAGGCGCACTTTATCAGTTCGTCTGGAATGTGTTCTGTGATTGGTATTTGGAACTCACCAAGCCCATCCTGATGGGTAGCGATGAAGCGGCGAAGGCTGAAACGCGGGCGATGACGGCGTGGGTGCTGGACCAGATTTTCGTGGTGCTGCATCCATTTATGCCATTCATCACCGAAGAACTTTGGCAGAAGACGGGCGAGCAGGGGCCTTCCCGCACAAGCTGGCTGATAGATGCGGAATGGCCGCAATATCAGGGGCTTGGCGATGGACAAGCGGATGACGAGATTGATTGGGTGATCCGCTTCATCTCCGAAGTGCGCTCGGTGCGCGCGGAAATGAATGTGCCGGCGGGCGCCAAAATTCCGTGCATGCTTACCGGTGCCAATGCGGTGACGGTGAAGCGCGCGGGTGCGTGGATGAACGAAATCTTGCGGTTGGCACGGCTTGAGAGTGTGAATTTTGCCGATGCGGTGCCGGCCAATTCCGCGCAGATCGTGCTGGGTGAGGCGGTGGTGGCGCTGCCGTTGACGGGGCTTATCGATTTTGCTGCTGAAAGGGCGCGGCTGGAGAAGGAATTGGCCAAGCTCGATCAGGACATAGCCCAGATTGTTGGTCGTTTGGCCAATCCCGGCTTTGTGGCTAAGGCACCCGAGGAGGTGCTGGAGGAGAACCGGGAGCGCAAGGCCAGTTTCGAGGCCCGGAAGGTGCGTATCGGGGAGGCCTTAAGCCGGCTCGGTTGAGTGTGATTCCGTAAGGTAAAGTTTTGCCGATTTTGAAGTAAATCCTTCCGAATCAACAAGTTAAGACAAGTCTCCACAAACCCGTGTTCCGTGTGCTACATTTGCCACGGTTTAGGGGTGAAAAGTCATGTCTACAAAAGCACTTAAGTCCAAGAAGCCGGTAAAGAAAGCCGCCGTAGCTGCGCCCAAGGCGAAGGCCAAGACGCCCGCGCCGCCTGCAAAGTCGGCTGCAAAAACAACTGCAAAGCCAGTCAAGGCCGCGCCTGCCGCACCGGCGGCCGCAGCTAAGGTGAATACTGCGGGGCCGGTGGCGGTTCTGAAGCAGATCTACAAGAATTGGCACGACACCAAGGGCGGAAATGCGGCGGAGATGATCGCACTTCTGGCTGAGGACGCCACGTGGGGCTCTATCGCCAATGGAACGCATGGCATTGAATTTGCCCGCGAACTGCTGTCACGCAACAATGTGCATAATTACTTCGAACGCTTCGCCAAGGATTGGGAAGTGGTGTTCTGCCGTGTCGAACGCATGATCACGGAAGGCAACACGGTGGTGGTGCTGAGCGAGGCTTCGTGGAAGCACAAGCGCACCGGCAAGGCGTTTATGACGCCCAAAGCTGATGTGTGGGAGTTCAAGCGCGGTAAGGCTGTTAGCTTTTTCGAATATTTCGATACAGCCACGGTTGTTCGCAACGCGCTTTAACCAGCCGTTCAACATGAGTTTGCGCGTGTCCGCTGTCTGAGCGGTTGCAGCGGGCGGTTTGCTGCATTATCCAGACTGCAAGCCTCTAGGAGATTTGCCCTGATGAATTCGATGACGCGCATTGCTGATCGCAAACAGTGGATCAAGGGAGCCACGGGTGACTGGGAAATCGTCATCGGGCTTGAGGTCCATGCACAAGTAACTTCGCAATCCAAGCTGTTCTCGGGTGCGTCTGCCGGTTATGGCGGTGAACCCAATGACCATGTTTCGCTTGTCGATGCGGCCATGCCCGGCATGTTGCCCGTCATCAACCGCTTTTGCGTGGAGCAAGCGGTGCGGACGGGGCTGGGGCTGAAGGCGGAGATTCACAAGCGGTCGGTGTTTGACCGCAAGAACTATTTCTACCCAGATTTGCCGCAGGGCTATCAGATCAGCCAATATAAGCAGCCGGTGGTGGGTGAGGGTGAAGTTCTGCTCGATCTGCCGGAAGGCCAAGTGAAGGTTGGCATTGAGCGGCTGCATTTGGAGCAGGATGCGGGCAAGTCCATCCATGACCAGCATCCGTCCATGTCCTATGTCGATTTGAACCGTTCTGGTGTGGCGCTGATGGAGATCGTGTCGAAGCCTGACATGCGATCGGCAGATGAGGCGAAGGCCTATGTCACCAAGCTGCGGACCATTCTGCGTTATCTTGGCACTTGTGATGGCAATATGGATGAAGGTTCGCTGCGCGCGGATGTGAATGTGTCCGTGCGCCGTCCGGGTGAGGCATTTGGCACGCGCTGTGAAATCAAGAATGTGAACTCCATCCGCTTCATGGGCCAAGCCATTGAATATGAAGCGCGTCGCCAGATTGGCATTTTGGAGGATGGCGGCAAGATTGATCAGGAAACGCGGTTGTTTGATGCGCGCAAAGTGGAAACGCGCTCCATGCGTTCCAAGGAAGAAGCGCATGATTATCGCTATTTCCCGGACCCTGATTTGTTGCCGTTAGAGTTGGATGATGCGTGGATTGACGCGATCAAGGCTTCGCTGCCCGAATTACCGGATGAGAAGAAGGCGCGGTTTGTGCGCGACTATGGGCTTTCGGCCTATGATGCCGATGTGCTGATTGCCGAACGTGAGACGGCGGCGTTTTTTGAAACCATCGCCAAGGGGCGTGACGGCAAGCTTGCCGCCAATTGGGTGATCAATGAGCTGTTTGGACGCCTGAACAAGGAAGGCAAGTCGATTGCCGACAGCCCCATAAGTGCAGACCAACTGGGTGCGGTGGTGGATCTTGTCGCTGAGGGCACGATTTCCGGCAAGATTGCCAAGGATTTGTTTGAAATCATCTGGAATGAGGGTGGTGATCCGCGTGCCGTGGTGGAGGCGCGCGGCATGCGCCAAGTGACGGATACGGGTGCCATCGAAAAGGCGGTGGATGCGATTATCGCGGCCAATCCTGAGAAGGTGCAGCAGGCCATTGCCAAGCCCACCATGCTCGGCTGGTTCGTGGGGCAGGTGATGAAGGAGACGGGCGGCAAGGCCAATCCGCAGGCCGTCAATGATCTCCTGAAAACCAAGCTCGGGATCGCTTAAGCGGTGGATGAAGCGCCAAGCCCGGGATTTTCGCGCGTTCTCCAATCGGAGAGGCGACGCCGTGGGCGCGGGCGGGTGGCCTGTGCCGCCATGGTGGTCTTTTTCATTCTGCTGTTGATCGTAGGTCACGCCTCGCGCTGGTTTGCCCAGATTGATCCGACATTTGATGTGTTCAGCCATTTCCGTTTGCAGGTGATGCTGGGCATTGGTGCTTTTGGCATCGGGCTTCTGATACCGCGGGCGCGGGTTCTGACGGGCATTGTTATCCTGATTGTTGGGCTTTTGATCATTGGGCTTTATCCGCAGGTGCACAGCGAGGCGCAGCGGGTGGTGGCGGAGGCACCGGCTGGGACGCGGGCGTTGAAGGTGATGAGCTTCAACATGTCGCTGTTGAACCGGCGCCCGGATTTGGTGTTGGCGGAAATTGAACGGGTGAACCCGGATGTGGTGGCGCTGATCGAGTTCAGCCCTGATCAGCGGGACCTGCTTGTTGATCTGCAAATGGCTTATCCCTATTCGGTCAATTGCTTTGGGCGTCAGGGTTGCTATTTCGCGCTGTTCTCGCGCTATGCCTTCAGCACCGATGTGGTTCGCACAAATTGGAAAACGCCAAGGCTGATTAGCGCGCGCTTTGGGCAAGAGCTGGGGAATTTGACGCTGCTGGGTGTGCATGTGCTGCGCTTTCCGCATTCCTACTATCAGATGGTGCAGATGCGCGCCCTTGCCTCGGCTCTGGCGCCGATCAATGGCCCCAAGATCGTGATGGGTGATTTCAACGCGACTGCTTTTTCCAACGCATTGCAAAGCTTTGAAGCGCTGAGCGGCCTTGAGCGGCATAGTGGGCTTCCAAGCTGGCCCTCCACCATGCGGCTGCCGCAGATTGGCATTGATCATGTGTTTGCCAGCCGCGATATCCGCGCGCTTTCATCCGCGCGCATTGGGCGGTATGCGGGGTCTGACCATTATTCCGTGGATGTGACGCTGGCGGTTCCGGTGCGCTGAAGCATTCGGTGCTTGTGGTGAACAGAGTATGTGCGGAAAGCTTTTGGAAATGATTCAAAGTTCTTCGCTAACTCGCTGAAATAATGAGAAATATCGATTTTTGCATGACGCAGTTCATATTGCGTTTGCCGTTTTGTTTGGGCCTTCGTTAGCCCCGTTCCTTAAGCGCTTCTGCTCAGTTTTGAGCGAAATTTGTCTCATCACCCGCACATAAAAAGTCAGGCGGGGGCAGTCAAACACAAGGAGCAAGATCATGGCACGAGCGGAAGGCATGGAAGGTTTTGGGCAGATGAGCCCGGCTTCAAGCGCGGAGACGATGCTTGAACTGGGGCTGCTTTATTGCCTCGGGCGCGGTGTGGAGATGGATCTCGTGACGGCGCATAAATGGCTCAACATTGCGGCCATGCGTGGTTGCGCGGCGGCGCGTGAATATCGCACGGAAATCTGCCGCGACATGACGGCCGTGCAGATCTCTGAAGCCCAGCGCGCGGCGCGTGAGTGGATTGGCCAGACTGCCAATTGAGGCAATCTGGCCGGAATTGTTAGTCGTCGAAGCCGACCTCATCCACCAGTTCGCTGGCACGCTTCATGTGCTTGGCGAGATCGGCCACCGGCATGGGGTCGGGCGTCCATGCGCCCCAAGCCGCAACGATGGCGGAAGGCTTGACGTTTGGCGAGACGGGATATTCGAAATTCGCCTCGGCGTAGATTTGCTGGGCCTCAGGGCTGGCAAGGAAGCGCATGAGCTTCACCGCTTCATCCTTGTTGGGGGATGATTTGGTGAGCAGCATGCCGGAGATGTTCACATGGGGGGGCATTTCCATGGATGATGGGAACACGATACGCACGGCTTCAGCCCATTTCTGCTGTTCCGGTTCTTCGGTGTTGGTCATCATCTTGCCCATGTAATAGGTGTTGGCGATGGCGACATCGCATTCACCTGCAAACACGCTTTTGGCCTGGGCGCGGTCGTTGCCGGCGGGCTTGATGGCGAGGTTGGCTTTGAGGCCCGTGAGCCATTCCTTGGTTGCTGCTTCGCCGCGATGGGCGATCATGGCCGAGATGAGGCCGAGATTATAGACATGCTGGCCGGGACGCAGGCAGACGCGGCCTTTGAATTCGGGGCTGGCGAGTTCCTCGTAAGAGAGGGTTTCATTCTTCACCCGTTCCTTGGAGACATAAGCCACGCGCGCGCGCATGGACAGGCCGAACCAGCGGTTTTGCGTATCGCGCAAATTGGCCGGGATGGCGGCGGCGATGCCAGCATCTTCGACGGGTTGGGCGAGACCTTGTTCGGCGGCTTCCACCAACCGGGACACATCCACCGAGAGCATCAGATCGGCAGGGCTGTTGGCACCTTCCTGCGCGAGGCGTTCCACGAGGCCCGCTTCGGCAAAGACGATTCGGGTTTCGATGCCCGTTTGCTTGGTGAAAGCTGCGAGCAGGGGCTCGACGAGGGCGGGTTGGCGGTAGGAATAGATATTCACGACGCCTTCGGCCTGTGCTGGCATGGCTAGGTTCGCGGCGGTGGCCGTTATCAAGAGCAGGCGGTGGAATAGATTCATCTCGGGAAACCTTGGTTGATAGGCTCGGTTTCCTCCGGTTAGCGGGTGGCGGCGGGGGCTGTCAAGAGTAGTTGACTGCGTTAGTCGGATATTATGCCGCAGCATCATCCACGCTTTATCAATGCTTTGGCGCTAAGGCTTGCGTGTTCCCCCAAATCAGGGCAAGAGAACACGCGCCGGAGATGTGGCCGAGTGGCTGAAGGCGGCGGTTTGCTAAACCGTTATATGCTGTAAAGGCATATCGAGGGTTCGAATCCCTCCGTCTCCGCCAAATATTTCAATCTAAGTTATTGTTATAACAAGATATTTTAGGTACGCGTTGGCGTTAAGTCGCCATTTGTTCCGCCATCTGGTGCATGAAGCTGCTGTCTTTTGTCAGGCACATGCGCGGTAATTTTTAACTTGCGGACAGAATTACATATTTTGTGTCCGCAGACGCGCCATTCGGCATGTGAAAAATGGGCTGATCTTCACAAACCGAAAGATCAGATATGCAAACTGCATCAGCAAGCGCTACGTCCCTTCTTTGCACCGAGGATGTGCTGCGTCTCATTAAGCGAAAATCCCGTAGTACTCTTTGGCGGCAGGTTCACCTAGGTCAGTTTCCTAAGCCGACTGTTAAGATCGCGGGCCGTTATCCCTATTGGCAGGAGAGTCTTGTTCACGCCTTCTTGCGCGGCGAATGGAGTACTTGAGGATGCACCCCCCGTATCGGGGTGTACCTACCCCGCGCCCCTATTATTCAGCCTGTCAAAACACGACAGCACATTGTCCATTCTCGAGTCGCGGGAATGCCGTCACGCACTTGCTGTTGAAGGTTCAGAGGGCCGAATATGTCGCATAATATCTTGCCAACTCACCAATGCACTCAAGAGCAAACCCACGACGCAAGTGCTTGTTCTGATACAGAAAGCGGCATTGAGGGAGGACACGACTCGTCGTCCCTTATTAATAGTTATGCAAGCCACCCACCAAGCTGCCCTCGCAAGAGGAAATCGGGAAGGCCTTGCAGTCGGTCTGGAACCTTAAGGCGGGTTAACAACAGGAAGCGCAAAGAAACGATACCGTGGACAGCAATTGAAACAATGTTGCGGGCTGATGATCAGGCCACACGCAGCGGAAAACCCTTGGATGTGTTTGTCACCGTACGTTGGGCCTACTCAAAACACGATGGTGAGAACCCAGCCGTCATGGTTAACCGTTTCTTTTCCGCCGCCCAAGCATTCTTCAAGCGGTTGGGCGGTAACATTACCTATATCTCAACACTCGAAAACCCACAGCGTGGTGATGATGCCTTTCACCTTCATATGCTCGTTTACATTCCGTCAGGAATGAACCGGGCGTTCAAACAGTGGCTTGAGAAATATGTGGGCGGCGAGAAAAGGGCAGTTGATATAAGGCCTCGCATTGAACAGAAATGCTATCATCAACAGACGCGCCTCAACTACATGATGAAGGCTTGTCATTGGCTCTCTGCTGAACGACTTGGACGCAACAACAAACACATCAATCCATCAGGCTTATGGGATTTCAAGCAAGGCCAGATGCCGCCCGGCCTCAGGCGTTGGCGTATTTCTGCCGATCTCCAAACCAAACCACCGGCTAATGCCAGCTATCGAAGTGTGCCATTCACAGATGTTACTGGTGCTGAGATCAGGGAAGCTCGCCTCATGCGCGGTTTATCACAGCAGCAGCTTGCTGATCTCGCAGGATTGAATCGGAATACGATCATCCGTCTGGAGCGGTTTGACCGCATCCCAGAAAGCTCCAGCCATGCCTTGCGCTACGTTGAAAAAGCCTTGAGACGTTAGAAGGCCTCAGCAACAAACAAGGATATTTGAGCCTTTGGCCGTCTTGCCGACTACGGAGCAGTTATATGGAACGTACCATTTCTCTACTGTGACGCAATTTCCAGCGACAGCAGGATTAATAGCAGCGACAGTTGTTGCCACTACGAAAGCCAATGCCAACGCGACAGCAGTAATCTTCGAAATCATTTATGCCTCCCTATTATTTGGCTTTAATGGAACCAATTTGCAAAGACAGCGGTGGCGCTGAAACGAAAAGCAGTCAAGTAAAAGCGGTGCCGACCAATCTTTTCACCTGCACTCCAGACCACTGCCCGCCCCGAGGTGCAGGCAGGCCTCGCGCATTCAGGCCCCTTGCCATAGCCTCATAACCGAAAAGACCTTCCGCCCGCATCTCATCCAGAAGAGGCTTTAACGTGTCACTGGTACCCCGAGAACGGCTGGAACGCTTCTGGTTGACCCTCAAATAGCACTGGATTGCCGAAAACGGCTCCATGAGCTGAATCTGTGCCGTCAAAACCTCGACCTGCCGCAACTTTGCGACAATCTCTTCCGCCTTAAGTCGTTTCTTGCCCATCTTTCAATCCTGCCTTGGCCAAAAGCCATACTTCGAGGAGGATCAATTTTCAGGGGGGCAGGCCATGGGCACGTCAGTTCGATCTCTGGCGTCAGAGACGCACAGCCCGTCTCTGGCAATCTTTGGTCCGGGATGAGTTTACTCACGACTAGCCATTGTCGATATCCAGCCCCAATGCAACTTGACACCTTCCGCAAAGGGGGTCCGCGGCTCCCAGCCCAGGTCCTTTAGGGCGCGACTGATGTCAAGGACGGATCGGGGCACATCGACGGCACGGACAGCGCGATAGTCGACTTGAGCCGTGCGTCCTGTGATGCCTTCCAAAGTCGAGATCACCTCCTTGATCGAAAGTCCTATGCCACTGCCAGCGTTATAGACGCCAGTTTGCGGTGAGAGGACCGCCCTGGCCACCAGATCGGCAAGATCGGCGATGTAGATGTAATCGCGAACTACAGTTCCATCTCCCCAGACCTGAAGCGGCTCGCCCAAGCGCAACCGCTGCAGAAACGTTGCGACCACGCCCTGAATACCCATGTGGCCCTGCCGGGGCCCAAATGCATTGGAAGGCCGGATGATCGTCGTCGCCATGCCCTCGTTGGCACCATACATGCGGATGTAATTCTCGATCGCCACCTTGACGATGCCATAGGAATTCATCGGGCGCAGGCTGTGATCCTCGGGCGTGGGCACCGTTTCCGGTATGCCATAGACCGTGCCGCCCGACGAGAGATACACCAACTTGGGTATGCGCAGCTTGCGCATGGTCTCAAGCAGGCCGATCGTCGGCATCAGGTTGCGGGCGACATCGCCCTCGGGATCAAGCGCCGCCGTGCCCGGCAAGGTTGCGCTGACCAAGTGCAGCACGACGTCGATGTCGGCAAGGGCCTCGATCAGGACCGAATTATCGCCAAAGTCGCCGAAGACATAGTCGATCCCGGCTAGGGGTGGTCGGAACCTTTCGGGGCCGCGGTCAAGGACGCGCAGGCTTTGCCCCGCGGCCAGGAGACGGTCCACCAAATGCGAACCGATGAAACCGCAGCCGCCCAGAACCAAGATGTTCATCGCGTGATTCCCTTGATCCGGGTGACGGCGCTGTGAAAGCCGTGCCGCAGCGGCACCAGGCCGAAGAGCCGCTCCAGCGCATGAAGAAGCGTGCCATCCGTGCCGACGGGCTCACGTGGGTAGTCGCTCCACTGCAGCCCAAGGTCGACGAAGGGCCGCAGGGCCTCGGCGCGGATCCAGAACATGGTGCCGACGGGAAAGTCGAAGGCCTGGGGCAGCTTTGTCAGGCCAAGGCGTGGGGCCAGCCCTTGCGCGTGCTGCCAGTTGCGCGTCCAGCCGATGTAATTGGGATCCGAAGGATAGACCAGTCCGAGGGTCGGATCAGCCTGGAAGGCCTGCAGGATCCGATCGGCCATCGCCCCGCCCGCCTTTCCACCCAGAACATTCTCGAAGAGCATCCGCTTCCAGGCCTCGACATCGTTCTGAATTAAGAGCGCGCTGCTCTTCTTGGTGTGGACATGACCCACGACGTCGAAGCCTTCGACCAGTTCGCGGCCGAACTCCGTAAGGAAGGGCCCGATGTCGCGGCCGATGTTTGGCACTACGCGGAGCTTCGAGGTCCCGGCATAGCCGGCCAGAAGCTGCGCGGCCAGCTTCTTGTCCTCTTCGTTGGTCACGCTGACGAAAAGCTGCGGCCGGGTCTGGTTGGCGGCAAGATGGCCCACGATGCGGTGCAATTCGCCGACGTGATAGGCATGGATTTGCAGCGCGCTGCGCAGGCGAGCCGATCCGGGTGCCGGGCCTTCGGTCTGCAGCACCGGCGTCAACCAGGGCCCCTGCGGGCGCCCGGCCTGTAGGAAATGCGCGTAGGCCTCGTGGTCGGGCCCCCGGCCCGTGGCCTGCATCAGATGTTCGATATAGGCATGCGGGTTGAAGCCTGGCTCCGGACGCCGGGCGCTGACAGCTTGGGCAAAGCTTTCGACATAAGCGCGCGCGGCCTCGGTACGGCCTGGGACCCTCATGCGCGAAGGAGTCAGGTTGCCCGGAACGAAGCCTTCTGCCTTGGCGATAATCTCGATATCGGCCGCACGGTTGGCGCGTCGCACCACGGCCTCTTGCGCCAGCTCCTCAATCTGGCAGGCATAGCGCGGCATGTCAAAGACCTCGGTTGCGATCTCCTTGGTGCGATGCGAAACTCGCTTATAGGCCTCGGGCGAGGCCATGAGGGTCAGAATACGCTGGGCCAGGTCGGCGGGATCGAGGTAATCGGCTACGCAGTCCGCGGCGAGGCCTCCTTCGCGAAGGATCTCGGCAATGCCCGAGGCCCGGTCGAAGCACAAGACTGGCAATCCTAGCAGCATGGTGTCGATGCCGACATTGGGCAGGGGATCGACCCGGCTGCTCAGCAGGAAGGCATCCGACAGTTCGTAGGCATATTCGATTTCCGGCGTCGAGGGCAGGATGTTGATCCGCCCTTCTAGCCCGGCGCGGCGCAGCTGATCCAGCAGATAGACCGAATAGGTAACATCGCTCTGGGGGTCAAAGCCCGGCCCGATCCATACAAAGCGCGCCCGCGCACCCTGGGGGCTGGCCAGGACCTTGCGCGCGACCTCGATGAAGAGATCGACGCCCTTGCGCATCTGTACGGTCCCGGCGCCGAGGATGAGGAAATTCTCCTCACTGCCCGGGGGGCGCAGCTTCGCCTTCAGCTGGGCCCTTTCCGTCTCGCGCAGCGCGGCGCTGCGCGTCGTGGCGGGCACCTTGCACTTGCCCTGGGGCAGGATGCGCACGAAGGGGGTAGGGCTGAGGCCGGTGGTCTCGCAAGCCGAGGCCAAGGTGAGCTCGGTTGAGAAGACGGTGCAGTCGGCCGCATTCAGCACCTCGGTGAAGGCGGTGGTGGGCAGGGTATAGCTGGCGAACTCATGCATCAGGGCCACGGTCGGCACCGAGGCTTGGTTCAGCGCGGGCAGAGCGTGGCGGGATTCCACAGAATTGACAACGGCGAATCTGAAATTGCTCTTAGCCAGGAAGGCGTCAAGCTGCCGGGTGGGGTTGCCATTGCCAAGCAAGAGAACGCCGGTCGAGACCTCAAGCATCTGCGGCATGAGGGACACGTTTGGGCGCATGCAGATTATCGTGACGTTGTAGCGCGCCGAAAGCTCGCGGGCGAGGTTTTGCACTAGGATCGGGGCGCCTGTCCAGCTGGCATCGTGAGTGACCAGGATGATGTTGGCCTTGGCCGGGTCATGGGCCCGCTTGCCTTTGGTGACGTTGACGCGGCTGCTTGTGGCTTCGGCCTGAGCATCAGCTAGGGCTAAGGTTTCGGCTAGGCTGCCGGAAAGGGCATGCATGTCACGCAGCGACCGCTTCGGATCGCGCTTGGCTGCACTTTTCGCCATGCGGGCCCGGGCGCGCTCACCAATGGGCAATAGGGTGCTGATGCTGAGCTTGGTCAGAAGTTTGTAGACAAGCTTGTCCTTCCAAACCCGATCCGTCCGGCTGCGGGCATAGGCCAGTTCGCGGCGCAGGCGTATGTTCTCCAGCACGATCTCCTCATGCCGTACAAGCTCGGCCTCGATAGTGTTGATAGCGGCAAGGGTATCGCGCAGCGTGTCGGCCACGGCCTCGCCGCCAGGCGAAAGGGCGACGAGCGGCCCCTCGGGCATCAGGGCCGCGCCGGCCAGTTTGGTCAGAAAGGTCTCGAGGCCCACCTTGCCATCGATGATGCTCTCAGACATCCGGTTCAGGGTGTTATCCAGCGCCCGCCCCTCACCGGCGGCGAAGAAAAGCGCATTCAGCGCCTTTTGCCCGGCCTCGCTGCGGGTTAGTGCGCGGAACTGGGCCATTTCGGGGCTCAGGTCCTGGCCGCGGAACAGGATGCCCAGACCATGCTGATAGGTGAAGTTGAAGGTCTCTTCGCGCTGCGACAGCTCGGCCCAGTATTTCCAGACCCCGAAGTCGCGTTCGTGGACCATGGTGTCGTGGAAAAGGACGATGGCATTCTGGGTCAGCTTTGGGATCCAGCTTTCGAAATCTTCCTTGACGTCTTCATAAAGGTGCCTCCCGTCGACATGCAGAAGATCGACGCTGCCATCGGGGACATCGGCCAGGGCTTCGGCAAAGGTCTTGCGCAAGAGCGTGGAGAAACTGCTGTACACTTCGTTCTGTTGCAGGACGGTCTGATAGACCTCTTCACCGTGTTGGCATGTATGATCGTCACCCTGCCAGGTGTCGACCGCAATGCATTGCGTCGGCAGCCCTGCTAAGCGCACGGCCTCGCAGAAGGCGAAGTAGGAATAACCGAAATGCGAGCCCAGCTCGACAATGAGACGCGGCCGCGCTGCGTTGACAAGCCAGGTTGCGAACGGCCCGTGCCGAAGCCAGTCGGTCATCGGAACGTAGGAAGGCTGCAGGATACCGCAATTCAAGAACTTCAAGTAGACGTACTTCCTGCAATGATGGCCTGAACCAAGTTCGGCCGCCGTGTACCGCCCCGGTTTGCCTGAGATTGGTTTCATCTTTTACGCTGAAACAGGTGCGGTTTCCAGAGCTAGAAAGCGAGGCCCCCTCAATGATTGGCAAAGATGCCCGTCAGTCGATATGGCGTCCAGAGTTTATCAGTCGCTTCAATTGAACGCCTGACCATTGACCACCCCGAGGCGCTTGTATGCCACGCGCGTTAAGACCTCGCGCCATAGCCTCAAAGCTCAGATGCCCCCCAGCCCGCATCTCATCCAGAAGATGCTTAAACGTGTCACTGGTAGCCCGAGAAACGGCGGAACGCTTCTGGTTGACATCAGATAGCCTTGGATTGCCGAAAACGGCTCCACGGGCCTTTGCAGCGGCCATAGCAACTCTTGTATGTCGGAAACGGCGGGGCAGTACCAGAAATATACTACCCATCCTGAGTCGAACGCCTGTATGTTCGGGGTACGAACACCCGAACGGCCCCCCGGGGGTACGGGCAATGTAACCCCCGCCATCTATAGAGGTGTGTATGGCTATCGAGCAACTCACCTACATTCAGCTTGGGGAACGCCTTGGCATATCGCCTGAAGCAGCCCGTCAAAAGGCTCTCAGAGGCCGCTGGAAGCGAATTCGAGGTAATGACGGCAAAACTCTCGTTGAGGTTAATTGGGGAGAAGTGGTCATTGTTCGGGCTGATCCCGACCCAGACATGATTTTTTCGCGAAAACCCTCAAAACCCCGAGCCGTACGAGACCCGTATGAACAGGGTACGGACGCCCAAACAATACAGGCGTTGAACGGGCATCTGAACACCCTCAAGCAACAGCTTGAAAGGGCTGAGCTTTCTGCGGCTGAAGGCAGGAAGGAAGTGGCTCTTGAAAGGGAGCGTGTTGCCGAGCTTACCGCCCAGATCATCAGGCTGACCGAGCAAATTTTGGCGTTGAAAAGCAAGCAAGGCTTCTGGGCCAAGATATTTGGAGAGCGGAAATGATGAAAAAGAAATGGGAGATGTTCAGGTTTAAGGCAGAGGCACTAGGTATAGCTTGGCTTAGTGTTTTAGGAGTGTTTGAAATTGGGCGGTGGCTCATACCTGAAAGCTGGCAGAACGAACCCGTTTCAAGAGAGGAGATGGCAACTTTTGTGCTGGTAGGAACGTGGATTGCATGGATTTGTGTGATGGGTTTGCATATTCGTATTCGGCGTCTTGAAAAGGGAGATAGCGCGAATGATGATCTGTGATTTCCAAGCAAAAACATATACTTAAGTCCGTACTTGTCCGCTTGTACGGACGTATTCGTCAGGCAAGGGCAAGACAAGGTTTTTGGCTGGAGCAAGGGGTACGTGGGGCAGGCTATTCAGAGGTGAAAAATGAAAGAACCAGACACTTCAGGTCACTGGAAAGGAACAGCATTTTTATGCGTGATTAGCTTACTCGTTGGCTGGTTGATCTCAATGTTGATCTCGATGGTTGCCGGATTGCTTGGCTTTGACTTATCAACGAAACCGATGACTATCACCGAAAGGATAGCGTTCCTGCTGCCCCCTATAATCGTAGCCGGCTGGATTGTTTGGGATAGGCTGAACGAGCGTTTGAAAAGGCTGGAGCGTGACCAGAAGGCTTTACTCGATCGTGTAAGTAGGCTCGAAACCAGTGCCTTATCGGAAGAAGACAAAAAACATGTGCAGGTGTTTGATAACTTCTACAATACGCTAATTAAGTGATGGATAAAAAAGCAATCAAAACAAAAGCTTAAGTCCGTACACATGTGCTTGTACGGGATCTTTTTGTACGGCAAGGGCAAGACAAGGTTTTTGGCTTGGATTTAGGAACCCACTACTGCAAAATATGGTGGTAATAATAATGGAAGTCCGTATTTGTATACAGTAAAAAAATTTGGGATTGGAACAAAATATGAACAAAAAAATTGCAGTATTTCTTGCTATTTCTGTAATGTCTTTGTCGGGCTGCGCGGCGGGCAAAGCGGTTCGCACATCGGCTAGCACTATGATGGTTACGGTGTCTGCGGCACCTGCGTGCGGCGGCATAGGTGCTGCTGATTACGCGGCCAAGTTCGCTGCCATCGAAACTATCAAAGCAGGATTTGATGGTTATGTCATAGCCGGCGGTGCCGCACAGAACAACGTTAAGATTACAGCCCTTCCCGGAACGGCCAATACTACGGGTGTTGTAACTGGAAACATGTATTCAGAGCAGACTACCTATACACCAGGACCAATCATTCCCATGGGTAGTCATGACCAGCAATTGTCTATCAAGATGTTCAAGCGGGGCGAGGCTGGCTTCAGTGATGCGGTTGATGCCCGTCAAGTACTTGGGCCAGATTGGGAAGAGCTAGTTAAGAATGGCAAAAATACTTGCGGCTGATGACAATAGGGGTGGGCTGACTTAGGTCAGTCCACCAACCAAAATTTATGAGATACTTTTTCGGCGAACAAAATTTATACGGATGCATCTCCGGCTTAAATTGATCATTTATTACGTTTATATTGTCAACAGCAGCAGATATCGAGATCGAACTTACTAATCGCCTCTGTGCTTGCCATCTTTTGGGTTCATGATGTCAAGTATCTCGCCCAGTGAAGCATAATGGTGTCTAGCCCCCTTTTTATGTACCTGAGATCTGGTGCTTAACTAAGAGGGTTTTGGGGGCCGATTAGGAAGCCAAAGTAGTCATCGAAACATGGTGCATCCGCTACAATACAAAGATACCACAGCCTGCCCCAGGATACCGTCCGCCAGCGCCCGTCACCATCGCACCGCTGCCCGCACTCGACGGAACCGAAAATATGCAATAAATTCTCATTTGATTTAGTATAAAATGTCGGACAGGCCAAATGCTAATCCACCAGTTGGGGTCAGACTGGCTCTGCTCATGAGGATATCTTAGGCCAATTTCTTTATTTGCTGCGCTGCAGCAATGGGTTCATTCAAATGAGTTGCACTGGCAGAATCCACTACCCCGATTTAGGCATATATCTGCGCGACACCGCTATCCTGATTAGGGCCACGTTTTGTGCTCTTGTCGAGCAGTGTCTCGTTGGGCCTAGCCATATTGAGCACCATAGTCTTTTAACAAAGTATTTTGGGAAAGGTCGACAGCGCAACCATCTACACTACCTCGACGGCACCAAACGTCGTGTCCCGATAATTACTTTAGTAACACTGTCACAGTGAGCTCGCAGATGCGTTCAACTACAAGATTGTTTTTGCTCATACTGGGGCTACTGGTAGCGCTACCAGCATTGGCCGATGGGTCAAAAAAACAAATATATGACAGGATCATTGGTGACAACGAAGTTGTCGGTGGGAGCGTGCAGCCACACTCCGCACTCGCCGACCTCGGTAAGCGCGTTGCGTTGGTAATTGGAAACTCGTCCTATGAGCACGTAGGTCACCTGCCCAACGCTACTAGAGATGCTGCTGATGTTGCCGCAGCTTTGCGAAGCATTGGTTTTTCCGTGCAAGAATTTAAGAATGTCAGCAAGAATAGTTTTGAAGAGGCTTTGAGTAATTTCTCGAATGTCGCCGAT
>CAJBCQ010000120.1 GCA_903951595.1 uncultured Hyphomicrobiales bacterium | reverse complement strand
GGCGCGCAGGCAATCCAGTTCACCCGACGCATCCCGGTTCAAGGTTTTTCGCGCAAAACGCATTAGGCTGAATGTATAGCCACGAAGCTACTGCCAGCTGAATTCTTGACAGTGCAAGAATGACTGGTTGCTGGAGCAATAAGGGATATCGATTTATGTGACATGCGCTTGCTAATTTCTGAGCCCAAACTAAATGCAAAAGTACAAGCCAAGCCTTCCTCAGTTCAATCGCCACGTAATCCCTCAAAGAATTGAAACCTGAATTAACGTTGCACCAACAATGGCCGCTATCCTCTTCCCTGATTTAGACCATTCACGATCTATTCGTGGGCATTTGCTACTGGTAACTAATATTATTTTCAGAATCAGTTTCTTATAAATCATTCGTCAAATAGCCATGATTTGGTTTTCAAACTCTCGCAATTGCCAAAAAATTTCCCCCTGTTTTCAATGTTATTGGCTTGAGGCGGAAAGATTATTGCACTCCAGACTGCGCTGTCAGCCAATCTTTCAAGCCTGCATGTATGGTTTGGGAAGATGGCGCAAAAAGCGCCTGAAGCCTTTGATGATTGGGGTTCTTGCGGTGGCACTTATCCATCACAGACGGCCGAGAAGTCGTTTTTTTTGGTGGAAATCCCCAAATCGTCTCGAGGTCGGAAATCGATGTGTGATTTGCCGGTTTCGCAGTCCGTTGTGATCTCAGTTTTTTCGCCTTAGTTACCCGGATGGTTGTATTCCCAGCCAGCCCGACGTGGTCTCGCATACAATTTGATCCGCATTGCCAAAAACGCCAGACCAAGCTGGCATGGCTTTCGGCACAAGGTGATTTCGCCAATTGATCCTAATCAATGCAATTTCTTTTGTCCCCGTGAGAATAAACACATTCAAAGTCTTATCAGGAGGACTACATGGTTAGCCAAAATAAAGCTGGTATTGTTGCAGCCACCGTTTTCGCTGGTTGGCATGTGGTCTGGTCACTTCTCGTGCTGTCTGGCCTTGGGCAGATCTTCTATGATTTCATCCTCTGGGCGCACATGATTCACCTGCAGATCACGATTGGCCCCTTTGAGTTGGTTGCGTCGGTCACGCTGATCATTTGCACAGCAGCGATTGGCTATGTGATGGGCTTTTTTGGCGCTTGGGCTTGGAACCGTGTTCATCCTTCTGCCTGAAACACCGAAAATGAACTGGATTTGCGCCAACAGCTTAGTGGGCTGAATTGGATGCGGAGCTAGGCGGCTTTGCCTTGGCTCCTCATCCACCAATTTTCCATCACTTTTGGCTTGCCCTAAAGCCTCGCTCCCGCAATTTTGCGGGAGGTCAGGGGGGTAACGCCGAAGCGGCGTGTGAAGGCTTCGCTGAATGAGCTTGTGTCGCCGAAGCCGCAAGCGATGGCAACCTCCAGTGAGCTCATTTCGGTTTCTGATAAGAGTTGGCGCGCACGGTCCAGCCGCAGGTTGCGGTAGTAGCGCATGGGGGAGGCCCCGACATTCTCCTTGAAGATCCGCTCAAGCTGGCGGCGCGAGCAGCCAGCGGTTTTCACGATGTGTTCAATGCTCAGAAAATCATCCAAGCTGTTCTCCATCAGCGCGATAACTTTTAGCAGATGGCGATTGCGGGTGCCCATGCGGATGGCGGCGGATGCTTGGCTTTCAACGGGTGCTCGCACGCGCCCATGCAGAATTTGCGCTGCCGCCTTGCCGGCCACTTCCTGTCCGTGGCTTGCTGCGAGGATCGAGAGCATCAGATCGGCACTGGCCGCTTCGCCGGCACAGGTCAGTCGGTTGCGGTCGATTTCAAAAAGGGTTTCCATCACCTCCACCTTGGGGAAGGCCTCACGGAAGCCCGCCGCCATTTCCCAATGGATGGTCGCCCGGTAGCCATCCAGAAGCCCGGCATCGGCCAGAATGCGGGATGCGGTGCACAGGCCACCGATCATCTGCACGCGTACAGCCATTTTGCGCAGCCACCGGCGCAGCGGCATGGAAGTGACGGCAAGAATATCGGCACCACCCACCAGAATGATGTTGCTATCGGGCGACACGTCGGCAATGGGGCCTTCGGGGCGTATCTCAACGCCGCTCGATGACTGGATTGGCCTGCCGTCTTCGGTATACATGGGCCAGCGGTAAAGATCCTGGCCCAGCGCGTGGTTGGCATGGCGCAAGGGTTCGATGGCACCCGCCAGCGCCAGCAGGGAGAAACGCTGCACCAGAACAAAAGAAAACACCGGTGACTGCGGCACATTCAGCCGCGGCACATTTTTGGACTTAATGCCCTGCGGGCTATCCGGCAAGAACGTGGGCTCGGGTTTCGGGCCAGCTTGCATAGAGCTTTGCGCTGTTCTTGATGTTGATGGTTTCAAGTTCACGCTGGCCGATCTGCACCTTGATCTCGCTGCCATCCTTGGCTTCGAGGAATAGCGTCACCGTGGTGCCCATGAATTGCTCGGAAATGAGCTGGCATTCCACGACATTGGCGGCATCGGGCTTGGTGGCAGAAAGCTGCACCAAGTCGGCGGCCACCACGAAACTCAAGGGGCTTCCGGCCGCTGTCGAAGGTGCGCCCTCGGCGGGAACCTGGAAAACGCCGAGCGGTGTTTCCACGTTGAGCGACTTTCCTGTTTTGGATTTGACCTTGCCTTCGAAAATATTGTTGCGGCCTACAAACTCGGCCACAAATTTGTTGGCCGGTGCGCGGTAGATGTCCTTGGCCTTGCCGATCTGCGCGATTTCGCCTTGCGCCATGATGATGACTCGGTCGGCCATTGCAAAGGCTTCTGACTGCGAATGCGTCACATATACGAAGGTGATGCCCAATTCTTTTTGCAGCTTGGTCAAAACGGACTGCATGCGGATGACCAGATGCGCGTCGAGCGCGGAAAGAGGTTCATCCAGAAGCAGAATTTTCGGCTCCGTCACAAGGGCACGCGCAAGGGCCACACGTTGGCGCTGACCACCCGACAGCTTGGCGACATTGCGTTCAGCAAATTGCCCGATGCCCAGCCGTTCTAACCAGTCCAGCGCGCGCTTGCGCCGTTCAGCCGGTTCGACGCCGCGCATCTTGAGGCCAAATTCCACATTTTCACGCGCATTGAGGAAGGGGAACAAGGCCAGCGACTGCCAGACCATCGGCGTATCGCGATCATTGGGCTTCACGTCATTCATCACCCGGCCATCAAAGCGGATTTCACCGCCGGTCGGGGCTTCAAGGCCTGCCAGCATCCGCAAGGTGGTGGTCTTGCCGCAGCCCGATGGACCCATGATGGCGAGGAATTCACCTTGCGCGATCTCAAAGCTTGTGGGCTTCACCGCCATGAAATTGGCGAAGCTCTTTTCTACCTTGTCAAAAACGACGAGCGGGCGGGTCATTCTGCGGATACCTCTTTGCGGCCTTTGAACATCAGGGCCTGGGCAATGATGATGAGCGTGATGGAAATCAGGAACACGAATGTGCCGATCGCGTTGATCTGCGGGTCCACATTGCCCTGGAGAATTTCGAGGATCACAACCGGGATCGTCTTGTTGAGGCCGGACACGAACCACGCCACAGCGAATTCATCGAACGAAACTGCCGCAGTCAGGCACAGAGACGCGATGATCGACGGCATGGCAAAGGGGATCACCACTTCGCGCATGGTGCGCCATTCGCTGGCACCGAGGTTCCAGGCGGCGGCTTCAAGGCTTGGGTCCATGTCGTTGAGCCGCAGGCGGATGACCGCCATAGCAAAAGGGGCACCCAGCACGGTGTGCGCGATAATGATCGAGATCACCTGACCCGAGAGGCCAATCTGAGCAAGCCAAGACAGCATGGCCAGCGCCATGATGACCAGCGGAATGGTAGGCGGCAGCATGGCAAGCGCCAGATAAGCCTGCTTGAACATGAACTGGTAGCGGTAGTCTGTGTAGGCTGTGCAGAAGCCAATGAAGGTGGCCAGCACGGATGAGGCGAGCGACACGATGATGCTTGTCACCGCCGCTTCCATCACCTCAGGCCTGCTGAAAATGGTCACATACCATTTCAGGCTGAAGCTGCCGAGTGGCAGGCTGGGGAAGCGGTCGGAGTTGAACGAGAACACGAAGCTCGCCAGAATTGGCGTGAAAATGAAGATGAAGGCCAGCAGCACATAGGCGTAAAGCGCCAGTTTCACAGAACCGCTTTTCATCCGCGCCTCCTGTAGGCCAAGGTTACCGCGGCAAAGGCGATGGAAATCAGCGTCATGATCATGATGACGGCAATCACCGCCGCCCGCGGCCATTGTTGACCGGATTTGGTTGAATCAACGATCATAATGGACAGCGTTGGCGGGCTGGAGCCTCCGAGATAATAGGGGCTCACAAAGTCACCGAAGGAAAGAATGAAGCAGAACAGGGCGGCAACGATGAGGCCTACGCGCGCTGCTGGGATGAGCACCGCGAACACGGTGCGGAAATTTCCGCAGCCAAGGTTATGCGCGGCTTCAATGAGTGATTTGTCGATGGCGGCCAGCGAGATCGTCTGCAGCAGCAATACGAGCGGGAAGGAAAGGGTCATGTAACCCACAACAGTTGCCACGGGACTGTTGAGCACAGACACGGGTTCCATACCGAACCAACCCAGAAAGGCGCTCAGCACACCATTGCCTGCCAGCACCACCTGCCAAGCGTAGACACGCACCAGATAGCTGGTGAAGAAGGGGATGATGAGAAGGAAAATGGCCCAACGGCGCGCGGCATCGCTGAAGCGGAAAGCGAGCACATAGGCGGCCGGGAAAGCGAGCGCGCTTGCCACCGCAGTCGTCAACGCAGCAAGCCCCAGCGTATAGCCATAGGAGCGCCACATCACTTCCCAGAACAGCATCTTTGCCCAATTGTCGAAGGCAAAAGCCGGGGTCATGCGATAATTTTTCACAAGCCAGAAGCTCATGATGAACATGAAGCCGAGCGGCACCACAAAGAAAAGGGATTGCCAGATCAGCAGCGGAGCCCGGAAACAACAAGCATAAAGGTCAATGCGCCGCTCTGATGCCATGTTTCAACCCCGAACCCGCCACCTTGAGAATCCACCCCTGCCGTCGGCAGGGGTGGCCATAATCATGCTAAAACTTAGGCGCCCTTGTATTCGGACCAGAAGTCATTCCAAACTTCAAGGCTCTGCTGGGCAGGCACCTGACGGTACTTGATGCGGCCATCCTTGATGAGGGTGATCGGGTCATTGGCGGCACCATCCACCTGACCGGTGCGCTGGGCTTCCTTGGGATCCTTCTCATTCAGGAGCTTGCGGCCAGCCTTGGTTACGGCAAAACCGGGATAGGCAGCCATGCGCGCCGAATGCACCTGGCCTTCGGGCGACATCATGTACTGGATGAACTTCTTGGCCACGTCGGCATGCTGCGTGCCCTTGCCGATCGACCAGGATTCGGTGAACTGGATGCCACCTTCCTTGGGAACAACGGACGCAACGGTGGCACCGTCACGCTCCAGAACGCCGGTGATCCAGTCACCGATACCGGCCATTACCTGCATTTCGCCGTTCTTCAGGCCGTTGAAGGTGCCACCATAATCAAAGAACCCGCCAACCTGCGAACGCAGCGACATGGTGGTTTCCTTCGTCTTCTCCCAGGCATCATTGCTGATGTCGAATGGGCTGGCATTGCCATTATAAAGGCTGATCTGGCCGAGATTGGGCAGATGCCAATCAAAATGGCCAACCTTGCCCTTCACTTCGGGCTTCCAGAAGCACTTGTAGCTGGAGGCTTCTTCCGCAGACACAGAGGTCGTGTTGTAGGAAATGCCCAGATGGCCGCAACGAACCATCACGGAATAGAGCTTGCCATCGCGCCAGTGGCCGGGGAACTGCTTCCATTCGTCGAACAGGAAATCATCGAAGGGATAGTCAGCCGCGTTCAGTTCGTCGATATAACCGGCTTCGTTCAGCTGCTGCACGAATTCGGCATCCGACAGGATGACATCATATGTGCCAGCCGGTGACTGTGCGATGAGGGCGAGCATGTTGTCGCCGCCAGCATAGTATTTTGGCTTGAATTTCACATTGTTGGCCTGTTCGAATTCGGCCACCACGTCCGGCTCGCCATGGCCATACCAAGCCAACATATTGAGTTCTACAGTGCTGGCCCATGCCCGGCCAACATACGGCATGGACAGTGAAACCGCCGCAGTGGCCGCACCATATTTGAGAAGGTCGCGGCGGCTCGGCTTAACAAGAGATTTGTGGTTCATGAAAACTCTCCCTCGCGCGGATTATTGTGATTGGGAAACACCGCGCATATTTCAGGATACCCATGAATCCGCTACTTAGAAAAATTAATCATTCAAATTCCAACATGAGATTGTCTTATGGGCAAGCCGCGCCCACCGCCAGTCTCTCCGAGCGCACAAAGTCAGTTTGTCCAGCATCGTGAAGGGCTTGCATCATGCTGTTGACCAAAAGAAGGGCCGCCGTGGAGGCGCCGGTATTCTTGAAGAACATGCCAACATGGATGTCGGCCAGTGGTGGATAACCATCTTTTTCGGTCAGAATCCGCATGCTCGGGGTCAAAGTCTGGCGCGTCAGCGCGGTTACGCCAAAGCCGGCACTGACCGCATGCTGAAGCCCGGAAATGCCGGGGCTGCAATAGGTGATGCGCCAACTTCGCCCGATCTGGTCGAGACTGCGGATCATCCGGTCGCGGTAATGGCAGCCCTCGGGATGGGCTGCAATTGGAACGGGTAATTTCTTTTCTGTATCGCAATCAGCCCCCACCGCCCAGACGGGCCGCTCAAACCAGCTATAAATAAGTCCTGGCATGGGGGAATCATTATACATCGCGATCATGATATCCAGATCATCGCGCTCAAACATCGGCAGAAGCTGCTCACTGATTTCGCAGTAGATCGAGATTTGCACTTCCGGGTGAAGCGTGGAGAATCTGGCCAAAGCTTCCTGGAAAAAGGCAGCCGCATAATCGGTGGGCAGGCCCACACGCAGGCTTCCCGTGGACTCTCGCTTTTGCAGCCGAGCCACAATCTCGTCATTCATCGCGAGCAACTGGCGGGCATAGCGGGCAAGGTTCTCGCCCGCCGCCGTCAGCACAATGTTGCGGCCGGATGTATCCATGAGCGGCATGCCGACCATCTCCTCCAGCTTGCGAACCTGCAAGCTGATCGCTGGCTGGGTGCGCCCCAGCAGCTGCCCGGCCTTGGTAAAGCTGCCAAGGTCGATAACCGCCAGAAACGTGCGTAGGATATCCGTGGGGAGATTAACGGCGACCATCGCTCACTCCATAGGAAAACTTATCAAGAAATAACATAAATCAATTTCTCATATGCCCGCAAGCTACCATATGTTCGCCCCCAAACAACGGAGGTGGATATGTCCGAAAAGGCAATCATGGCAGCAGAACTGGCTTGGCCAGACTTTCAGGCCAAGGTCAAAGACGGCAAAACACCCATTCTGATTCCGCTAGGATCTATGGAGCAGCATGGCCATCACATGCCGCTGCATGTGGATGTGCTGCTGCCCACCGAATTTGCCCGCCGCGTTGCAACCCAGATCGGCGGGCTTGTGGCCCCAGCCTTCGTCTATGGCTACAAGTCGCAGCAAAAATGCGGTGGCGGCAACCACATGCCGGGTACGGTGAGCCTTGAAGGGGCAACCCTCGTGGCGACGCTGCGCGATGTGATCAAGGAATTCGCGCGCCATGGAGGGCGCAATTTCGCGATCGTGAATGGCCATTATGAGAACTCTTGGTTCATCACCGAAGCCGTTGACATTGCCCTGCGCGAACTGCGCTGGGATGGGATGCGCGATGTGAAGGTGGTTGTGCTTTCTTACTGGGATTTCGTGGATGAGAAGACCATTGCCAAGCTTTATCCCGAAGGATTTCCGGGCTGGGCCGTGGAGCATGGCGGTGTGCTCGAAACTTCGCTAATGTTAGCCCTCTACCCCGATCTTGTCCACCTCAACCGCGCTGTGGATCACCCGGCTGCTACCTTCCCGCCCTATGACGTCTACCCGGTCAAGCCCGAATGGACGCCCAGTAGCGGCACGCTTTCTTCACCGCGCGCTGCTTCACGCGAGAAGGGGGAGATTCTTTTGTCCGTCTGCACAGCCGGAATCATCCAAGGGCTGCGCGACGAATTCGCGCCACATTAACTGAACCAACTCAACCCAACCCACCTTAGGAAGAGCAAAACATGATCCGCGAAAGACTTGTAGACTACACGGGCAACGGCGAACGCGTGAAGCCAACCTTCTCAGCAGGCGAAATGAAGCGTCGCCAGGATGAAATCCGAAAATATATGGCGGCCAACAATATCGACGCTGCCCTTTTTTCGTCTTATCACAACATCTGCTATCTGTCTGACTTCATGTATTGCTATTTCGGTCGTCGTTACGGCCTTGTCATCGACCAAAAAGGCGCGACGAGCATCAGCGCTGGTATTGACGGTGGCCAGCCTTGGCGCCGCACCTTCGGCAACAATGTTACTTATACCGACTGGCAGAAGGACAATTATTTCCACGCTGTGCGCGGGCTGACCAAAGGTGTGAAGCGCCTTGGCATTGAATTCGACCACATCAATCTCGACACAATGGCGCTGCTGAAAAGCGAGTTCCCGGAAATGGAATTTGTGGACATCGCGGCACCGTCCATGCGCATGCGCATGATCAAGTCAGCCGAAGAAATCGTGCATATCACCGAAATGGCTCGCATTGCTGACATCGGTGGTGCCGCCTGCATGGAAGCTGCCCGTGCTGGAACCCCCGAGCATGAAGTGGCGCTGCATTCCACTGCCACCATGGTCCGTGAAATCGCTAAGTCCTGGCCGCATGGCGAGCTGATGGACACGTGGACTTGGTTCCAGTCTGGCATCAACACCGATGGCGCGCATAATCCAGTCACCAGCCGCAAGATCGAGAAAGGCGATATTCTCAGCCTCAACTGCTTCCCGATGGTTGCCGGCTATTACGTGGCACTTGAGCGCACGCTGTTCTGCGAAACCGCCACCAATGAAAATCTGCGCCTGTGGGAAATCAACTGCAACGTCCATGACCGCGGCAAGGAATTGCTCAAGCCCGGCAATAAGTGCTCTGACATCGCCAAGGAACTGAACTCGATCTATCAAGACCACCAGCTTCTGAAGTACCGCTCGTTCGGTTATGGTCATTCCTTCGGCGTGCTATGCCACTATTACGGCCGTGAAGCGGGCCTGGAGCTTCGCGAGGATTGCGATACCGTATTGGAGCCTGGCATGGTTGTTTCCATGGAACCCATGATCACCATTCCTGACCATCTGCCTGGTGCTGGGGGTTATCGTGAGCATGACATTCTGGTGATCACCGAAACCGGCAATGTGAACATTACCCACTGCCCCTACGGCCCGGAGCACATGATCATCAAGTAAACGCCAAGAAAGAATGCAGAACATTGATCCGGGCGCTCCTGCAGTGCCCGGATTTTTTTGCCTTGGGTACACTTTCGCCTTCAGTTGGCCGGTTTGCAGTTCCTCGTCAGCCAATTGATCAACTTCAATTTCACGGTTGTCTCATGGGCAACTCGCGGCAAAAATCATAACTTTTTATATTACTGCATTTGAAATGGCAGACCAATCCACTCCAAGCTGCGCTCTCAGCCAATTTTTTACGTGTGCATGTATGATTTGGGCCTTACCCAGCTCTTGATGGCCTCAATTTTCCACAACATCATGATGATCTCGTGGGCTCTAAGCATCCCCGACCCAGATAATGTTGCCTTGGCCGATCACCTTTCAGGGTGGGCTGATGTCAGTAACTGGCGAGCCAAGTCCCTGAAGGCCTAGCGTGTCAGAAGATCCTGAAATTACATAACAAGCGGATCCCATCATGGGATCAGGCCAAGCGGCTAGCGTATGAAAAGACAAGCGACTTATTGTTAGCGGGCATCTCGATTATTTGGGTGAGACGTAGTCCGGATTCTCCAGCCACGCGCTCAAGATCGGAAATGTCACGCAAGCCCCAAGACGGGTTAGAAGCCTTCAGAGCCTCATCAAAAGCCGCATTCGACGAAGCGTTGTGAACACCATGGTGCATGAATGGACCGTAGAGATAAAGTATAGCGCCATCGCGTAGCAACCGGCCAGCCCCTGCAAACAGCCCGAGTGTTGCAGCCCAAGGCGCGACATGAACCATATTGATCGAAACGATCGCGTCAAACGGAGCTAACGGCTCGACGCCCCAATTTTTTGAACACACATCGATATCCAGCGGAGCCATAACATTATTCAAACCCTTGAACTTAATCCAGCTCGCGGTGCTGGCGCGAGAGCCAAGGTCGGGATCGCTAGGCTGCCACATTAGATTGGGCATGGATTCCCCAAAGCTCACAACGTGCTCGCCAGTTCCACACCCAATCTCCAACGCTAGACCGCGCTTTGGAAGTACGTGTTTTATGACATCAAGAATCGGCGCTGAATTTCTTGCTGCCGAAGGTGAGAACATACGCTGTTGTTCTTCTTTATCTCGCTGTTCGAGCGCAGCGGGCGCAAGGGGGTCATTGTCTTTCTGCATAAAAAGTCTGCACTGGCATAATTTTCCGATTTCATAACCCATAAAAATGGAATTGCGGATTATTATAATCCCCACTCCAACGGTAATGAATTATTCCAACATCTAGCTGAGCTGTCAATTCGCACAGGATCAAACCAATCTTTGACTGCTTTAATAGCGCCAAGCTTAACCTTGCACCCATCTGATTTGTCCTCAAAGCAAGCCTCACTTGCCCAAAGACGAAAAACAAAAATGAACAAATATTCCTGAGCGACTTGCTAGAAGAAGCTCAGTCGCGTTTGTAGTGGTCGCATATGCTGGCTCATTTAGAAACATGCGCCCGCCAGACTTGGTAACCATCTTGGTCAACGCCAAATTACGGCTCCATAAGGCGCGGGCCAGACGCTGACAATTGAATTTTACAGGCTAACAATAGACGACCAGCAGAGCGATAAGCGCTATCGCTCTGCTGGTCGTGTCTTTGTTAATCTATGTGAGCGAATTTTAACCAGAAAAACAAGCCTAGCCATCCTGCTTTCATTCGTCACGCAATCCCTCAAAGTGTACAAACCTGTATTGGCGGTCGACCATCGATCGCCACTATCCTTGCCCCCGCTTCGACTTTGGGTTTTTGGGAAAGCCCCAAGTTTTATCCGGGTCGGTAATCGACGTGTGATTGGGGTGTGCTGCAGACATTGATGATCTGATTTATCGTACTGCCTATGGACTGACAATCGGTAATTTGTTCGCAATCTGCGCCTCGGATTGCTGTTCAGTATTACTTATTGCAAATTAAACTTCTTAGTTTTAAATGCACATTGATAAATTATGTCATCTTGCCGCCACGCTGGAAGTTCGCATCACAAGACGGAAAGAGAAGCTGGTGGACACCACAGTGAGAACAGACCTACATCTACGAGCATGGGGTGTGATTATTCTGCTGGTCGCGGCACCACACGCTGGCCTTGCGGCTGACGCTGACCCAGTGACTGATCTTTTGACCACTCAGGCTGAAAGTCGCTTATCCATCGGCCTGTCTAGTTATGATTATCACGAACCAATTGTGCCAATGTATTACGGCACGCAAGAAGTTAAAATTTCCGGCCTCAGAGGAGGCATCGGATACTACGGCACCAGGCCACTGGCTGTGAATTTCTTCGGGCTTGTTGAAATTGATTATAGTTTCGGTTCTGTCGAATATGCGGCATCAGAAATTTCAGGCAGCGCACGTTCTGAGGGAAAAGGTATTCCGGATTATTACCTTGAGGGGAAGATCGCCGTCGGGCAGGACGTCACGTTCAATAGCTTCGTCTTGTCTCCCTACGTAGGTCTCGGTTATCGCAGGCTGTTCAATGAAATGAGTTCGTTGAGTTCGGTTTATGACCGGACCCAGGAATATTTCTATCTGCCGGTTGGACTGATCCACCGATTTAGCCTCGGTTCCGATGGCATGCTAGAGACGACAGTTGAAGGAGATTTGCTGCTTGCTGGCTATCATAAGGCGGAATTTTCCGATTTCGATTCGAGTTGGGAGGATGCGAACTTCAAGCAGGCGTCCGGCTATGGCATCAAGGCCAGTATGATTTACCGCAAGGGTAATTTGGGGATCGGCCCTTATTTGAATTATTGGAACATCGCAGACTCGGATACAGACAACCCACAGTGCTATGAAGTTATGACCTGTGAGGCTTTTGAACCAGCAAACTCCACAATAGAGTATGGAATGAAGCTCCAGCTGAGTTCACTGGCACTACCGGAGATGCCGCCTGACCGGGGGCACGGCAATCGTGGACAAAATTGGTCGGGGTTCTATGCGGGCATTCAGGGTGCTTACCTGGCAGCAAATGTTGATATGTCCAGCGATTTCTATGGCGACGGTTCAGTCATCTTTGACAGTGCATCCCAATTCTCTGGTGCGGCAATTGGTGTTTATGCTGGAAGCAACCTCTACTCGTCGTCCAATGTTGTGGTTGGCATCGAGGCGGACGCCAATCTGACGAATGCGTCATTGAGCGGTGACTCAGCTAGTGTAAATGGAGAATTCAATACCGATCTGGAGAACTTCTATGATTTGAAAGGATATGGATCTGGGAGACTGCGTGCAGGCTATAGCAAGGGCAGGATCATGCCCTACATTACTGCCGGACTGGCCTTTGCCAACATAGAGGTCGGTTCTGGTTTTACGGACGATACGGACACCTATTTTCAGTTCAAGGGTTCCAGCTGGCTTTATGGCTATACATTGGGTGCCGGCGCTGATTACCAACTCGATGACAGGCTTCGATTGCGTGCTGAGTACCGGTTCACTGACTATATCATCGCGGATATCGACACCTATTACCTAGATGATGAAAATTTCTCTTATAGTAACGACGTCAACCTTTATTCTCAGAGCCTGCTTCTTGGCATTGCCATGTCTTTTTGAGTTGACAGATTATGGATGAGCTATCTGTTGCCCTCGTTGATGAATAGTATTGTGCAATCGAGACTTAAGTGGCGCCCAATCAGCAATCTGCTTTGCGGGCTTCAAAGCCTGCAGGGTGCGCTTCGTAAGGTGGTTGAGACAGATTACAAATCATGGCTGTCTTTGTGCTGCTACGATAGATCTTGCCCGTGTGGGATCGACAGGCTCAGAGAGTGGTCGAGCGAACTCGCCGCCGATGGAGTTGACTGGGTAATCGACTTTGACTGTGCGCTCCAGCGCGCGGCCAAGTCGTCCATCGGCAGCTCTTCTTCGATGTTCTGCGATCTCTTCTCCTGCGCTGGTTAGCCGATGTGCGCGAAGTTGGCGTGGGCGACGATCAGCCAGCGGTCCCCTTCCTTGTGGAAGACGGATAAGCGCGGCGATACAGCCTCGACGGGCTTGCCGTTGATTGTCTGTTCAGTCTTGATGATGTAGCTCACAACGATGATACCCTGATGACCCGTGACCTTCAGTTTGCTGGTCGTCGGGCGCACCTTGTGCTTCGGCAAGGCTCCGAGATAACTTGCCTTGTCATAGCTCTTTCCATCCGAGCGCAGGATCTGGAATTCGCGGGAAAGCACCTGATCAACCTTCGCGACATCACCCGAGAACAGAGCGTCGAGAAAGCCGTCGATGGCACCTTGTGCTTCGGTTTCTGATACAGCCGCATCCGCAACTGCCGCTTGCGACAGGGCTGCAAAGCCAGAAACGCCGACCACTAGGCCAAGTATCATGTTTCGCCGATCCGTCATGATAGTCTCTCTCCACTCGCTGGCTGCTTTAAGGACTTTCGGTTTTAGGCCGGATTCAATCGATGGCAGATCAAGAACGATGTCAATGGACCGCTTAACCAACCGGAGACCCCAAGCCAAGCGTATAGCATAGAAATAATTACTAAACTATCATACAAAACAGGACATAAGGTTAGGTCATGCTCAGGAAGGCCACACCATAGTGTTTGGGAATAAGGGCGCAAGGTTAATTGACGAGGAGAAGTTAAAATATGAAATACAACTGGGTCTCTTTTATAATTAGCACCATCATCGCAGGTCTTGTGGCTGCGTCGATGGCAGATGCCGGCAGATCTCTCTATCAATTGCTTTCAGGCTTTCCGCCGGTGGACTGGAGCGTGTCTGGCCGGTGGTTCCTGATGGTTTTGAAAGGTGAGCCCTTTGTGCCTAACATTCGTGTTCTACCCGCTCTCCCCTATGAACTGCTGGTCGGACACCTTGCCTATTACTTTATTTCGCTGTTGTTTGCCGGTCTTTATCTATTGTGTCTAGAAAAAGTTTTTCACCGCAAACCCAGCCTTGGCAATGGACTGATGTTTGGCTTGATCACATTGTTCTTTCCATTATTCGTACAGATGCCTGCCATGGGCATGGGCGTGCTCGCCTTGAATACACCCACGACCTTCCTCGTGCTCATGCGTACAGTTGTACATCATTCGAGTTTCGGATTTGGTTTGGCAATGGGTGCTATATTGGCAGATAGGATATTTTCTGCGAAACGAGGATATTAGAAATACATATCTAAAACAACGTTAGAAAAATTAATAAAAAAATCCATGTTGCGCCTATGGCTTGGGAATCCAACATCGCATTCGCCTCGCTCAAAGCTGGTTAGATCGTAGAAAGGGGGCTGGCTGACCTGCCCCTGAAAAGTGATACTCCTTGAACTATGGTTTTCAGCCAAGCGCTTCAAGGAGATCCTAAAATAACATAACAACCGGATCACCTAATGGGGTCAGGCCAAAACCTTTCCACTTCAAACCATTATGGCTCACCTTTAGGGAGTTGCCACACTGTTTGCCTGCCATGGACCATTAACTTCGTAGGCTTCGTCCATTGAAGGCCAAGGCGGCATCGTAACGCCAATGCAATGTAGCGGTTCTAAGCTATCGTTTCGGAACTGAAAGTGCGATCCGACCGGAATGGAAATAGATATTCCTGCGCGGAGTGCCACCGTTACCTCTTCTCCCCCAAGCTTACGCCACATAAGACCGACGCCGTGAATAACGAACCAAAGCTCCTCCACAGTACGGTGTGAAACTGCTTTTGAAACAGCACGAGGTGGTAGGGTAAATTGAGCCATAGATCCCCGCTGAGTAGTAGCGAGTATTCGTACCTCTGAGCTGTCAGGTGCGATGACATCGGGAAGCTCAGAAAGTGCGCAAGTTTCAAGACTCATATTACCAGCTCCCAGCTTTCCATCTCAATTAGCTATCCTGCAGAACAACCAGATGTCATGTCGTGGATTCAAATACGAAGTGCAGCGCAAGTTAGGGAGATTGTAAACATCTCAATCGACTTGAAAAACTGTCGGTCAGGCCGAACGCTTGAATTTCTCAGCTGACGGGTTCGTCTCGCGCTCATCCGCCGGGCTAGAGCCATCGCTGTTGCAGGAGGCTGCCATCTTCACATCAAACCGCCGCGCCTTGGCGATGATAAAGCAGACTTGCTTGGTAGAGATGGGTAGCTGCCGCTCGGCGGCGGTGGTCCATGGGCAGGGCTTCCCCTCGGTTGATCAAGGGAATGCATGGTGACCAGAGGCTTCCAGCATTTCCGGCAGAAAAGGACTTTTCTGGTACTGGCGCGCTCGGCTTTCTCCATTTAACTTCACGATCTGGATCCAGCCGCAAGAGCTGGTCCTAGCTGGAGGCTTGCGCTCAATGTGGGCTAGATTTGCGCGGGATCGTGCCGCTTCGGTCGGACTTGCCATCATTATCCTTTTCACGGTGGCGGCCGCTGCTGCCCACTGGATTGCGCCCTATGATCCGACTGAGCAATTCTTCGATGGATTGACCCTCGAAGGCGCACCACTACCACCCAGCTCCCGCTTCTGGTTCGGCAGCGACACGAATGGCCGCGACCAGTTTTCCCGTCTTCTCTATGGCGCGCAAACCTCGCTGCTCATTGGCGTTTTGGCGAATGGCTTGGCCGTGGCGGTGGGTACACTTCTGGGCGTTACTGCGGGCTTCCTGCGCGGCCTCACCGGGGCTGCTATCATGCGGCTTACCGATTTGATGATGGCCTTCCCGCCGCTTCTGCTCGCCATTGCCTTGGCGGCCATTCTGAAGCCCGGCATCGGCATCGTCATTGTCGTGATTGCTTTGGTGAACTGGGTGCAGATCGCTCGCGTGATCTATGCCGAAACAACCGGCCTCGTGAACCGCGAGTATATCGAAGCCGCGCGCGCCATGGGGGCCGGGCCGTGGCGCATCCTGTGGCGGCATTTGTTGCCGCATCTGGTGCCCACGGTCATCGTCTATGCCACTCTCGGCATCGCCACCACGGTGCTGTTGGAAGCCATGCTTTCCTTCCTGGGCCGTGGCGTGCAACCGCCAACACCGGCTTGGGGCATGATGATTTTTGAAAGCCAGTCCTACTTCCTCAACGCGCCATGGCTCGTCTTTGTGCCCGGTGCTGCCATCCTCATTCTCGCTCTCGCCTTTAATCTCGTAGGCGATGGCCTGCGCGATGCGCTCGACCCGACTCAACGGGGGCGCACATGATCGGCTATCTCGCGGGAAGGCTTTCGGCCTCGTTCCTCATTCTGGTCGGCGTTACCATTGTCACCTTCGGCCTGACCTTCCTCATTCCGGCAGATCCAGTCGCCATGATTGCAGGCCGCACCTCCACCCCGCAGGTGCGCGAACAGATCCGTGTGCAGCTTGGCCTCGACCAGCCTTTGCCGGTGCAATACATCGCCTATGTCACGCGCCTTGCCCAAGGCGACCTTGGCCGGTCTTATGCGCGCAAATCTGATGTCGGTCCGCTTATCGCCTCGCGCCTGCCGCCCACGCTACTGCTCATGCTCGGTGCCATCATTGCTGAACTCATGATCGGCATTCCTGCAGGCCTTTATGCCGCCTCCCGCCGGGGCAAAACCGCCGATAAGGCCGCAATGATTGCGAGCTTCGTTTCGATCTCCACCCCACAATTCGTGCTGGGGCTCAGTTTGATTTATGTCTTCGCCTATCTGCTGCCTTGGGCACCCTTGGGCGGCTATGGCACTTTTTCGCACCTCGTGCTGCCTGCCCTGACACTGGGGCTTGCTGGCGGCGGCTGGTATTCGCGCATGATGCGTTCATCCATGATCGAAGTGCTACAACAGGATTACATCCGCACCGCTCGCGCCAAAGGCATGCCGGAGTGGCGCGTGCTGCTGCGCCACGGCATGCGTAACGCCATCTTGCCCATCGTCGCCATGATCGGGCTTGATGTGGGCATCTTTATGTCAGGCGTTGTGGTGGTGGAAAACGTATTCGGCTGGCCCGGTATCGGCCAGCTGATGTGGCAGGCCATCCAGTCGCTGGATATTCCCATCATTATGGGGGTGACATTGGTGGCTGCCGTCTTCATTGTGCTTGGCAATCTACTGGCCGACATGATCGCACCTCTTATCGATCCGCGCATCCGCTTGCGGTGAACGGCAATTCTAAAACCAAACAAAAAAGGAGCTGAACAGTGAGGAAATTTCTGACCATCGCCGCAGCAGCGCTAGCGCTTGCGGCGGCAAGCCCCGCATTCGCTGCCACCAAGCAGGGCGGCGCCGCCATCGTCACCTTCAACAATGATCTGACCACGCTCGATCCCCAGATCGGTTATGACTGGCAGAACTGGTCTGTCATCAAGTCCATCTTCGATGGCCTGATGGATTACAAGCCCGGAACCACCGAGCTGGAGCCTGATCTGGCCCAGTCCTACACCGTGTCGGATGATGGCTTAACCTACACCTTCATCCTGCGCGATGGCATCAAGTTCCATAATGGCCGCGCCGTCACCTCGGCGGATGTCAAATATTCCCTTGAACGCGCCGTCAACCCGGCCACCCAAAGCCCCGGCGGCGGCTATTTCGGCATGATTGCTGGCTATGACGATCTGACCGGTGGCAAGGCGAGCGAGCTTTCCGGCATCACCACGCCGGACGACAAGACCGTCATCCTTAAGCTGACGCGTCCGGATGCAACCTTCCTGCATCTCATGGCCATCAACTTCGCCTATATCGTTCCCAAGGAAGTGGTGGAAGCCGAAGGTGCCGATTTCGGCAAGAAGCCCGTCGGCACCGGTGCCTTCAAAGTCGTCAACTGGACGCCCGGCCAGTCGCTGGAACTGGAACGCTTCGCGGATTACTATCGCAAGGGCCTGCCCTATCTCGACAAGTTGACCTTTGAATTCGGCCAAGACCCAACCGTTGCCGTGCTGCGCCTGAAGAAGGGCGAGATCGACATCGTAGGCGACGGCATTCCGCCCGCCCAGTTCACAGAAGTGATGGCAGACCCGGCCAATAAGAACCTGATCGCCGAAGGCGAACAGCTCCACACGGGCTATGTCACCATGAATGTCACCACGCCACCGTTTGATAATGTGAAGGTGCGTCAAGCCGTCAATATGGCCATCAACAAAGACCGCATCGTCCGGCTCATCAACAACCGTGCGGCCCCCGCCACACAGGCCCTGCCGCCCGCGATGCCCGGCTACAATCCGGACAACAAGGGCTATGCCTATGATCCCGAAGGCGCCAAGAAGCTCTTGGCTGAAGCAGGCGTGGGCGAAGGCTTCACGACCGAGCTTTACGCCATGAACGTGGACCCCAACCCGCGCATCGCACAGGCCATCCAGCAGGATCTGGCGGCGGTTGGCATTAAGGCCGAAATCCGCTCGCTCGCCCAAGCTGAAGTCATCTCGGCAGGTGGCGCTGGCAAGGCCCCAATGATCTGGTCCGGCGGCATGGCCTGGATTGCGGACTTCCCGGATCCTGCCAATTTCTACTACGGAATTCTGGGTTGCGCTGGGGCTGTGGAAGGCGGCTGGAACTGGTCCAAATTCTGCAACAAGGACTTGGACGCCCGTGCTGAAAAGGCCGATGCCATGGTAAAGGGCGATCAGCAGGAAGCCCGCATCGCAGAATGGAAAAGCATTTTCGATGAAGTGCTGACGCAAGCCCCCTGGGCCCCCATCTTCAACGAAAAGCGCTTCACCTATCATTCCGATCGCTTGGGTGGCGAAGCCGCACTGTTCACCGACCCGATCCACATCCCGGTGAACTACGACTACATCTACGCCAAGGATGCACAGTAACGAACACGCTGCCCCATGCGCCAGGTTCCCCCCGGCGCATGGGGCACCTCCATCATTCCGGGAGCCTTCACATGACCAAGAATTTCCACAACCACACCATCCACAATCACCAGTGCCATTTCGGCTGGTGCAATCATAATGAGCCGGTGGTGCGTATCGCGCCCGGTGAGACGATTGAATTCCACCCGCAGGATTCTTCCGGCGGCCAACTTAACCCCAACTCCACGCTCGCGGATCTCGCCAAGCTTGATTTCGGCAAGGTGAACCCGGTCGCCGGCCCCGTTTATATCGATGGCGCTGAACCTGGCGATGCGATCAAAGTGACATTGCTTGGCTTCACGCCCTCAGGTTGGGGCTGGACGGCCAACATCCCCGGCTTCGGCTTGCTCGCCGACCAGTTCAAAGACCCAGCCCTGCACATCTGGAAATACAACCCCGACACGCTCGCCCCGGCCATGTACGGCCCCGGCGGCCGGGTGCCGCTGAAGCCTTTTTGCGGCACGATTGGCCTCGCTCCCGCTGAACCCGGCGTTCACTCCATCGTTCCCCCGCGCCGCATGGGCGGCAATATGGACATCCGCGACATGTCGGCAGGAACGGTGCTGTATCTGCCCGTTGAAGTGGCCGGTGGCCTGTTCAGTGTTGGCGACACACATGCCACACAAGGCGATGGCGAAGTCTGCGGCACGGCCATTGAAAGCCCTTGCGCGCTAGCCGCTAAGTTTGATCTTGTGAAGGGTGCCAACCTCGCCTTCCCGCGCTTCACCACGGCTGGCCCCGTCTCGCGCCATTTCGATGAGAAGGGCTATGAAGCCACCACCGGCATCGGACCAGATCTTATGGAGGCTGCACGCAACGCAGTCTCCGGCATGATCGATCTGCTCACCGCGCGCTATAAAATGAGTGCTGTCGATGCCTACATGCTGTGCAGCGTGTGTGGCGATTTGCGTATCAGCGAGATCGTGGACATGCCCAACTGGGTTGTTTCCTTTTACTTCCCGCGCATGATCTTTGAATGAGGGATTTCCTTCTCCGCATCCAAAACCTGTGCCTCGGTTTCCAAACCGAGGCCGGGTATCTGCGCGTGCTGGATAATGTTTCGCTCGATCTAACCCCCGGCGAAACGCTGGGCTTGGTTGGTGAATCCGGCTGTGGCAAAAGTGTTACCGCCCAATCCATCCTTCGCCTATTGCCTTGCCCACCATCACGCGTGGAAGAAGGCCACATCTGGTTCGATGACAAAGACATCCTGAAACTCAGCCAATCCGAATTGCAAGATCTGCGTGGCAACCGTATTGGCATGATTTTTCAGGAGCCAATGACGAGTCTGAACCCAACCATGACCATCGGAAACCAGCTTGCCGAACCCCTGCGCTTGCACCGCAAGGCCGGTGCGGGTGAAGCCAGAGCCGCAGCCCTTGATGTTTTGAAACGTGTCGGCATCGGCAATGCCGAACAGCGCCTCAACCAATATCCACACGAGCTTTCCGGCGGCCTGCGCCAGCGCGTGATGATCGCGATGGCTCTCATCTGCTCGCCGCAAATGCTGATCGCGGATGAGCCAACAACCGCGCTTGATGTTACCATTCAGGCGCAAATCCTTGATCTGTTGCGAACGCTACAAAAGGAACTCGGCATTTCCATCCTGCTGATCACGCATGATCTGGGTGTGGTTGCCGAAACCTGCCACCGTGTCGCGGTCATGTATGCCGGTCGTATCGTTGAAACCGGAACTGCCGTGCAGGTCCTCACCGATCCGCAACACCCCTACACGCGCGGTCTTCTTGCCGCTTCACCGCGATATGCGAAAAAGGGTGAACGCATGCCCGCCATTGCAGGGCAGGTGCCGCCACCGGGAAAGCGTGGGCAAGGCTGCCCCTTCGCTGAACGCTGCCCCCTCGTGATGGATATTTGCGCCACCATGCCGCCGCTTCAGGGCGATGAACATAAAGCAGCCTGCTGGGCGACAAAAACATGACCGCCTTTCTCGAAGTCCGCGACCTGAAGAAGCAATATCCCGGCGGCGTTCGCGCCGTGGACGGCGTGAGTTTTGATTTGCAGCAGGGCCAAACCTTGGGCGTTGTAGGTGAATCTGGCTGCGGGAAGTCCACCCTAGCACGCTTGCTGCTGCGGCTCATCGAACCCACCTTCGGCACCGTGCGTCTGAATGGCGAAGACCTGCTCGCGCTTAAATCCGCCCAATTGCGTGAACGCCGCCGCGACATGCAGATCGTGTTCCAAGACCCCTATGCCTCGCTCGATCCGCGCATGAGCATTGGCGAGGCGATTGCCGAGCCACTCGACATCCACAATATCGGCAACCGCGCGGATCGGCGCGCGCAGGTGCTAAAATGGCTAGACCGCGTGGGCCTGCCCCGCACCGCCGCCGAACGCTTCCCGCATGAATTCTCCGGCGGCCAACGCCAACGCATCGGCATCGCGCGCGCATTGGCCCTGCGCCCGAAACTGCTAATTTTGGATGAGCCGGTTTCGGCTTTGGATGTCTCCATCCAATCCCAAGTTCTGAACCTGCTTGTCGATCTCAAGTCTGAATTCGGCCTCACCTATATCTTCATCTCGCATGATCTTTCGGTCGTGGAACATATCGCTGATCAGGTGGCGGTGATGTATCTTGGCGTTATTGTGGAGGAGGGGCCTTCGCAGGCCGTTTTCAACGCGCCACAACACCCCTACACGCAAGCCCTGATCTCGGCTGTGCCACACCCCGATCCGCGCATGAAGCGCCAGCGCATGATTCTCGGTGGCGATCCGCCCAACCCCGCCAATGTACCGACGGGTTGCCGTTTCCATCCGCGCTGCTTCAAAGCGCAAGCCATCTGCGCCAGCATGCCGCCACCTGCCCAAGCTATGCTGGATCATCCCGCTTGGTGCCATTTCCCAGGGCCTTGATTCTCCAAGGTTTTCCACCAGTTCAAAATCCAAACTGGCCATGACTCCACCTCTGTTATGGGCAATGCACCTCACATTCTGTGCTTGCCATCCAGCGCGTGGGATCGGGTATGTGAGGGTCTGTTTCAAACGAATGTAGAAGCCGAGTGGAAGCGCGTTATGTGAAGCCCAACCAAGCGTTAGCAGCAGAAGCTAGGAACACAAGCTTATCGACCGCTTTGATAACACTTGCATCGCCGCTTCGGTTGTAGCTTGATATTGTGGAGTTCCAAAAACGGGAAAGCATATGAGCGGTGGGCTTCTAGCACTGTTGGACGATGTGGCAGCGATTGCGAAGGTGGCAGCTGCATCGCTGGATGACGTCGCGGCGCAAACCATGAAGGCCGGCTCGAAAGCCGCCGGTATCGTCATTGACGATGCTGCCGTGACCCCGCGCTACGTGGTGGGGTTCGCCGCCGATCGGGAAATGCCGATCATTGCCAAGATCGCTTGGGGTTCGATCAAGAACAAACTGCTGATCTTGCTACCCGGTGCGCTCGCGTTGAGCTTTTTCGCGCCCTGGGCGATCACGCCGCTCCTGATGGCAGGTGGGCTTTTTCTGTGCTTTGAGGGCTATGAGAAGGTGCATGCGCTGATCTCGCTAAAGGCCCATGAAGTTGCGCCGGACGTTGCCGAAGATCATTCTGCCGATGCCAGTATTTCAGAG
>CAJBCQ010000119.1 GCA_903951595.1 uncultured Hyphomicrobiales bacterium | reverse complement strand
GGCGACGGCAGCTATCGCGCCCGTGTGATCCGCAGACTTACCGACCGCGGCAACCGCCAACTCGGCGTATTCCGCATCTCCAAGGGCCACGGCATGCGTGTCGTTCCCGTAGACAAGAAAGCGCGCCATGATTTCGCCATTGAAGCTGGTGGCGACAAAGGTGCCGTTGATGGCGAGCTTGTCGAAATTGAAGTGACGAAAGACCGTGGCCGCGGCTTCCTCGTGGCCCGCGTGCGTGAACGCCTCGGCTCCATCACCGACCAGCGCAACATCTCCCTCATCGCCATCCACCAGCACGGCATTCCGGTGAAATTCCCCGAGCGCGTGCTTACCGAAGTGGAAACGCTGAAAAGCTATAGCCACGAAGGCCGCGAAGATTTGCGGCACATGCCGCTGCTCACCATCGACCCACCCGATGCGCGCGACCATGATGATGCGGTCTATGCCGAAGCCGATACGGACCCTGAAAACGCAGGCGGCTTCAAGGTGATCGTCGCCATCGCCGATGTCGCAGCCTATATCCGCCCACAATCAGCTCTCGACCGCGAAGCGCGTATCCGTGGCAATTCGGTCTATTTCCCCGACCGCGTTGTGCCCATGCTGCCTGAGCGCATTTCCAATGATTTGTGCTCTTTGCGCGAATGGGAAGACCGCCCGGCGCTGGCCTGCTTCATCACCTTCGACAAATCCGGCACCAAGCGCACCCACCGCTTTGCCCGCATCCTCATGCGCTCTGCCGCCAAACTCTCTTACCAGCAGGCTCAGGCGGCCATTGACGGCTCCCCGGATGCCAAGGCCCAACCCTTGCTCGAAACCGCCCTAAAGCCCCTCTGGAAGGCTTATGCGGCGGTGATGAAAGCCCGCAATGCGCGCGGACCGCTGGAATTGGACCTGCCGGAACGTAAACTCATCCTCGATGCCCACGGCATGATCGAGCGTGTCGTCTCGCCCGAACGGCTGGATGCCCACAAGCTCATTGAAGAATTCATGATCCAGGCCAATGTCGCCGCCGCCGAAACGCTGGAGCAGAAACGCACGCCGCTGATCTACCGCGTGCATGACGAACCTTCGGCAGAAAAGCTGGCATCTTTAGGCGATTTCCTCCGCACCATCGGCATGTCGATTCCCAAAGGCCAACGCCTCATCCCGCGCCAGTTCAACCGGATTCTGGAGGAGGTGAAGGGCAAGGAATTCGAGCATCTGGTGAACACGGTGGTTCTGCGCTCTCAGGCGCAGGCGGTTTATTCACCCGAAAACCGGGGCCATTTCGGCCTGTGCCTTGGCAAATACGCGCATTTCACTTCCCCCATCCGCCGCTATGCCGATCTCATCGTGCATCGCGCGCTCGTCAGTTCCTTGGGCTTTGGTGATGACGGCCTGTCGCGGCAGGATATGGACGAGATTCACGACACCGCCGAACTCATCTCCGGCACCGAACGCCGCGCGATGGCAGCAGAGCGCGAAACGGTGGACCGCCTGATCGCCGCTCACCTTTCCACCCAAATCGGCGCCACCTTCCGTGGCCGCATTGGCGGGGTGGTGAGTGCGGGTCTGTTCGTGACACTGGATGACAGCGGCGCGGATGGATTTATCCCCGTCTCCACGGTGGGCCATGAATATTACGCCTATGACGAAACCCGCCGCGCCCTGATCGGTGCCAAATCCGGCGACACCTACCAACTCGGCGACAAGGTGGAAGTGCGGCTCAAAGAAGCCACCCCTGTCGCGGGCGGACTGCTGTTCGAGATGGTCAGCAAAGGCCGCAAGGGAAAGCCTGCGGGGCCGAAGAAGGTGATGGGGCGAAGGAAATAGCTGGGTTCCCGCGCGCGCGGGAATGACAGCAAAAAATAATCGTCATTCCCGCGACAGCGGGAACCCCGCTACCCTTGCGGCATCCTGCCGCGCGGCCAGCCTGCCCCTTTTCCCGGCCCGAATCCCGGCTCAACATGCCTCCCATGACAAATGCTTCGATGCTGGCTCCCCGTGACTTCTGGCCCTCGATCCAACGTGGGGCGTCTCTGCGTTGCCCGGCTTGTGGCAAGGGGCACATGTTCCGCAAATATTTGAAAGTGGCCGATCATTGCGAAAATTGCGGTGAGGCCCTGCATCACCACGAAGCCGATGATGCCCCGCCTTATTTCACCATTTTCATCGTCGGCCACCTCGTCGTGCCGTTGGTTCTGGTGGTGGAACGGCTTTATCGACCAGAAATATGGGTTCACATGACCATCTGGCTACCGCTGGCACTGGTGCTTTCACTTACCCTGCTGCCTGTCACCAAGGGGGCCGTGGTGGCCGCCCAATGGGCCAAGCGCATGCACGGCTTCGGTTTGCCCGATCCATGACACCGCGTGACGCGGCCACCCTCATTCTGGTGGACCGCAGAACCACCGCCCCCAAAATCCTCATGGGTCGCCGCAGCCAAGCCCATGCCTTTCTGCCCGGCAAATATGTATTCCCCGGCGGAAGACTGGATGCAGGCGATGCCCGCATGGCCACCGCCACCGAACTTCCCCCCGAAACCCTCGCCCGCCTGTGCATCCGCACCGCAAGCCCCACCCGCGCGCGCGCCCTGGCACTGGCCGCCATCCGCGAAACCTTTGAAGAAACGGGCTTTATTTTGGGCCAAGCCGCCACCCCCGCCCGCCCCGTGCCGCCAAATTGGCAGGATTTCGCCCAAACCGGCCACTTGCCAGACTTGGAAAAACTCACCTTTTTCGCCCGCGCCATCACCCCACCCGGCCGACCGCGCCGCTTCGATACCCGCTTCTTTCTGGCCGATGCCGCTGGCCTAACTTGCCCGCCAAGGCCCAAAACCGATGGCGAATTGCTGGAATCAGACTGGTTCACCCTGGCCGATGCCCAGTTGCTGGACCTGCCCAGCATCACCCGCGATATTCTGGAACGGCTGGAAACGGCCCTCGCCACCCCCCAAGCCCCCGCACAGGTGCCATTTCAGCGTGTAAAGCACGGGAAATGGGTGTGTGAATGGCTGTAACCTTGACACCAAGGCCCGCCTCCGCCATAGGAAGCCCCAACAGATGCTAAGCCCGATGGGGCTTTCAATGGAGTCCCACGATGGCCAAGGCAATTTCACTCAAGATCAAGCTGCTCAGCACCGCCGACACCGGCTTCTTCTATGTCACCAAGAAGAATTCCCGCACGCAGACGGAAAAGCTCAGCTTCAAGAAGTACGACCCTGTCGTGCGTAAGCATGTCGAGTTCAAGGAAACCAAGATCAAGTAATTTCCGAAACTGCCGCTATTTTCCAAAAGGCACCGCTTTCATGCGGTGCCTTTTTGGTATCCAGGCCCAGTTTCGTTGAAAACCTTTCACCCCCTCAAGGATGCGCCCAGATGACCGCCCAGCAGGATATTGCCAAATCCATCGCCGCCCTTTCCTTCCCCGGCCAAGCCTTCATCAATGGCAAATATGTCAACGCCGTTTCCGGCAAAACCTTCGACTGCGAAAGCCCCATTGATGGCCGCATCCTGACCAAGGTGGCCGCCTGCGACGCCACCGATGCCGACATCGCGGTAAAAGCCGCGCGCGCCGCCTTTGTGAAGGGCCACTGGCGCAACATGAACCCCTTCAAGCGCAAGGCCATTATGCTGAAGCTGGCCGAACTCATGGCCGCGCATGCCGAAGAACTGGCACTTCTGGAAACCCTCGACACCGGCAAGCCCATTTCCGACGCGCGCGCGGTGGATGTGCCCTCTGCCATCCAGTCCATCCAGTTCTATGCCGAAACCTGCGACAAGCAGTATGATGAACTGGCCCCGCGCAAGCCTGACAGCCTCGCCATGATCACCCGCGAGCCAATTGGCGTGGTGGCCGCCGTCATCCCGTGGAACTACCCGCTCATCATCACCGCTTGGAAAATCGGCCCCGCTCTCGCCACCGGAAATTCCGTGGTGCTGAAGCCCGCCGAGCAATCCCCCCTCACCGCACTGCGTATTGCCGAACTGGCCGCACAGGCTGGCATCCCCGAAGGTGTGCTCAACGTGCTTCCCGGTTATGGCGAACAGGTAGGCCAAGCCTTAGGCCGTCACATGGATGTGGACATGGTGGCCTTCACCGGCTCCACCAATGTCGGCAAGCTGTTCCTGCGCTATGCGGGTGAAAGCAACATGAAGCATGTGGCGCTGGAAACCGGCGGCAAAAGCCCCAACATCATCTTCGCCGATACGCCCGATCTCGACGCCTGTGCTGCCAATTCGGCAGCGGGCATTTTTTATAATGCCGGCCAAACCTGCAACGCGCCCTCGCGCATCATCGTTGAGGAATCCATCAAGGATCAATTCGTGGAACTCGTCGCCAAGCACGCGGCAAGCTGGCAGGCGGGTGATCCGTTAAACCCCAAAACGGCGATGGGCTCTGTCATCGACAAGGGTCAGATGGACCGCGTTTTGGGCTATATCGAAACCGGCAAGAATGAAGGCGCCAAAGTAGCCGCAGGCGGCAAGCGCGAGATGACCGAAAGCGGTGGCTATTACATCGCCCCAACAGTTCTGTCCGCCGTACGCAACGACATGCGCGTGGCGCAGGAAGAAATCTTCGGCCCCGTGGTCGTCTCCATCAGCTTCAAGGGCGAAGAAGAAGCCGTGAAGATCGCCAATGACACGATCTATGGCCTGCATGCCACAATCTGGACAAGCGACCTGAAACGCGCCCACACCGTGGCCCGCGCCATTGATGCAGGCACCGTGACGGTCAACAATGCCTTCGGCAGCGATATCACCACCCCCTTCGGCGGATATAAGCAGTCGGGCATCGGGCGCGATAAGGGCGTGCATGCGCTGGAGAAATATCAGCAGATCAAGACGACCTATATTCAGCTTTAAGTTTTTATAACTGTCATTCCCGCGTGCGCGGGAATGGCAATAAAGTGACAGTTAAAACCCAGCCCGGAAACACCAGCGGGGCGCGCGGGTGGGTTCCGGACCGGGTGACCCGCGCGCGCTGCAAATGGCAGGGGGCGTGGGCGGCCTGAAGGGCAATAACTGCGGGGCAATTGCCCACATCGACCGTATAGAAAAGTTACGCCAAAAACGGGTTGAATTCGATTTTTTAGATGCTTAACGCCGAAACCTTCGCGTCTTAAGGTAACCGCTTCATCACGCCGCCGCCGCAATCACCCGGTTGCGGCCCTCGCGTTTAGCCCGGTACATCGCCTCATCAGCCCGTTTCAAGGCACCCTCAAGCGTGCGCTCGGCAACATCGCAAGTGGCCACACCAATCGAAATGGTTATCGACAAAAACCCACCCGGAACACCTGAAGCCATCGGCTTGGCCGCGATGGTTTTGCGGATGCGCTCAGCCACCTTCGAGGCCAATTCGATATTGGCATCCGGCAGGGCGATCACGAATTCTTCCCCGCCAATCCGGCACGGAAAATCATTGCCGCGCACACTGCGGCGAATACGCTGGGCAATATCCACCAGCACATGATCACCGGCGGCATGGCCATAGGTGTCATTCACGCGCTTGAAATGATCAATATCCAACACCAGAAGCGCCATGGGCCGCCCCTGCTCCAGCGTGCGCGCCGCTAAAGGCTGCACCTGTGACTCCAGGAAGCGGCGGTTATAAAAGCCCGTGAGCGGGTCCGTTACCGCAAGCTCCAAGGATTGCAGAACATTGTTCCGCAGCATTTCCGTATAACGCCAACGCTTGATCTGCGTTTTCATGCGCGCCACAAGTTCCAGCTTGTCCACCGGGCGCAGCAGATAATCATTCACACCCATATCCAGCGCGCGCAGCAGCCGCTGATTGTCATCCGGGTCCACGATAATGAGGATCGGCACCTGCCGCGTGCGCTCCAGCGAGCGCAATTGCGAACACAAGCGCAACCCGTCAAAATTCTCTAGATCGAGATTGATGATGACAAGTTCGAAATTGCCCTCAGCCACTTGAAACACCGCCTGCTGCGGGTCTGCGGCCAGCGAAAGCTGATGCCCGTCAGGTGCCGCGCTGCGAATACGTTCGATGAGATTGGAACGATTATCAACAATCAGCACACGCCCCGGTGCTTCGCTCACCGGTTCGGCCGCATGCTTGCTCAGCGCAAAGGCATTGGGCGAACGGTAGCTCAATTCATCCGTCAGCATTTTCATCCGCACAAGGCTTTTGAGGCGGCAGAAAAGGGCCAGATCATTGATAGGCTTGGTCAGAAAATCATCCGCCCCCGCCTCAAGCCCCCGCACGCGATCTTCCGGCTGGTCCAAAGCAGTGATGAGAATAACCGGCACATGCTGCGTTGCCGGATTGGATTTGATACGGCGGCACACTTCCAGCCCGTTAATGCCGGGCATCATGATGTCGAGAAGCACAATGTCGGGTCGATGGCTCGCCATCGCCTCCAGTGCTTCCACGCCATTGGTGGCGGTGATGACTTCGAAATATTCAGCCGTCAGCTTGGCTTCCAAAAGCCGCACATTGGCCAGCATATCATCAACAACCAGAACCCGTGCCGTCATGACGCCCGCCCACTAAATTGATCAATCGTTTGCAAAAAACTCATCACGGAAATGGGCTTGGAGATGTAAGCCTCGCAGCCACCCTCGCGGATCTTCTCCTCATCGCCCTTCATGGCAAATGCAGTGACGGCGATCACCGGAATATGGCGCAGCTCGTCATCTTCCTTCAGCCATTTGGTGACTTCGATGCCCGACACCTCGGGCAATTGGATATCCATAAGGATCAGATCCGGCTTGTGCTGGCGCGCCAGATCGAGTGCTGAAAGCCCATCACGCGTCTGGATCACATCATAGCCATGCGCTTCCAGAAGATCATTGAAGAGCTTCATGTTCAGCTCATTATCTTCGACAATCAAAATTGTCTTAGATGGCTTCTTTTTCGCTTGGCTTGAAGCCATGTGTCGGTGCCCGTCGGTACTGTGTTGATCTAGCCGATGCTGTCAGCTTTAAGTAACCAACCGCTTAATGCCGCTGGAGACTAGTCAAATTGCAACTGACGATGGTAAACACTTCATCATGATCCAAAGACGCCAAATCGCCAGCCCCGAAGCCGCCGAAGCCTTTGCCTTGCAGGTTCTGGGCTTTCTGGCCAGCGATGAGGACCGCCTGATGACCTTCATTTCCATAACGGGTGTTGGGCTGGACGAGATCCGCGCGCGGGCAGCCGAACCGGCTTTTCTGGCCGGAATCGTCGATTATCTGCTATCGGACGAGCAACTTCTCACCGCTTTTGCTGAGGCCAACCAAACCAGCCCCGAACTTCCCGCCCGCATGCGCCGCCATCTGCCCGGCGCTGAAACCTTCGAAGGATAGAATGCCCCAGCCCTTTACCCGCGCCCAGATCGAAGAACTGGTCATCGACCGTTCACGCCCGCTTGTCATTTGCGATGTGGATGAGGTGGTGGTGCATTTCATCGAAGGCTTTGAGGCGCATCTGGAATCGAACGGCTATTGGCTTGATTTTGAAAGCTTCGCGCTCAACGGCAATGTGCGCCACCGGCAAACCGGTGAAAGCCTGCCCGGTGAATTGGTGAGCGCGCAGGTGATGGAATTCTTTGCCGCCCGCACCCGCCACCAACCGCTCATCCCCGGCGCGGTGGAGGCGCTGAACTCGCTCAGCGATCATGCCGAAATCGTGATGCTAACCAACCTTCCCGGCGAATTCCGGCAAGAGCGGATTGAGAACCTCATGGGCCACGGCCTGCATCACCCTGTGGTGGTAAATTCCGGCCCCAAAGGCCCCGCCGTGCGCCTGCTCACCGAAACGCACGCCGCCCCCGTGGTGTTCATCGACGACAGCCCCAGCTATCTTGCGTCTGTTTATGAACATAACCCGGATTGCAAACTCATCCACTTCCTACAGGATGAACGCCTGCAAAAAGTGGTTGAACCCATGCCCTGGCTATCCCTTCGCACCGCCCACTGGCCGGAAGCACACGCGCATGTGATGGAGTTGATTGGGGCTTAAAGAACCCCATGCGCCTCCAATGCCGCCCTTAAACTGCCCATCCCCCGCACATGCGCGCATACCTTTGCAATATGCGGGTTCTGGGCCAGCAATTCCGCTTGGCTCGGCTTGGCCCAGATCGTGAGCATAAATAGATAAAGATCCGCTGCCGAAAAATCCGCCCCCAACACAAACGGCCCACCCACCGCCAGCCGCTTTTCCACCATGCCAAACAACCGGTTGCTCTCGGCCACCGCCTTCTGCTTCATAAACGCAAAGCCCGCGTCATCGCGCGTATAGGCATCGCCGTGGAATGCCAGATTGATCGCGCCATAGATGTTCACGCTCATGAAGGTGAGCCACGACAGATATTCCCCATGCGCCGCCGTTCCAGGCAAGGGTGCCAAGCCCTTGTCGGCATGAGCACTTGTCAAGAACACCGTGATGGCGAGGGACTCAAACAGCGTCGTGCCATCAGCCAAACCCAATGCGTCATGCAGTGACAATAGAAAAGTCGTCGAGCCGAAAGTAGGTCTTTTGGGTTTATTTACTATGAAATCGGGGTGAACGACACACCCGTTAGGGGGGATTTTTT
>CAJBCQ010000118.1 GCA_903951595.1 uncultured Hyphomicrobiales bacterium | reverse complement strand
TCCGCTTGTTGTGAAACCAAGTCCAGCATCAATTTGAGTTTCAGCTGAGTTTAAGCCCGCGGGTTCTGTTCTCCAGAAGGCTCCATCCTGCCTCGGTTCCGGGCATTCCGAACCGGAGCCAGTTCGGCTTATCGCGGAAGGCACGCACGAGGATGCCATTCTCGGCCAAAGCGTTGAAGGCAGAGGACGCATCGACGCTTTTTGCCAAGCGAAACAGAGCCGAGCCGCCCAAGGGCTCAAGGCCGAGGGTGCGAAGCAATTGATCGAGCTGTTTTACATCTGATTGCAGGCGTACTGACGTTTCTGCCAGCCAGTCAGCGTCGGCCAATGCCCGCATTCCGATGTCAATGGCGGGGCCGGTCGAATTGTCAAAGTTTCTTAGTGTCATTCGAGATCTAGGCAGTACTGCTCTGGTTACGCGTGCAACCGGAAATATTACGATTGACTAGAATAAACATATTTATAACCGGAGGAGACACACAATGAAAATTTCCAAGACAGCTGCCACAGTAGGCCTGTTGGTATTGATGGTAACGCTCACAGCTTGCAAGGGTGGCGGAAGTAACTGTAATACACCAAGCAGCAGTGGGTGTGTTTCGCAAAACTCCTTCTATGGCATACTCAATTAAGCCTGTCGGACGCGATCAAAAGCCACACAGATCAGTGCTCTTTCTGATTTGAAGAGGCGATGCATTATCTGCCGCAGCCCGAAGTAGATCACACTAGGACAGCGTCATTAAATTTAACTTCGGTAGCTTTCAGACATGCTTAAAAGACAAATGTCATCGCGCGGACATAACTCCGAGGAAATTGAGCGCGATGACACTATTTCCTTCGATGAATTACTTGGCGTTTTTCGGCGCCAAGGATTGCTGGCGGGGGGAATTGGGCTATTTGTTGGCATCTTGGGGCTCGCGTTTGCCCTGACTACCACGCCGCAGTACACGGCAACTGCCAAGATCATCATCGACAGTCCATCCATGCAGCTTGACCAAATGAACCCATTTGGCGACATGGGAACCGACAACGCTACCGTATTGAGTGAAGTCGAAGTGCTTCGCTCTGAGAAGGTAATTGGGGCCGTTGTTGATCGTCTCAACCTCTCCCAACCGGTAAGCGATAGTCAGGCTGGCAAAAATATAGTTTGGAGGTTCTTGAGCTGGATAGGCCGGGCATTTTCCTTCGGTGCCGGCAAGGACGATTCAATCGCGGCGCTTGAAGAGGATGCACTTGCGGGTCGCAAGTTGGCAATACAGCGCACAATCAAGGCACTCGAAATCAAGCGGCTCGGTTTGACCTATATTCTGAATATTCAATACACAAGTCCAAGTCCGGAACTCGCGGCGCAAGTCGCCAATACCTTTGCTGCTGTGTATATTGATGAGCAAGTATCGCTGCGCTTTGCATCAGCAAAACAGGCGCGAGAGTGGCTCAAAGAGCGGATCGACGAGCTAACAAAAGAGGCCCAAGCCGCAGACCTTCAGGTCCAGCAATTCCGGGCGGAAAGCAAGCTGGTCACTGTTGATGGCCGCCGCATGGATGAGCAACAATTAGGTGAATTGAATTCTCAGCTTGTGGTAGCTATTAGCGCGGCATCGCAAGCTGAATCAAAGTATCAGCGCATTGAAAGCATCATCGCCAGCGGTGATGTGCGTTCGCTTGTAACCGAAGCGCTCGGCAGTACAATCATTATTGACCTTCGCCAGAAATACCTCACCGTGAGCAAGCAGGCGCTTGAGCTTGAAGTCGTGGTCGGAAAGAAGCATTCACGAGTAGTCGCGCTAAACGAAGAGATGCGGCGCTACGAACAGCAGATCTTTGAGGAACTCCAACGCATTCGCGAAAGCACCAAGAGTGAATTGGCAATTGCGCGCCAGACCCAAGTCGACCTCGAGCTTCAGGTTAAGGGCATGTCGGCCGTCTCTGCCGGAAATAACGAAGTGCTCGTCGAACTGAGAGCACTCGAAGACCGCGCCAATACCGCACGAGCTATGCTTCAGACACTTCTGCAACGCGATCAGGAAGCTCAGCAGGGCCAATCATTTGCTATGAGCGAGGCGCGGATTATTTCAGCCGCCACAGCACCAACTGAGCCGTCATACCCCAACAAACTAAAGTTCACACTTGCTGCCATGCTCCTGGGCTTGGTTGGCGGCGCAGGCATCGGCTACCTGCGCGAAATTGCCGATCGCTCATTCAGGCATGGACGGCAAATCGAGGCGCTTCTTGACCTTCCGCTTATCTGCGCGGTTCCCTTGATTTCGGAAGACAAGGCCTCCAAGCGTCGGGGAAAGTCGAACCTCGCATCCATGAAGTCCATCCCCCAAGCCAAGGATGAGCCTGTATTACCTTCAGATCGTTTGGTCGATTATGCGGTGACAGCGCCAATGTCAGGTTTTGCAGAAGCATTGCGATCTATAAAGCTTTCATCCGATCTGCAATCAACTTCAGTCGGCGCCCGCGTCATTGGCTTTATTTCAAGCTTCCCCGGCGAAGGCAAGTCTACGGTAGCTAAGAACTTTGCAAGTCTTCTCGCCCTTTCGGGCTTTCGAACTATCCTAATTGACGCTGACTTACGGGCGCATGGCCTGACGCGATACGTAGACCGTGACAATCAGCATGGCCTTGTTGAAGTCCTCGAGGGCAAGCAACCTTTTGAACAAGTCCTGCGCAGGGAAATCGCCTCGGGCCTCGAAATTCTACTTTCGGTGGTTGATCGCAGTCCCTTCAATTCGGCAGAACTCTTGAGTTCCGCGCCAATGAATATATTCATGGCTTCACTGCGTAAAAATTATGATTATGTGATCTTGGACTTGCCGCCAATGGGACCCGTCGTTGATGCTCAGGCCGTTGAGCCCCAGTTGGATGCAGTCATACTTATTGTAGAGTGGGGTAAAACACCCCGCCAGAGCGTCAAAACCTTGCTGAATTCTCAGCAAACATTGTTTAATAAGTGCGCCGGCGTCGTTTTGAACAAAGTCGACGCTGAGACCATCCATCGCTACGATTATGATGGGGCTAACTACTACGGATACGGTAAATACAATTACGACAAGGGTTATCGTAACTACTATGTGGAAAAAGAAGGCCGCAATAACGCACACAGTGGCAAGCGCAGCCTGGCGGCTTGGCTTGATGGTCGGGGCAGGCCTCTCAGTCGTACTCGCGGTCCAGCAGCTTCAGGTGGCGGCCCAATGGACATCCGTCGACGCGGCAACCGAGTTACTTCGACAAATGACGAACTTGCCGAGCCAAGAGACAGTTAAGACCTTTGCTGACGAAAGCGGCATCGCAGAAGTTGGAGGCGACCGATGTGATGCAGATACACTCGCACTCCAATCCGAGTTCTGGCGATTAGTCGCGGGCCGAGACAAAGACCCCCAACATTCACCGGGGACCTATGAAGATACAATGCGCCACGAAAATCTGGTTCAGCAAATATCTTGTAACCCCACGAATGGCTTGGCTTGGGCAGACTACGCGGATGCTGAATTCAGGCGAAACGGTTGGGGCGTGAAGATTGAGAACACACTGAAACTTTCCCAAAAATATGCGCCAGTCGAAGGCGACGCCCTCACTCTGCGGCTCGTTCTGCTCAGCAAACTGACAGCCCTCGAGCAAACTAAAAGCCTGCATCTTTTTGAAAAAGACATTGTGACACTAATCAACTTTGCTTCGACCTCAGCCGTAGCAACTTTGCTTGATAAGCTCAGTGAACAAAGCAGGAGCTGGGCAATGGATCAGGTGCGCTCTTTGCCCAAAGAGCGCCGCGCGTCAATCGAGAGAAAACTGCAATCAATCAATATGCCGGCAGCTGACTAATGCTCGGGAATTTATTAAAGCGGCTTTCTGGAATTAAGTCTGATGACTTGACTTATCCTCGCCTTCCTCGTGAAGTCACAGTCTATGTTATTGGTGACATTCATGGCTGTCTCGATCCCTTGTCACATACACTCAAGGCAATTGATACAGACATAGAAAGAACACGGCCGCACTATAGTGCTGAAATTTATCTCGGCGACTATGTTGACCGCGGTCCCGACAGCGCCGGCGTCCTAGAATGTCTTATCCAAAGGCAAAAAATCCGCCGCATGATTTTCATTAAGGGAAATCATGATGAAATGTTCGAAGACTTTATTTCTGGAACACGCGCCCTCACTGATTGGCTTCCCTATGGTGGTGGCGAAACGCTCCGATCCTATGGCGCCACAGCGGAACAGATCGCCTCAAATTCTGAGGAAATTAGACATCTAGTTCCAGCTCATCACTTGAGTTTTCTATCGCACTGTGAGCCTTCATTCCAAATTGAAGATTACTTTTTTACCCACGCGGGCGTTAAGCCTGGAATCACGCTGAATTCTCAAGCACGTGCAGATCTAATGTGGATACGAGAGGAATTTCTGAACTACCGTGGCAACTTTGGAGCCATTATTGTCCATGGACATTCACCGGTTGTTGAAGCTGAATTTAAGCCAAACCGGATTGGCATCGACACGGGAGCCTATATGACGGGTCATCTCTGCTGTCTGCGTATTGATGGCAATGGCCCCCACATATTACCCCGCCCCGAGCTTCCGTCATGAAAAAACGAGCAGCGGCTTCTTGGCTTAGGTTCCTACAAATTCTCTACCTAGTAACGTTATTATTTGCGATCGTTCCCTACGGATCCGTCCATGATCCCGCAATTGCATTAGTTGGAGTTCTTTTCGGTACGCTTGCTATCTGCTCTTCCATTAGCCCCTTGAGACTTGAGCTGCGAGCACCGCTTAGCTGGACCACTGTGCTTACAGGCACTATTGTAATGGCAGCGTTACTTCAAACGTTACCCCTTGGACTCTCTCACCCAAGCTGGGTAGCGACAGGGCAGATATTGGGGTTAGGAAGTAAAACTATTTCAGTTGCACCAAGTGCAACCATTGTTGGCCTCCTAAGTCTTCTCCTGCCAGTTCTAGCCTTTGCAACAGGTTTGATCATTTTTCAGAAAGATAACAGCGCCCAAACGCTATTTCGAACGATGGCCATTATCGCACTCGTGGGTGCAGTGCTCGGACTTTATGAATTTTCCATTGCACCAGGTCAGCTTCTTTTCCAGCCGCGCAAGGCCCAAATGAGTGGTGTCTCTGCTTTTTTCGTAAATCGAAACACTGCGGCAACGTTTCTTGGTATGGGTGCTAGTCTTTGGTACGCGCTTCTTCTTCAACGTCTGCAGAAGCTTGGCATTGCTGGCTTACAGGGGCTTCTACTACGGGCCGACGGCAACGCTTATAGAAACGCGATTCCTACATTCCTGGCATTTCTGTCGTTTCTCATCATGATAATTGCACTCTTTCTGACCAAGTCTCGGGCAGGAATTGCTGCATCTCTGGTGGGCATCTTCGTCACGTCAGTAGCAATGCTACAAAGTGAGCCAAAGTTACACCTCGGTTTCTGGCGTCGTCGGTCGTCGATTATTTCATCTGCAGTAGTCGTTGTCGCGCTATTAGGTCTTTATGGAAGCCAGTTCATCGGGCGCCTAACAGATGCGAACTTCCTAATGGATGGGCGCTGGTGCTTCTACAAGGGCCTGCTTGCCGCAATCATGGAAAGGCCATTCACAGGCTTAGGCTTTGGAACGCTGCGTTACACTTATCCCGCCTACCGAGACCCAGCCTGCTTTAGCCTAGATCTGATGCTGGATCGTGGACACAACGGTTATCTCGAACTTGCCATGGGCATGGGGGTTTTGTCCCTCGTGGTCGTGGCTATAGCTATATATTATTTAGGAAGACTTCTTTTGATCGGCATTGTTAGTAGGCATCGAATGCGACCAGTACCTGCTGCCGCACTCGGGTGTCTTGTGATCGCAGTGCTTCACACGGCAACTGACTTTTCTCTACAAATACTAGGTGTAGCTTGCTTTTTGGCTGCTATTTTAGCAGCCGGCGTGGTCGCTTCATGTCCACAAAGAAAACGATACAGGAAAAGCCCTAAACTTAAGCGTTCATCTGCTTAGTGCGACTGATGGAACGCCTCCTTGTTAGCGAAGACGTTTCCACCCCGTCAGGCTTGATATCGACACTTGCCCAGTTGAAATTTCTAAACTTTTTCCATTGAAATATTGGCGCACTAGATTGAATATAACTACTAACCATTATCTGATTGAAATCGATAGGTAGTTTCCACTACCTCGACAAGGAAACTGTGATCAAATCATTTGTCATTCTTGAATTATCCCTCCAATAAAACCTGAAAGGCCGGACAAAATGGATAATGCCTCCCCCCCCCAGCCCAGAAGCCTTCAATCTGCAGTCCGTGCGGGTCGGCAATGTACGAGCATTCGCAAAGGACCACTCGAAGGGCGCAGTTCAAACGCCTAAAAACTCACTCGGAAACATCTCTTTCCAGATGTTTACTTGCCCTCGATTTTACTAAGGGGCAGCGGCGGCACTGGTCGCGCGCTTGTGAGATAAACAAAGGTCCTGTGCTGGTTCAACGACAAATTGTCCCACTCCTTGATTATTAGTCTGGTAGGGTACAAAATCATAACATGAGATACGTTATGAACCTTCGTTCAGCAAGGCTGTTCGTCATTGCATTGTATGCATTGGCGGCAGTGTCCGTCGGGTTCGCTCATAACACCGCAACCATCCCTGCAACTTCGGTTGAGCTTGCCACCTACATCCTTCCCGATGGCTCGGTTCCTGTTATTTGCGGTGACGTTGGTAACCACGATGCGGATCAAGGCTCAAAACATGCTAGTCCCGTATGCGATGCGTGTCGTCTTGTGGCGGCTGCCGGCATGGTTTCGGCAAGTGAATGCTGGATCTCACTCCGGCGCTCGCTGCCTTCGTTTCACTCGCGTATCACTTCTGATTGCGTTAACATTGGCAGATGTTCTCTTGTTCCCCATCTGCGAGGACCTCCCGCAATAGGCTAGTCGCAATGTGATCGCAGCCTGACCGGATCATCAAGAAATGGTCGTTAGGGGCGCGGGCGCTGCTGGGCGCATATCTGCGGATCACGAGTATATTTCCTACACCGTCTCCTGTAGCTCCGACCAGTCGACGAAGCATCGCGCTGTGCTCGCAGGGAGACTCCTCGATACAATGAAGGGATGAACATAATGATGAACATTACGCGTCGCGCGGTTCTTGCTGGACTTCTCGTTCTTGGGCTAATTCCAAATGTGGCACTAGCTCATGACGACCAACATAAAATCATTCACTTAATGAAGGGCATGTTTGATACGCCCGAAAATCCGCTTTCTGTCGAGCCGGTTGTCGTTGTTGGGGACAACGCAATAGCTGGTTGGGTACAGGGCGAAAGCGGTGGGCGCGCTCTTCTCTGGCGGGTTAATGGCCAGTGGAAGATCCGCCTTTGTAGCGGTGACGGACTCAAAGATCCGAAGCTTATTGAGAGTGCAAACATCCCCGCTACGGATGCCGCTACCTTGGCCTCTCAGTTGGCTGCAGCGGAATCAAAGCTGGATCCAGCTGTGCTCGCTAAGTTCTCTAGCTTTGAAGGGACCATGATGATTGATCCCGAGGCTGGCCACCAGGGACATAAGCACGGGGCTTCTACCACTCCATAACAAGCTGAAGAGCTAGATAGCTGCCAGCGTAAGTTAACTTAGATCGCTGGCAGCTATTGCTACTTGTAAATCACAGCATTGAACACCCATGCCAACCGTGCCGCCAACCGCAGATGGATTGCCTCCATAATTTCACTGACTGCGGGCCATGGCGCGAAATCCCAAACTGAAGTAGGTGCTTGAAAGCTTCAAACAATGCGATACTCACGGTTTCTGCACTGGTAGAGCCCCATGGCTGCCAACATAAAGAAACCCGAGCGGCCGTGCTAAACTAGTGGGATCAGGACGAGTGCGAATTGATTTTCGCTGTGCTCAGAAATCCCTAATACGGGATGATGGCGCGCCCTACGGGAGTCGAACCCGTCTCTGCAACGTGAAAGGCTGCCGTCCTAACCGATAGACGAAGGGCGCGTTGGGGCTTTCTATAAGGGCGAAGCGGGTCTATGGCAAGCCCACTGGCGCAATATTCCCCACAGCGGAAAATCGAGCCAAAACAACCCCAAACACCCGCTCGACGCCGCCCGCGCCACGGCTTAACGTGGCCCAAATGCCGGAATCACAGCAATCAACCCGTTCCATCGTCATCGGAATCTACCTTTCCGTGGCTTCCTTCGTGCTGTTTGCCGCGCAAGATGCCGCCGTCAAATGGCTGGTGGCCGGGGTGGCTGTGGCACAAATCCTGTTTGTACGCTCGCTTACCATTGTCGCTATTCTCACCGTCTGGAAGGGCCTTCCTTTGTGGCGAGAACTGCTCGCCAGCCCACACCGCAAGCCATTGTTATTGCGCGGGGTTTTGCTCTTTTCGGCTTGGATGTGTTTTTACAATGCCGCCCGCCATCTGCAACTATCGGAACTCACCGTCATTTATTACGGCTCACCCCTCATCGTTACCCTGCTGTCGGTGCCCGTGCTGCGCGAACGTGTGCCCACCTCGCGCTGGTTTGTGACGGCGCTGGGCTTCACCGGTGTTCTGGTCGCCTGCCTGCCGCATGATGCCTCCCAGCCACTTTCCATAGCACTGGCGGGCCTAGCATCATTCCTCTGGGCCATTTCCATGCTGCTTATGCGCTCGGTTGCGGGAAAGGCCACTTCCTTCGTCCTCAGCCTGTCGCAAAATGCCGCCCTGCTATTTGGCTGTGCCTTCATTGCCCCTTTCCTGTGGACCCAAGTGCCCCTTACCCACTACGCCCTGATGATCGCCATCGGCATTGGCAGCGGCATGGGGCAATTCCTCATGTTTGAAGCTGCCAAACGCGCCCCCGCCAGCGTGGTGGCCCCGATGGAATATTCATCCCTGCTCTGGGCGTTTCTCTTGGGCTTCCTCATCTGGGGCGATGTGCCACCGTGGACGGTTTTTGCTGGCGGCGGCCTCATCATCCTGTCCGGGTTAGCCATGCTGCTCACCGAAAGTAGGCGCGTGATTAAAAGTCCTGAGCTGGCTTGAAATTCTCAAATATGGCGTCAACATCCCGAGAACCATGCAGAACCCGGAGGATGGCTATCTCACCTTGCCAAACGGTGAAAAACACGACATGCCGCCCATAAGGAAAACTGCGAATATCCTCGCCCAGCTCAGGGCGAACCCTGCCAATCGCGGGCGTACCGGCAATCAGGTCAAAGCGGGCAAAAAGCTCGTGCATATATGTTGTTGCCTGCGCCTCGCCCCACGATCCCTGCGTATAATTGAAAATATTCTGCAAGTCTTCGTCAGCATCACGGGAGAGAAAATAGCCAGCCATGAAAATTATTTTCTGGCTTTGGCTTTTTTGATGATATCGGCCGCCGAGGCGCGTGAGATCTGGCCCGCACTTACCGACGCAACCCCTGCCTTGATGTCGTTACGCAAGGCTTCGAGCTTCAACAGATATTCCTGCTGGCGGCGCAGCGCATCGCGCACCACTTCACTTGCATTATTGAACTGCCCGGCCTGAATCTGGTCGGCAATATATTGTTCCCAAGCCGCACCGAGAGAGACATTCATGGCTTCACCTTCCCTTCTCGCGGTAGGGTGAGAAAGATAACATTAGATGTCAATAGATAGCGTCACTCCGCCTGTTCCAACCCAAAAGAAGCGGCAAGTCACCTAAACCGGCTCGGCCGCATCCTCGAGCAGAAGCTGCACTTCACCCTTGCCGCCCCAATCATCAATCTGGATACGGCCTGCCAGATGCAGCGGCTTCTGGCGTTCATTCAGCAGCATTTCACCCAGCGGCGTGTTGAGCGCGCGGAAGGCGATGGCTTTCAGCCGCGTGCCATCCGCTCCGGTCAGCGCACAACGCACATGGTCAGAGCCTGCCCCATCCGCCCATGCCACGCGGTGGTTGGGCAGCGCGAAAACAGGGTTGGGATTGCCCGCCCCATAAGGCCCCGCGCGTTCCAGCAAATGCACCAGATCCGCCTTGCAGCCGGAAGCCGATAAGGCCGCATCAATGAGCAACGCCTTGCCCTCGGCGGCCTTTGCCGTCTGCGCGGCAAGCTGTTCTTCCATAAAGGCCCGGAACGCGCCGATCTTAGCAGCCTCCACGGTAAGCCCCGCCGCCATCGCATGCCCGCCACCCTTGACGAGCAGACCCGACAACATGGCCGCACGCACCGCGCCCCCCAGATCAACCCCCGTGATGGAACGCCCCGAACCCGTGGCAAGCCCGGTCGCCGTGTTCACACCCAGCGCAATGGCGGGAATCCCGAACCGCTCTTTCAATCGCGATGCCGCCAGCCCCAAAACCCCCGGATGCCAACCTTGGCCCGAAACGATCAGCACAGGTGCCGTGCCGGATGAGCCCAGCGACTGTTCAGCTTGAATGGCCGCCTGCTCCACCACGCGCAGCTCAATGGCCTGCCGCTCGCGGTTCATTTCTTCCAGCTTCTGCGCCAGTTCCATCGCGCGGCCCTTATCGGTCGCGGTCAACAGCTCAAAGGCGAGCATGGCCGAACCCACCCGCCCGGCAGCATTCAGCCGCGGCCCCATCACAAAGCCCAAAGCATACGAATCAGGCCGCCGCTTCAACCGCGCCACATCGGCCAAACAGGCCAGCCCCAAATTGCCCCGGTTGCCCATCACTTTGAGCCCTTGTGTCACGAAGGCCCGGTTCAAACCCTTTAGCGGCACCACATCGCAAACCGTACCGAGAGCGGCCAAATCAAGAAGCGCCAACAAATCTGGTGCCGGCCGCGCATCGGTGAAATAACCCGCCGCCCGCAAATCGCGCAAAAGCACGGCGGCCAAAACCAGCGCCACGCCAACC
>CAJBCQ010000117.1 GCA_903951595.1 uncultured Hyphomicrobiales bacterium | reverse complement strand
GTTGCAGGAATCTGCGACTCGTGTGGCGGCACTGAGTTCGTGCGCCGCGCGGACGACAATGAGGCAACGGTTCGCTCGCGCCTCGAAATCTACAACAAGCAAACGGCCCCCCTTGTCGATTTCTACGGCAAGGCGGGAATTTTGCGGACGATTGACGGTATGGCAGAGATCTCACAGGTCACAAACCACATCGCCAAACTATTGGAAGGCATCTAGGAACCAGAAAGCAGTTAAGCGGGTTGACGCAAACGAGAATCCCGCCTAAAGACTGCCCATTCTGGCTTCGTGAGGCCCGCTTCTGGGAAAGCGCTGCTTTCTCTGGGCGAGGCCTTATGCCGTTCCGGCCTGATATTTTGGAACAGAAACATGGCAAACCGGAAGGTTTGCATCTTGAGGAGATTGCGGCGTGGCCCGTATTGCAGGCGTCAACATTCCCACTGCCAAGCGCGTTTTGATCGCGCTCCAGTACATTCACGGTATCGGCCAGAAGGCCGCCGCTGAAATCATCGAAAAGGTGAAGATCACCCCGGATCGCCGCGTCAACCAGTTGAGCGACGCCGAAGTTCTTCAGATCCGCGAAATGATCGACCGCGAATACACCGTGGAAGGCGATCTTCGCCGCGAAGTCTCCGTGAACATCAAGCGTTTGATGGACCTCGGCACCTACCGCGGCATGCGTCACCGCAAGAGCTTGCCCACCCGTGGCCAGCGCACCCACACGAATGCCCGCACCCGCAAAGGCCCCGCAAAGGCCATCGCCGGCAAGAAGAAATAAGGATAGAAATAGATGGCCAAGGATCCCGCAGCCGGTCGCGTGCGCCGCAAAGAGCGCAAGAACATCTCCTCTGGCGTTGTGCATGTGAATTCGTCGTTCAACAACACGATGATCACCATCACCGACGTTCAGGGCAACACCATTTCCTGGGCCTCCGCCGGCAAGCTCGGCTTCAAGGGCTCGCGCAAGTCTACTCCCTATGCCGCTCAGGTTGCCGCCGAACAGGCTGGCAAGGGCGCTATGGAACACGGCATGCGTACGGTGGAAGTGGAAGTGACTGGCCCCGGTTCGGGTCGTGAGTCGGCTCTGCGCGCCTTGCAGGCCTGCGGTCTTCAGGTAACGTCCATCCGCGACGTGACCCCGATCCCGCACAATGGCTGCCGCCCCCCTAAGCGCCGCCGCGTTTGACGAATTGAAGTGCGGCAGATGCATCATGCAGCTGCCTTGAGATAAACCTGAGGTTTTCGCGGCGCTTTGCAGCGCGTGAGCCCAACCCGGGATGGACGAACGAAATGCATGTGAACCAGAAGAACTGGCAAGAACTCATCCGCCCGATGAAGCTGGAAATCCAGCCCTCGCGCGACCGCAAGCGCAAGGGAACCGTAGTTGCCGAGCCGCTGGAACGCGGCTTTGGCATGACGCTGGGTAACGCGCTGCGCCGCGTGCTGCTTTCCTCGCTTCAGGGTGCTGCTGTCAGCTCCGTCCAGATCGACGGCGTGCTGCATGAATTCTCCTCGATCGCAGGCGTGCGCGAAGATGTGACGGACATGATCCTGAACATCAAGGAAATCGCCCTGCGTATGCACTCCGAAGGCCCCAAGCGCCTCATCCTGCGCAAGCAGGGCCCCGGTGTCGTCACCGCTGGCGACATTCAGGCAACCGGCGACATCGAAGTGCTGAATCCCGGTCATGTCATCTGCACCCTCGATCAGGGCGCAGAAATCCGCATGGAATTCACCGTCAATTCCGGCAAGGGCTATGTTACCGCTGAACGCAACCGCCCCGAAGATGCGCCCATTGGCCTCATCCCGGTCGACAGCCTCTACAGCCCCGTCAAGCGCGTGTCTTACAAGGTGGAAAACACCCGTGAGGGCCAGATCCTTGACTATGACAAGCTGACCATGTCGGTCGAAACCGACGGCTCCGTCACCCCGGAAGATGCCGTGGCCTATGCTGCCCGCATCCTTCAAGACCAGCTTCAAGTGTTCATCAACTTCGAGGAACCCTCGAAGATGGTGTCCGAAGACATGAAGCCGGAACTCGAATTCAACGCCGCCCTCCTGAAGAAGGTGGACGAGCTGGAACTGTCGGTTCGCTCTGCGAACTGCCTGAAGAACGACAATATCGTCTATATCGGCGACCTCATCCAGAAGACTGAAGCAGAAATGCTGCGCACCCCCAATTTCGGGCGCAAGTCTCTGAATGAAATCAAGGAAGTCCTCGCCCAGATGGGTCTCCATCTCGGCATGGAAGTTCCGAATTGGCCGCCGGAAAACATCGACGAACTCGCCAAGAAGTTCGAAACCCATTACTGAGACTGTCTAAAGGAGACGGGTTATGCGTCACGGCAACAGAGGCCGCAAATTCAACCGCACCCACGCGCATCGCAAGGCGATGTTCGCGAATATGGCTGCGGCCCTCATCAAGCATGAGCAGATTGTGACCACGCTGCCCAAGGCCAAGGACCTGCGTCCGGTCGTGGAAAAGCTGATCACCTTGGCCAAGAAGGGCACGCTGCACGCCCGCCGTCAGGCCATCGCCCAGATCCGCGATGAAGCCCAGGTCAGCAAGCTGTTCGCTGTCCTCGCCGGCCGTTACGCCGAGCGTCATGGCGGTTATCTGCGCGTTCTCAAGGCTGGCTTCCGCTTCGGCGACAACGCGCCGCTGGCTGTGATCGAGTTCGTGGACCGTGACCCCAATGAAAAGGGCAAGGATTCCGGTCCCGTCATCATGAATGATGATGCCACTGAGCAGGCAGCTGCCTGATCCTCAACTGAATAGAATAAGAAAAGGGCGGTCCCAACGGGCCGCCCATTTTGCTTTCCTCAGTTCATGGAGCCGAGCACATCACGCACCGGCTCCACATCCGCCGGTTCATAGCCATTGAACCGCGTGCACGTAGCAGCCCCATAGGCGCCGATGGCACCGAATTCGATGAAATCCCCCTCGCGAATGTCGCAAGGTAGGCTGAAAGCCACGGGAAGCCGATCCAGCGGGTCGCAAGTGGGGCCATAGATAGTGAAGTCGCTCACTTTCACGCCTTCCAGCACCTTGCCATCACGGATCACCCGATGCGGCGGCACAATATCTGGCACTTGCGAAATTTCCATCAGCGCGCCGTAAATGCCGTCATTGAGGAACACTTCGGCCCGCGCCTGCTTGGCCATCTTCACCCGCGTCAGAAGCGAGGTCGAGGGTGCCACAATCCCACGCCCCGGCTCGCATTCCAGCGGCGGCATGGCATCGCCGAATTCATGGCGCGCGGCGTCCGCAATGGCCCGGAAAAACGCCTCCAACGGCGGCAAAGTGCTGCCCTTGTAATGCGCCGGGAAACCGCCGCCCACATTCAGCGCGACAAGCCGAACGCCAGCCGCAGCCGCGATTTTCGCCGCCGCCTCGATATGGCGCACATAGGCCATCGGGTCCACGCATTGCGAACCGGGATGAAAGGTGAGGGCCGGGCGCATGCCACGCGCGGCGATATCGGACAGCAAGACGACCGCTTCTTCCTGTGTGGCACCAAATTTCGTCGAAAAATCATGTGCGGACGACCCGCCAAGGCGCGGCAGGCGGAAGCGCACGGCCACTTCAATCAAAGCCCCGCCACCGGTCACTTCCGCAATTTTCGCCACTTCCTGCGCATCATCCGCTGCAAAGCGTTTGCAGCCGAAAATGCGGTAAGCATCGGCAATTTCGCGGCGTGATTTGACAGGGTTATGATAGTGGAAACGCGAATTGGCCACGCTTTCGCGCACACTGCGCATTTCATGCACGGATGCCACGTCAAACATGGTCATGCCCGCTTCACCCAAAGCGGCCAGCACGTGCGCGCCGGAATTGCATTTCACCGCATAGGCGACTTCACCCGGAAAACCGGACAGAAAACGCTGCGCGCGAGATTTCAGCTTGT
>CAJBCQ010000116.1 GCA_903951595.1 uncultured Hyphomicrobiales bacterium | reverse complement strand
TGATAGAAGTATTTGTTCTTATACCAGCAAATGTACCACTTCCAGCCATTGCTAAATAATAAGGATTTATTTTAGTTAAGTCGTCAGCTCCAGAGCTTGCGCTGATAATGTTTTTAATAGCAGTAAGGTTGCTACTGAAAGATTTATTTTTATTTGTATAGAATTTTATTGATCCATTTATAGTTGAATTATATATGCCTTGAGGATCTCTGCTTAACGAGATAGAATAAGTATGAATTGTAGTAGCATCAGCGCCGTGAAATCGCGCATGAGATGGCCCAGGGTGTTGCACTGCCAAAAGAAGGGCTTGCCGCAGGTTCCGCCATTGTCACCGATGGCAAGCGTGCGGTCGCACTCATGTTCCGGCAGGGTATTGACGAAATCCCAGCCGTTTTGGCGCGTGGGGAAGACTATAAGGCCGCCGATTTGATCCGTGATGGCCGCGCGCTCGGCCTTCTCATCGAGGAGGACGCGGGTCTCACCGAGAAACTCTACAAAAAGCTGCGCCCCGGCGATCCCATCAGTCAAGATTGCTATCAGCCGGTCGCTCTTCTTCTCGTGCGCGTGCCGCCGCGCCGTTGATCATCAGGCCGCGGGCTTGGCTGCCACCGGGCGGATATTCATGCCGCCAGACAGCGTTCCAACCGGCATCAGCTTGAATTCAGGCGAGATTTCGTTGAGCGCCAGCACCGGAATTTCAATCCGGTGCGATTGCAGGAAGCTGCGGAACAGACGGCGCAGGTCAACCGTCGTCACGATTACTGGCGGCTTGGCGTTCGGATCCGCCGGCGGCTTCACATTCTCTAGCTGCTGCAACACGGAATTGGCGAGCATCGGCTGAATAGCCAAGAACGCGCCCGCTTCCGTGCGCCGGATGCTCTCGCGCAAGGATTGCTCCAGCTGCGGGTCGATGACATGGCAGGCGATCATCTGGTTTTCATCAGCAAAGGTATGGCTCAACTGACGGCGCATGGCGCGGCGCACATATTCGGTGAGAAGGGCCGGATCCTGCTCCTTGGGTGCCCATTCGATGAGGGTTTCGAACAAAAGGCGGCGCGGCAAGAGCGGCACGCCTTCATCCACCAAGCGGCGCAGCACATCCAGCAGGCGCGGCACCGGCATGGCCGCCTTGATCTGCTCAGCCAACTGCGGCTGGCTCTTGCTGAGTCCAGCCATGATGAGTTCCACCTGCCTGTAACCGAGCATCTGCCCGCCCGCTTTGCGAACCAAGGCACCCGTAATCTCAGCCAGCAGCACGCTGGGCGGCAAAATCTCTGTCTGGGCTGGGTCCAGCCTGCCAGTTTCGGCTTCCGGCACCCAGAAGCCGCGCAGGGGCCATTCCGGCGCTGCCGCCGTGGGCTCTGCCCCCGCAAGCCGTGCGACATCCATATCGCCACGCACAAAGGCGCTGCCGGGCGGGATAGTGCCTTGGAATAGCGGCACACCATCCAGCATGACGGCAAAGCCGTCTGGCCCCAGGCTGTTATCTTCCGCCAAGCCAAAATCGGGCAACCGCGCGCCAATCTCGTTTTCGAAGGCATTGATGATCTGTGCGCGCCGCTGGGCAAAGGCCGCAGGCTGGATGAGCGGCGTGAGGCGGCTGCCGATACGAAGCACCAAAAGGTCGTTGGCTTGCGCGGCAACGCCGGGGAAGGCTTCCACTTCGCCCGGTGCTGCGGGTGCTTCGACGGGAAGTACGCTGCCATCAGCCCCCTTGGGCCGCGCGGCATCGGCAATTTCCTTCTTTTGCATGACCCAGCCGCCAAAACCTACCGCAGCGGCAATGGCCCAGAAGGCGAGGGTGGGGAAGCCCGGCACCAGACCCACCAGCGCGATGATGAGGGCGGAAATGAACATCGAACGCGACGAACCGGCAAGCTGGCGGGCGATATCCGAACCCAGATCGCTATTGTCATCGGCATTGACGCGCGTGACGACGGTGCCCGCGCAAATGGCCATGAAAAGTGCCGGAATCTGAGCAACAAGGCCATCGCCGACAGTCAAAAGCGTATAGAGCTGAAGGGCGTCATTTATTTCACGCCCCTGTTGCAGCACCCCGACCGCGATGCCACCGATCAAGTTGATGAAAACAATGATGATGCCAGCGATAGCATCGCCCTTCACAAACTTCATGGAACCATCCATGGCGCCATAAAATTGGTTCTGCTTGTCCAGAATCTTGCGCCGCGCGGTGGCTTCGGCTTGCGTAATGTCGCCAGCACGCATTTCCGCATCAATGCTCATCTGGCGACCGGGCATGGCGTCGAGGTTGAAACGAGCAGCAACTTCGGCCACGCGCTCGGCACCCTTGGTGATCACCATGAATTGAACCGTAGTGATGATGAGGAACACCACAAGGCCGATGACCAGATTGCCTTCGGTGACGAAATTGCCAAAGGTTTCAACAATATGGCCCGCATCCCCATTGGCGAGAATGAGGCGGGAAGTGGAAATGGAAATGGCGAGCCGGAAGGCCGTGCCGAACAGAATGATGGAGGGAAAAGTTGAAAATTCTTCCGGCCTTTTCAGATAGATGGCCACCATCAACATCATCACCGTGAAGCTGACATTGATGGCGATCAGAACGTCCACCATCAAGGTGGGGATCGGAATGATCATCATGATGATGGTCAGCAGCAGAATGCTGACCAGCAGAAGATCTTGGCGGCTGCGTAGGGCTTGCAGGAAGCTCCTCATGCGCTTTGGCCTGTCTTCCGGTTATTGGCCGCCGTATATCGGCCAAAATAGGCGGCCGCTTCACCAGCTTGGCGCAGATGCAGAAAAGTTACCGCGCGCGCCAGCATGGATTTGGGCTCAGCAGGACCTGATTGCGCCATTTCCATCTCTTGGAAAATGGCATTGGCCTTACGCCATTCGCCAGCCTGCATCAAGGCTTGCGCCAACAGACGCAGCGTTTGCGTGTCCTCCGGCCACAGGCTGCGGCAGCACAGCAAAAGGCCCAGTGCTTCATCAATATGGCTATAGCGCATCATCCATGCGGCAAGGCCTGTCATCATTTCACGCTCTGCCGGGCTTGGCAGCTCGAAGGCAGCGGCAGGCGCTAAGGCTTCGCGCGGCTTGAAGCGCATGCCGGAAGTGTCTGGCGGCGGGGGCAGGGGGCTCAAAAGGCTCATTTTTTCAGACCCTTACCCGCCAACCAAGCCGTCACGCCCAGCCTGCAGCATCATCATGCGCCGTACATGCGAAGCGATGGCCGTGCGGCCTAATTCAAGTTCAGGTTTCTGATTGCCGCTGGCCGCAACGGCCCTATCGAGCAGCATTTCGATGCGCCCAAACGCGGCCAGCATTTGCTCTGGCGTTTGCGAAGCAAGCGGGCTGATGTCGCTGGCACCGGGCGCTTTTGCCGTGGTGATCTGCTTTTGGCGGGCAAAAACCGGCGCATCCGTGCTGGGGGTTGAATCCCGTAGCGTTGTTGCTGCCTGACTGATGCGTTGCCAGTGCGCCTTTTCCGCACCACCCACATTCTTGATATCACGAATGTCGCGGTAATCCCGCACATCGCGCATGCTGTTATTGGACGGACGCGGTGTAATAGTTGTCATGAAAAACTCCTGCATCCAGAGAATGCAGGAGTTCTGGCAAAAAACAGGTTAACCGAGAAGAAAAGAATGAGCTGACCGCCATCGGCGATCAGCTATTCAATTAACGCGACCAGGCATCCGCCATTGTCTTGAGGTTCGACCACTGGCTCGCGTCCAGCTGGTTCTGCAAAGCCTGCATGTCGTTGAGTTGCTTCTGGAACTTTGCCTTGTCAACCATGCCCGTTGCCTGATCCACGACGCCGTTCTGGGTCATGAATGCCAACATCATCTGGCTGAACTGGTCACCACCATTTTGCATCTGGGTCTGACCACCAGCGCCAGCCACCTGGCCTAAAAGAGCGCCCATATCCATGTTGTCTTACTCCTGCTTCCCGGTCTGCACTTTGCGGACCTTATGGGGCGAAGTTACACAAATCATGCGGCGGTCTGAATCCGCATTGCCAACCTAAGTAGTCAACGCAAACGACCCTGAGAAAAAATCAGCGCCAGGCTTTGGCCTGTTCCACCATGGAGTTCCAAGTGCTTGATTCAATTTGGTTTTGGATCGACTTGGCATCGTTCATCATTTTCTGGAACTTCGCCTTGTCCACAAGGCCATCTGCCCCAACCATGCCCTGCTGGGACAGAAAGGACATCATAACCTGATCAAACATACCGCCGCCGGACATCGCTTCACTCCAAGTTAAATTCAACTGGGGGCGAGGATAACGAGGTGAGTTTGATGTACGGTTAGCAGGCGCGGTTAATGAATCAAAAATCGATGATGACTTTGGTGCCGTTGCGCGAGATTTCGACCCCGGAGGCGGTCAGGCCTTCAAATTTCCAATATACGTCAAGCTGTTCGCCCTCACGCACCACGCGCCCGTCCTCCATAACCAGCTGAGCCGGTTCCTGGGCCCAAACACTGGCAATGCGGGGCAAATCATCGCTTTCATCTGCCCGTGAGACGGAATTCAACAATGGCGGAAAATCAGGCTGGCTATCATACCACTGTAGGAATTCGCGCCATGCATTTGCCGTGCGGGTGCTGAAGAGGCCCGAAAGAGCGACCGAACCATCCGCCGATGGCTTCACAATAATTTGAGTGGCAAGGCCAAGTTCATTCAATTTAGCCGCCACGACTTTTTCCGGCGCATCGTTCACCTGCGCGAGAGCGGGTTCGGCTTGTGCAACAGCATCGGGCACGCGCACGCTCGCCGCTGAGGGCAGGCTCTTGGGAAGCATGGCCCATAGCCCAACCGCCAGCAGAACCACAGCCGCCATAGCCGCTGCCCAGCGTAGGTAAACGCCAGTCGCCGCCGGGCGCTCAATGAGCAATTCGCAACCACCGAGCATAATGTTTGCAGGGGTAGCAATGTCCAGATACTGGCCGGGATCGATCTCCTGGCCTCCTGAGACGGCCACCGAGCCGGTAAGCGCCTTCACGCGCAATGGCGAAAAAGGCATGAGGCCGGCAGATAATTCCGCATGACCTTCGAACAGGTCATAAGCAAGCAAGACAAGATCATCCTGAAGGCCTGATCCAATACGGCATGAATTCTGCGGCAACAATGCTGTGGACCCAGCCGAAGGGCCGTTGACCACACGGATTCTCAGTTTCCCAAAGGCGAGTAGATCGTTGAATGGGGAAGGGGTTTCCATCATCACGGTGCTGCCACGCGCATGGGGGCGGCCACACCATAGCGGTACATGATAATAGTGCCGTTCTGGCTGGCCGCCAGAGAGGCCGCAATCTGCTCAAGCCGGGCAGTGAGCGATGGGGAAGCGGTAACCGACACGACACTACCATTGCCAATGCGTTGTAAATTGATGCGCCGCGCATCAATACCGCTTTCGGCAAGTTCCTTCTGGAACGAAGAAAAACGTACCTGCTTCAAGTTGATGACCTTGGTGCTTGCCTCGCTCTTGCGCGAGACATTCAGGGTGTCGCCTTCAATATACCACTCAATATCAAAGCTTTCGGATAGCCGATTGAGCAGCGGCGACAGCTTTGCCGGCAGCCGCAGATTTTTCACGCGGCCGCGCACAGATGGCGAAATGGTGGCGCGCATTTCATAGCGTTCGGCAATGGACTGCAGAAGTTGCGGCAAATCTTGCGAGATCACATGCAGAAATTCCTGCGGCTCGGCCTCATCCGCGCTTTGCGCGCGTGCCACGCCGACAGCAAGCAAGAAAGATAAGAGCATTGCTACGGTGAGCCGCAAGCCGTTCATATCAGACGGCTTTCTCCGCCGACCCTTGTTCATCCTGGCGGGCAACACGACGGGCCGCGCGCACAAGGTCACTCAGCGTGTTGGCGCTTGTTTTGCGGCGGATGCTAAGTCGGTGCGTTTCAACGGTGCGTACACTCACATCGAGGCGATTGGCGATTTCCTTGTTGCTCATGCCCTCGCCGATGAACGCCAGGATTTCTGCCTCACGATGCGTCAGATCATAGGCATTACCCTTCAGCACTGATTTTCCGGCTGAAATCAGGGCTCGCGTCAGCTGCGCGGGAATATAGGTTCCCCCGGAAGTGACGGCGCGCACGGCCGTCATGATCTCGCCCGAGTCAGCACTTTGGAAAATAAATCCGTAAGCCCCATTTGCGAAAAGCTCGGACGCGGCCAGGGTGTTATCCGGGCTCATGTAAATGAGGAAATGCAGATCCGGGTTCTCAGCGCGCAGGCGCAGCATGGTTTCTTCTGCAATCGCACTTGTGCCACCAGCCATTTCCAGAATGGTAACGGCTGGGTTGTGTTGGCGCAGGGCGAGCAGGGCCGCGATACCATCGCCCGCCTCTGCGACAACTTCAAAAGGTCCAGCCCCGCCCAGCGCAGATCGCAGTCCAGCCCGGATCACGGACTGTGAATGCACAATCATGATCCGAATTTTGGGCGTCGGTGCCGGGTTTTGGGTCATGGCAGTATTCGCCTTCCAGGTCAGGGGCTGACGGCGTTGGTGACTTCGTAAATGGAAGCCGAGAAAGGCACCGGGGGGCCGTTATGCGAACGCAGAACGCCCAAGGCGGTAATGATGCGGAATGTGCGGTCATTGAAGGCGGCCTGGATGTCATGATCCTGCACCGCGACGTTTAAGCCCAGATTGCCGACATTGCGCAAAAAGGTATCCACAATGCGGAAGGGCGCATCGTCGAGAAGCTCTGCCGGTGCCTCAAATTCGAACCGGCCCTCACCGATCATGGCAGGGAAAATGAAGACAGCGCGGTAGTTAGCCATTGGTAATCCTCGACAAATGAACGATGTGCTTCGATTGAGCAAACCGATCACACCTGTTTGGCAGGCCCGACCGATTTGATCTCGGTCCGCCAATCTAGGCATCGAATTACCACTTATTGATTAACGCTTGGGTTGCTAAAGAGAAAAAATTCAATTTGAGGGCGAATTAAAATTGATCTTCTCGAAGGGGGTCGGTTCCTCCAATGCTGCGGTAAGCACCTTCAGCAAGCCTTCAGGCCGACCGGCCTTCCAATCCCGGTTTTCCCGATCGCTGACAAGCAGGAGGTCCCCGGTGCGGGCACTTTGAAAGCGCAGTTCGCTTGATGCCATGCCGCTGATCGAAATGACCGCGATGAGCGGCAGCTCAGCAGCCTTTTCCTGAAAGATGCGCGCAAGCTTCAGGGCTTGCGGCACGCTGGTCATGCCCTTGAGCTGCTTAGATAGCTCGCGGGGGATGATCACTTCCACAGTTTCATAGGTGGGAACCTCAAAAACGTCTGGATTCGGGGTCAGCATGGGCAACACGACGCTCTGGGCTGGCGCGTCTGCGGCGGGAACGATCTGGTTCATGATCTCAGTTTCCGTATTGAATTCTGTTGTCCCCAATTTAACCAGCCAGTTACGCATTTGCTATCAGCCCTGATTACGCACCCAGCCCTGACTCATCGCCGTTAGAAAAAACATCACTCGCGATTTGCGGTCAATCTCTTTTTTCCGATCACACAGAATAGCGATTGAGATTCTCGCCCATTCACCACTTCGCCGGAGAGCTGTTGTAGCTATAGTTTACGTAAGGATAAGCAGGGCTGTAGTGCTGGCTGGCAAGTTGGAACCCTGGCAAGAGCTGATTGACCATGCCATGCGCGCTGGGTCCAAAATTATAGCAATCATCGAAATTGAAGTTTGCCGCTGGCGTGCCGTAAATATTCGTTGTGTCCTGTTTCACGGTGGGGCCAGCGAAGATTGGGCTTTGCGGACGGAATTCCGGCCAGTCAATGGTCACTTTCTGGCTGTAAAGGTTGGTCTGGCCGCCATCAATGCGGAAATTCTGGATGGGCAGGCACCACAATTCCGGCACTTTGGGCTGCGGCGCGGGCTTGCAGTTTTGTAGATAGCCGGACATCGCATAATTGCCGGAATGCGTGAAGCTGCCTGTCGCGGCAAAGCTGTTGGGCTTGCTCCAGCCATTTGCATTGTTGATCATTTGAGCCTCCATGAGATGATCCCTCGATGGCGGCAACATCGCACGCGGCAGACCGTAATAGCCATTCGGGAGCGCTACGCAGAAGCGGGCGCTCTTGACTTACGTATTTGCCCACATGGGGCTGGGTATCGGTACTCTTAAATGACTCACGTCCCGATTTTGTTAGGCTTCGTTAGCATTCTTTTAACGTCATTTCTTCCGAAACTGTTATCCGTGATCGCTACCTAGGTACCAATGGCAGGCAAAGAAAAGCCCGCCGACTTTCATCGGCGGGCCTGGCTCTGGTGTTGTGGATCTTACTCGTAAACGCTGCGGCCGCTGCTCGTGTCGAACAAATCGTCCATCAGATATTCACGCAAGGCACGGGTCATGTCGTCACCGGTGTTGCTCAGTGCACCGTTCTCATCGCGCAGATACCCGGCACCATCGTCGTCGCCTGTCGACCCACCATCCCGGATGTTGCTGGACAGGGCATCACCCAGAAGGCCGGATGAACGCGTGCCGTTGTCTCCGATGTTATCGACATTGGCCACCATGTTCAGGAAATCGTTCTCTGCCGTGACCCGGAAACTGTAGTTCTCGCCATCGCTGTCACCACCTGAGACAGTGAGCACGCCGTTGGTGACATTGATGTAGTCACTTCTGTAGTTGGTTACTACCCTGCCATTCACGGTTATAAGGGTGTTATTACCCGTAACAGTGGTAAACTTCACCTCATCGCCATCAACAACGAAGCCAAGTTCGGTGGCTTTGCCGTCTTTGAACTTGCCGTTCACCTGAATTCCCTCATCCGAGAACACATTGTAAACTCTGTTATCCTGCAGGCCGTTCATCCGCCAGGTGGCGTCATCCGCTGCGCCATTCGGGCCTCTGGCGGCAAAGAAACCACCTCTGCCGTTCAATGCCAACTGGGCCGAGGAAAGCTGCGGATTGCGGGAATTCCACACAAGGTCATTGCGCTCTTCTTCATCGAAGTCAGGCACGTACTGGCCGCTGATGTTGTTGTTGTCTTCATAGTCGAAGGTCAATGCATCGTCGATCTTGTAGTCATATTC
>CAJBCQ010000115.1 GCA_903951595.1 uncultured Hyphomicrobiales bacterium | reverse complement strand
GTCGAGTACACGGTGTTCGGCACCGTGCCCAAAAGCCCGGCGAACACACTGCCCACACCATCTGCGTTAATCGCACCCTGCACAGATCGGAAATTAATAGGCCTCTGATTGCGGTGTGCAATGCGCTGTACCGAAATCGAGTCCGCATAGGTCTCCATGCAGCCTACCAAACTGATTAAAATAAATGCTGGTAAAAGGCTCCAGAACTGAAGGTCCCAGCTGACGGCGAGGCCCGGCCAGGATCGCGCCGGAAGCCCGATCCACGGGGCCGCCATCACGCGCGTCAGATCAAGGTGGCCGATCGCGGCCGCAACCGCCGTGCCAGCCAGCACACCGATCATCGCCGCCCACAGCCGCAGCATTCCCTTAGTGAAAATCAAAATCAAAGTGATGCTGATCAGCGTGACGAGGAACACCAGCCCATCCCCACCTGTAATCGTCTCCCCGACGGCGGGCCTCAGCAGCATCTTCCAGATCACCGGACCAACACTGAGCGCCATGAGCATCAGCACAGTTCCACCCACTGCGGGCGTTAATACGCGCCGCAAGAGCGGCAGCCAGCGTGTGAATGCGAAGGTGCTAAGTGCGCCCAATGCCCCGAGCAGACCCAATTGAGCCAGCCCGCCCTGCTGCACCGCTGTGATGGCAACGGCAACAAAAGCCACGTTAGAGCCAACGAAAAGTGTGTATCCGGACCCCACCGGCCCCTTACGTATCAGCTGGAGCCAGGTCGATACACCCGCCGCCAGAAGGGCTGCGAACACCATCCAAGACGTGTTAACTTCATCAAGCCCCGCGCCACGCGAAATGACCAGCGGCGTGATCATGATGCCTGCAAGAATGAGCACCACGGTCTGCGCCGCCATTGCCGCCGCAAGCGCATGAGGCGCTTTTTCATGCGGCTCATAGCTGACAAGATGATTGCCGCCCTCAATGTCTGCCATTTGCTGTGCTCTCTCGATATATTTCCAAATTAAGTAAATAATACGGAAGAATCAAAAGATTACAATTTAATTGCACGCACCCGTTCAGCACTTATGTCGAAGGCGCAAAATATCCAGACATTCCCCAAAAGATCAGCCGATCAGGTGGTCCACGATGGAAGCGAGCTTGCCGTCAATGATTTCGAGATACCGGGTCCAGTCGCTGATATGGGTAAGTTCATCCGCCCCGTCAGATATGCCTCGCAAGCCCATGATTGGCACGGCATGACGCATGCAGCATCTGGTGACCGCAAATGTTTCCATATCCACCATGTCGGCATCGATCTGGGAATAGGCGGCCCCACTCACAATATTCGCCCCCGTTGACAGCCGCTTGGCGGGCACATTCGTCAAGGGCGTCAGCAATGGCAATTCAACCGGAAGATCGAGAAACGGTGTCAGCCCCTTGGCAAAGCCCAAACTGGAGGCATCCATATCGCGGTAACTCACGCTGGAAACCTGATAGACTTCCGTTTGCTGGAGGCTCGCCGACCCCGCAGACCCAAGACTCACCGCCAAGTCGGGCATGCTTCCCGCGGCCTTGAGATCAGCAAGTGCCGCCGAAACTGCCGCCGCCGCCTCCACCGGCCCCACACCCGTGAACAGTGGATGGAAACGCCTTGCGAGTTCTGGGCCATATTCAGCCTCAACTGCCATAATAAACAGAATTCGCTTTCCGCTCACATTCACCAGCTTCACGTTATCTACCTCGCTTCGGCAACATCAATGGGTGGAATGAAATGGTGTCGGATCCATCCGCAAGTGTCCCTGTAAAAGCGATAGCATGGGTCCGCCTAGCAAGAAAGATAGCTGGGCGATTGCCGATCAACATTCGATCTCAATTTGCCTCATTCAGTTGATTCCCTGCTTCTTGATTTTTGAACCAAAATACAGCAAGTCTCAGCTACAAGAAACGAGGTCGATGGATCGATAACATGGCGCGTAAACCTTCATATATCCAATTCGGTAATAATGAGATTCCACCACCATTTAGTTTGGCAGTCCTGTCTTTTCAACACGCCGCGATTGTCCTCATCAATCTTGTCTATGTGCTCATCATTACAAAAGCACTGAATATCTCCGGAAACGCGCAGCTCGCAATCATGGCTATAACGCTGCTTGCCGCAGGTGTCGGAAGCATTGTGCAAGCAATTTATGGAAGTCGGCTGCTCATCATTTTCCATGCGAACCCTATTTATATTCCCATGATCATTGCGGCTGGTTATTCACATGGTGTTGCTGGCATTACAGTTCTTGTCGTGACTGCAGGTCTATTCGAATTTGTATTTGGATCGGCTGTCTCAAAGTTGCGGGCCTTGTTTCCGCCGGAAGTATGTGGCGTCGTGGTAATCATGCTGGGTGTAACGCTATTGCCCAATTCTCTTCGCGGTATTGTTCAAGGCGCCGCAGAGACGACCCAATATGTCATTGATGCCGATGCACTCAAAATCGCGTTACTAACACTCGCAACTGCGGCTGGTTGTGCTGTGTGGCTCAAGGGAATTCCACGCTTTTTTTCAATCTTTATTGCATGTGTGATGGGTCTGATATTGGCTCATCTTATGGGGTATTGGAATAACAGTCCTCTTCAAAGCTCCATAAATCATTCACTATTTTCTCTGCCCAGCCCGCAAATTCCCTCCTTTGCGCTAGATGAAGGATTGATTTTGATTGCGGCAATGGGCGCCATTTTGAATGTGGTTGGAGAGCTTGGAACGCTTATTGGAGCGGACCGGCTTGATGATGCCGATTGGCGCAAGCCTGACTTCAAAAAGATGTCTCGAGGCCTGCAAACAGGTGGCATTTTCACCGTATTTTCTGGGCTGCTCGGTGGTTTTGCGCTCGGCATGTCAGTCGCAAATCTCAGTCTCGCTTATGCAACTGGCGCTTCCTCTCGAATGATTGCAATTGTGGCTGGAGCTATGCTGGTCATTGTTGCTTTCATGCCGAAATTACTCAGTCTCGTTACAATGATGCCAGACCCAGTCTTAGCTGGCGTGCTATTCTATACAGCATCCTATTTCATTGTATCCGGTGCGGAATTGTCAATGTCACGGATGATGTCGCCCAGGCGTGCAATTGTCATCGGTGTCTCGGTTGGGATCGGGATTCTGTTGCAGTCAACGCCAGCTTTGCAGGATGCCGCAAAGGGCAGCGCATATGAGCATTTTTTGGCACCGATGACGTTTGCAACGTTTATTGCAATTGCACTTAATTTAATAATGCGAATAAATATCTCCAAGAAGGAAGTAATCACGTTTCATAAAAATAATTCGGCAGATGTTTTCGTCGAAAAACTTGAAAGATTAGGAGAAACTTGGGGCCTCCATCGCAAAACACTCAACCGCGCGACATCCTCGATACGC
>CAJBCQ010000114.1 GCA_903951595.1 uncultured Hyphomicrobiales bacterium | reverse complement strand
GGTGCCGGTTTGGGAAAGCGCGGCGCGGGGGCGGCAAAGCAGAAGCGGGAAAAGGGGGTATAGACCTTGTAAGGCTCGCCGGAGCCATTGCGGATGTCTTCGGGTTCAAACAGCAGGAAACCACCAAAGCGGCGGCAATCCACACCCGTCTTTTCGCACAGGGCTTTGACACGGGTTTCCAAGGCGGCTGACCACGGATTATGACCGCGGGTGAAATAAACTGCGGATGCACCCGTCTGCGCGATCACCGCTTCCAGTGCCTGCACAGTTTCGCCTTGGCGCAGCGTCAGTTCACCGCCCTTTTGGGCGATGGATTGGGCAAGGGCTTTCAGGCTGTGATGCAGCCACCAGCGGCTGGCACCACCTGAGGCCCAGCTTAGGGCTGTCACATCATCATGAATATAAAGGCAAATCACCGGCGCGCCCGTTTGGGCGGCAGCGACGAGGGCGGGATGGTCCGACAGGCGCAATTCCTGGCGGAACCAGACGATAATGGGATTCTGGCTCATGGCACCTTTTACGAAGAAAGGCTGCGATCAGACCTTTGGCTTCGCCTTTTTCGGCTTGCCGCCGGGTTCGCGTTTGGCCAACACCTCCTCCAGCCAATCGGTGCGCAGTTCCGGCACGGAAGCCAGAAGCTTTTCCGTATAGGGATGGAAGGGGGGCGAGAAGATGCGCTCGGTTGGGCCTTCGGCAATGATTTCGCCGCGCAGCATGACGGCGGTGCGATGGGCGATGCGGCGCACGATGCCCAGATCATGCGTGATGAACAGATAAGCGACACCGAGATCATCCTGCAGGCGCTTCAAGAGCTTCAGGATTTCATCGGCCACGAGCTGATCGAGTGCGGATGTTGGTTCATCGCAGATGATGAGATCAGGTTCAGCGGCAAGGGCGCGAGCGATGGAAACGCGCTGCTTCTGGCCGCCGGAAAGGGCGGTGGAGAGCCGGGTTGCGTAATCCTTGGGCAGGCCCACCTGCTCCAAAAGCTCGTCCACGCGCTTGGCGACTTCTGGCTTGGAGCGGTTGAAATAGAACTCCACGGGCCGTCCGATAATGTCGCCCACCGTCTGGCGGGGGTTTAGCGCCACATCGGGCTGCTGGTAGATGAACTGGATGCGGCGCAGATTGTCGGCTGTGCGCGATTTGAGTGCAGGCGGCAGGTCTACGCCATTGAAGCGCACGCTTCCTTCCGAACGCGGCAGAAGGCCGACGATGAGGCGGGCCAGTGAGCTTTTGCCGGAACCGGATTCACCCACCACCGCCACGGTTTCGGATTTGGAAACCGAGAGCGAGGCTTTCTTGACCGCGACAAAATCGCCATAGACGCCGACGGCATTGGAAACTTCCAGAACCGAGGGGCCGCGCTTTTCGACCGTCTCCACGGAGATCTTGTCAGCAGCTTTACGCTCGGTAACGAGAGCCTTGGCATAGGCCGTCTTGGGCTTATTCAAGATGTCGCTGGTGGTGCCGATTTCGATTTCCTTGCCACCGCGCAGCACCATGATGCGGTCTGCCACTTGGGCGACGACCGCAAGGTCGTGGGTGATGTAGAGGGCAGCGGTGTTGTATTCGCGGATGAGCTTTTTGATGAGCGCCAGAACTTCGATCTGGGTGGTGACGTCGAGGGCGGTTGTCGGTTCGTCAAAGACGAGGATTTTCGGGCGGCAGGAGATGGCCATGGCGGCCATTGCACGCTGCAACTGTCCACCGGAGACCTGATGTGGATAGCGGCTACCGAATTTGTCGGGATCGGGAAGGTCGAGCGCGCGGAACAATTCGATAGCCCAGGCTTCGGCTTCGGCCTTGCTCATCAGCCCATGCTGGATGGGCATTTCGCAGACCTGTTCCAGAATGGTGTGGGCGGGGTTGAAGCTGGCGGCGGCGGATTGGGCGACATAGGCGATATGGCGACCGCGCAATTCGCGGCGGCCTTCGGCATCCGCTTTACGCGAATCCAGGCCTTCGATTTCCACCGAGCCGCCAGTGATGCTGCAGCCGGCGCGGGCATAGACCATGGCGGCGAGGCCAATCGTGGACTTGCCGGCACCGGATTCACCGATGAGGCCCAGTACTTCGCCGGGGCGCAGTTCGAAGGACACATTGTCCACCAGCACGGCGCCGGTGAGATTTTCAACGCGCAGATCGGTGATTTTGAGGACGGGCTTGGTCACGGCAATCACATCTCCGCCGATGCGCCGGAGGGGCGCGCGTTGATCGAAAGAATCCAGTCTACCACCAAATTGACGCCAACCGTCATGATGGCAATCGCCATGGCGGGCCACAGGGGAGCCGGAATGCCGAAGCTGATGGCGCGGCCATTTTCACGCACCATGCCGCCCCAGTCAGCAAAGGGCGGCTGGATGCCGAGCCCCAAGAAGGACAGGCCTGCCACGAACAGGAAGTTGAAGCAGAAGCGCAGGCCAAATTCGGAAATCATGGGCGGCAGCGCATTGGGCAGAATTTCGCGGCGCATGATCCACCACAAGCCTTCACCGCGAAGCTTGGCGGCTTCGACAAATTCCAGCACCACGATATTCATGGCCACCGCACGGGCAAGACGGAACACGCGCGTCGAATCCAGCACCGCGATGGTGATGATCAACGTGGGGATGGAAGAGCCGAACATGGACAGAATGATAAGGGCGAAAACGAGCAGCGGGATCGACAGCATCACGTCCACAAGACGCGACAGCGCCTGATCGATGATGGGCCCACCAATGGCCGCCAGAAGCCCGGCACAGGTGCCGATGATGAAGGACAGGATGGTGGTCAAGAGCGCCACGCCGATCGTCATGCGCGCGCCATAGATGAGGCGGGAAAGCATGTCGCGGCCGATATTGTCGGTGCCGAGCCAATATTGCCAAGTGGAGGAGGCCCAGGTTTCAGATACCGATTCGGCCTCGCCATAAGGCGCGATCCATGGCGCGAAAAGTGCGATCACGATGAAGCTCGTGACAATCGCAAGGCCGATCCAGGCCGAGAGATTCGGCTGATGTCCCATTATCCGCATGGCTTGCCCTCAGCGAGGTTTCCGGAGGCGGGGATTGACGAGAACCCCCAGCACATCCGCGATGGTGTTAAGAATGATGAATGCTGCCGCAAACACAAGCCCGCAAGCCTGCACCACGGGAAGATCGCGCTTGGTCACGCCATCGACCATGAATTGGCCGACACCGGGATAGACAAACACGACTTCGATCACCACCACGCCCACAATGAGATAGGCAAGGTTGAGCGCGATGACGGCGATGATGGGGGCTGCGGCATTGGGCAGCGCGTGGTGGAAGACGACGCGGGTGCGCGACAGGCCTTTCAGGAAGGCCATTTCGATATAGGGTTGCGACATGATGGAAAGCACCGAGGAGCGCGTCATGCGCAGCATATGGGCGGCCACCAAAAGGGTCAGCGTGAAAGCCGGCAAGGCGGTGACATGCAGTTTCTTGGCGAAAGTCATGTCGGCGAAAACGGTCGAAAGCGAGGGGAACCAGTCGAGGTTCACCGCGAAAATGATGATGAGCAGATAGGCGATGAAGAATTCCGGCACCGAAATGGCGGCCAGCGAAATGACGTTGGCAACCTTATCAACGGCTTTTCCTTCATTGATGGCGGCAATGATGCCGAGGCTCACCGAGAGGGGAACGGCAATGAGGGCGGCATAGCCTGCTAGGAAGAAGGTGTTTTCCAGACGCGGCGTCATGGAAGTGATGATGTCGCGCTTGTTGGTCATGGCGACACCGAAATCGCCTTGGATGGCACCGAAGAACCATTCCAGATAGCGCACATAAGCGGGCCTGTTCAGGCCCAGTTCTTCGCGGAAGGCGGCGAGGGTTTCGGGTGTTGCGCCCTGTCCCAGCACGGCGCTGGCAACGTCGCCCGGCAAAATTTCCGTGGCCGCAAAAATCAGCACGCTTACCGCCAGAAGCGTCAGAATGCCGAGGACGACCCGAGTTGTGATTAAGCGTAGCATCGGGTCGTCCCCTTGTTCTTGTTAAGACCGTTTCGCGTGAATTACGCGAACCAGCCCTTCTCGGCAATGCGGTTGTCGTTCATGTCGTAACGCGCATGGGGCTCAGCACCCTGCAACTTGGTGGAATAACCATCCAAGTAGTCAGTGATGGCAAAGCAGACCATGCCGCCGTCTTCGGCGATCATTTCCTGGCAAGTGCCATAGAGCTCCTTGCGCTTGGTTTCGTCGAGTTCGATGCGGGCTTCCGCAACGATCTTGTCGAATTCCGGCATGCGCCAGTTGGAGTCGTTCCAATCGGACGCCGAACCGTAGACCTGCGTGAAGACCTGGTCGGCGGTCGGGCGGCGGCCCCAATACACAGCGCAGAAGGGCTGCTTGAGCCAGATATTGTCCCAATAGCCGTCGGCCGAGACCTTCTTCACACTGAGCTCAATGCCGGCCTTCTTCAGGGATTCCTGATAGAGCACAGCGCAATCCACGGCCGTGTTCCAAGCGCCTTCCGAGGTCTGAAGCTCGATCGGACCGGAAATGCCAGACTTCTTGAAGTGGAAGGCGGCCTTGTCGGCATCATACACGCGCTGCGGCATGTTGCTGTTGTAGTAGGGGTTGAAGGAATCGAGCGTGTGGTCGTTGCCGGGAACGGCAAAGCCAGAATACACCGACTCGATGATCTTCTCGCGGTCGATACCCCATTTGAGGGCCAAACGCAGGTCCTTGTTGTCGAAGGGCGAATCGGTCACGCGGGACACGAAGCAGTAACGGTTGCCCGTACCCTTGGTGCGCACGATGTTCAGGTTCTTGTCCTTCATCAGCAGGTTGACCGTGCGGGCGTCGAGGCGGTTGACGGCATCGACTTCGCCAGACTGCAGGGCTGCCGTGCGGGCTGCTTGATCCTGAATGTTGCGGATTTCAACGCCATCGAAGTTGCCGCGGCCAGCCTTCCAGTAATCGCCGCGCGCCTTGTAGACAAGGCGAACGCCGGGCTCGAAGCTTTCGAGCGTGTAGGCGCCGGTGCCGATCGGCTTCTGCCAGTCGGTGAAGTCCTTGGGCACGACAACGAGATGGTAATCGCCGAGCAGCGAGATGAAGTCGGCATTGCCGCCTTCCAGAGACACGCTGATCTGGTGATCGTTGACCTTCTTGATTTCCTTGATGGCCGAGAGGATGCCCTTGGCCGGGGACTTGGTGTCTTCACCGCGATGGATGGCGATGGAGTACAGGATGTCATCGGCGTCGAGCGCCTTGCCGTTGGAGAAGGTGACGCCCTTGCGGACATTCAGGATCCATTCGGCTGCACCGGGCTTAACTTCCCAGCTCTCGATGAGTTCGCCCGTCGGGTTGCCGGCATTATCGAACTCGATCAGGCCGTTCATGCAGGCCAGCGAGGCCGCGATCATCACGGAGTCCGCATAGGTGCGCGGATCGAGTGAATCGCTGGCCGAACCGCCTTCCATGCCGAGGCGCAGCGTGCCGCCCTTGACAGGGTTTGCAGCTGCCGACTTGGAGAACAGGGCGGTAGCCGCCGGGATGGTAAGGCCAGCAGCAACGGCGAGTTGCACGAAATCGCGGCGAGACATGCCGCCGGAACGTGCCATGCGCTCTGCAGCTTTCAGCTTATATTCGAATTCATTCATGTGGACGCTTGCTCCCTTTAAGGTTCGCTAACGCGGACAGCGCCTCCATGCAGCAGGGTGCCGCCGGACGGTTCTTTTTCCGCATGGGGGCAGACTTTCATGGCGCAGGCCTTCCGTCAACGCTGATTCTTGATTGTAATCCGCAAGATGGGCAGGCAATTCTGGTAGTGGACGATCAAATTCATTGCTGCATTGCAGCACAAAAACCCGAACACGTGTTTTCAGCGTATGCTAAGCAACACCAATAAGTTTCGGGGCAAGCTTTCATGCGCATTGCAGTTATCGGGGCAGGTATAAGTGGATTATCCGCTGCTTGGCTCTTGTCAAAAACCCATGCCGTCACGCTTTTTGAGGCAGCTGGGCGTGCCGGTGGTCATTCAAATACTGTTGATGCACCGACCCGCGAGGGTCTGATCGCGGTCGATACTGGCTTTATCGTTTACAACGAGCAGGCCTACCCCAACCTCACGGCGTTTTTTGCCCATTTGAAGGTG
>CAJBCQ010000113.1 GCA_903951595.1 uncultured Hyphomicrobiales bacterium | reverse complement strand
GGCGGCTCCCGCTTCCTCAGGGCGCAAAGCCCGCCACCGAACTGCGTAGTCCTGCGCTTCCTCAAATTTTCCCATCTCGTTAAGCGTTAGAGCAATCCCTCGCACCGAGGACGAATTGTCCGGATTGAGCTCCAAAGACTTCCGATAGTGTGTGAGGGCCGCTTCATTGTCGCCCGCGCTCGTAAGGCAAAAAGCCATGTTGTTGTGATGTATATCGCATACACCAAAGCGTGCCGCGATTTGCTCTAGGATTTTCTGGCTCTCAGCCCACAACTCCAGATCCATGCAAATGTCGGAGGCGAAATACATGAAGCCCTTCTTGGCGTCCGGGAGTTCTGCCGCGTGCAGAATGTCCGGCAACTCGCTCCGCAAAGCGGATGCGCCATGAGCACGATAATCAGCCAGCAGTTCTTTAAAGGAGCGCATTGTTAAGCCGAACGTTAGCCGTCAGCAGTCGAGTCTTTGGCTCGATTTTCTGGACGGCATGGTTCGGTGTTTCCGATCTTCTTCTTTCTCATTCACCATTAAATCAAGAATCCGACGTCCTTCAGCCGTGTTGAGAAAACCCCGCAACAGGTCTGTGGAAGAGGTCTCTTTGGCAACGGATATAAATCGCGGGTGCTTCGGCGAGGCGAAGCAGTAGAGTTCGTAAAAGCTGCACGGCGAGCAGGCCACTTTGCTCGCCTCGATCAGTGAGTCGCGAACCAAGGGAAGATCCGTGCTCAGATACCCGTCGAGCGCTGCGCGGATCAAGGCAGTGGAGCGGCGAAGTATCGTCTCGGGCGAGAAACCGAATAATGGACCGAGACACAACTTGCCCTCTCCTGGCATCGACACCTCCAGCTTGGACACTGGGAATGCCGGTCTCATGGCGCTATTGAAGTCCTAGTGGCAACGTCCGCCGACCGCTGCCGTCTCGGATCGAGAAACAGCGGCATGTGAATGATGAGCAAAGCGCAGGAGATAGCGATGAAGGCAAAGAACCAAACGAAGCTTCCTGTGCTGAAAAACGCGATGAGCCCGTAGACCGCAACTGCCCCACACGGCGCCCAGATCAGCATGCCGAATACAGGTAGCAATACATAGCTCCAGACTGAGTCAGGAGATAGCCGCTTACCGAACAACACGCGCTTGTAAATCCAGCGCAGCAGCACGGTCCAACCGACGACAAGCACCGACGCACCAAGCAGCATTGCCGGAAAAATCCAATCCCCGTCGCTCGAAACACGCTCGGGTGGCTTCGCTTGCGCTGCGGTCAGCACGTAGTAGGCGTCCGAGACAACCATTGCGCTCCAACCGAGCCACGCGAAAGCCAGACTAATGATGCGCGCAATCATAAGACTCAAGTTCGCCAGCAAGATGGTATAGTTAGGTGTTGCTTTCTTCCCATGTAGCTTTTGCTAGCTCATCAGAATACCAAGCAGGCAGTTCGCGCATGTCGACAGGTCGGCCGGTCAACGTCTTGTCTGGGTATTTCATCTCAAGGTGGCCATCAGCGAGGCGAATGCCAACCACGTATCCAAGCGTGTCCGGCCTGGTCTTGATTCTGAATGTCCCGTCGTCTTCAGCGTAGCCTCGCAGACCAATGACGCGACGCTCTGCTCCCGCTTGAGGCTGACAGTTGATCTGCACCATGCGCCCATCCTCAAAAATATGCAGATAATCGTCCTCCGCCTGCTCACCAGAGCGCGCGAAAGCCCAAACACCTTGCAATGAGGGTTTCATTCTTCTTTGCCCAAGTATGCCTCCAGTGAAAAGTCGCTGCCCTCTGAATCAAGCAACTGGTCGCCAGCATCGCTGAGAGAAGCAAGCCGGCGGCGCACCATCTCGACCGCGAGAGCCAGCGACTGCAACGAATCCTCTCCGCAGATGTCGCAGAGCCGCCCGTCCAGCCCGTGCAGCGCGACCGGCGTGCGCCAGAAACCCTCTGGCGTTTGATAAGGATGCCCAATCTCTGCGACGATGGAAACTCTCTCCCCGCTCGCCCGAACGTGAGTCAGCTCTGTCTTCGCGATTGGTGGCGCGTCGGTTTTCATGGCGAGGTGCAGAATGTTCTAACGCGGCCCGGCCCGCGGGACGCTACGATTGCAACCATGACGCTCCCGCCGGGTTCGCTGCAGCGCATGGTTGAACTAAGCCGCTGCGCGGCGGGAGGGAAGAAAAAGAAGGGGCAGGCATGGGGGAGCATGGGGTGATGAAGGAGGGAAGTGACGGGGGGTGCGGCGGGGCGCGAGGGTTGGCGTTGGAATGAAAACCATACCCACACTCCCGCCGCAAGGAACCCATAGCACACAACCCTCGATCAACACCAGAGCCGGGCGCAGCCAGCGTGACCCGCTCGATTACCACCACCCCTACGATTCGATGCGTCGCTACGCCGAGTTGCTGGCCTTGCGGCATGATTCGGCGCGGACGCGGCACAGTTACTACCGGGCGATGCGCCTGGTGCATGAGCACTACGGGGTGGATCCGGCCACGCTGGGCGAGGATCAACTGCGCGACTACATCCTGCACGTGAAGACGCGCAAGGCGTGGCGGCCGAAGACGGTGCGGCAGACGATGGCGTGCGCGCGGTTGTTTTTTGTCGAGATGCTCGGCCGGGGCGAGTGGAAGGTGTTTTCGCAGGTGCGCACGCGCGACCATGACGAGTTGCCCGCAGTGCTGACCCGCGCACAGGTGGCGTCCCTGCTCGGGGCCATCCGATTGCGGCGCTACCGCACGCCGGTGAAGTTGATCTACTGCGCGGGGCTGCGGCTTTCGGAGTGTTTGTCGCTCACCGTGCACGACATCTTCGCGGCCGAGGGCAAGTTGATGGTGCGCGGCGGCAAAGGTGGCAAGGACCGCATGGTGCCGCTGGCCGCCGAGATGGTCGAGGACCTGCGCCGTTACTGGGCTTTCCACCGCCATCCGGTGCTGCTCTTCCCCAACGCCGGACGCGGGGTGTGTCGTGCGGACCGGCTCGCCGCGCGCATGCGGCAGGCCACCGCGCCGATGCCGGTCAGTTCGCTGCAACGCTTGGTTGTCGTGGCCCGCCACGAACTCGGCCTGCCCGACGCCACGGTGCACACGCTGCGCCATTCCTTCGCCACGCACCTCATCGAGTCCGGCGCCAGTCTGCACACCGTGCAGGCCTTGCTCGGTCACAAGCAAATCAACACCACCATGGTCTATCTGCACGTGACCCACCGCAGCGAACAGAACGGCCGCACCTTGGTCGAGGGACTCACCCGCGGCCTGCCACGGTAAAAGCAAATCCACCGCCGTGGCTGCCACCGTCATCGGGGCGCTGCGCCGTTTCCTGCCGGGGTTTTGGCGTGAACACCCCGTGGCGGATCGCGCGCGTCGCCGCGCCATTTGGGCGCTGACCCATTGCCGCACTCCGGCCCTGGGTGGACACGTCCATGGTTGCGCCGCCTGCGGGACGGTCCGCTTCGCCTACCACAGTTGCAACCACCGCGCCTGCCCGCAGTGCAGCCGGGACGCCACGGCCCGCTGGGTGCAACGCGAGTTGCGCAAACGCCTCGGCGTCCCCTACTTCATGGTCACCTTCACCGTGCCGCAGGAACTGCGCGCGCTGTTCTTCTCCGCCGCGGCCAAGCAAGTCTACGATGTGCTCTTTGCCGCGGCCTCCGCCGCGCTCTCTTCGGCCTTGTCCCATCCGCGCTGGCTCGGGGCCGTCGATCATGGCTTCACCATGATCCTCCACACATGGAACCAGCGTCTGCTTTTCCACCCGCACCTCCACGTCATTGTCCCGGGCGCCGGACTCGATCGCCTCGGCCGCATCGTGTGCGTCAAAAGCCCCGGCTTCCTTGTGCCGCAGCCGGTGTTACGAAGCGCTTTCCGCCGGTTCTTCCGCCAGCAACTCGAGCAACTGCGGCAGAACACCGACCTGCCGCCCGTCGATCCGGCGGTGTGGCACAAGGACTGGGGTGTCCATTTGCAACCCTTCGGCGACGGGGCCAACGCCATCAAATACCTCGGCACCTACGTTTGCCGCACAGCCATCAGCGATGCGCGCCTCCTCGCCGTCGATGATCAACGCGTCACTTTTTCCTGGAAGGATCGCGCCCGCGGCAACGCCCGCCGCACCGAGACGGTGACCGGAACCGAGTTCGTAGCCCGCTACTTGCGCCACGTCTTGCCTCTCGGACTGCGCGCCATCCGCCGCTACGGCTTCTGCCATCCCTCGGCCAAAGCCATCCGCGAACGACTCGCCTTGCACACCGGTGGCACGATCGTGCTCGAGACCACTGCGGCCACCACAGCACCCAGACCCGCTCCTGCTTGCCCCTGCTGCGGCCAACCGATGATCGCGCAGATACGGCTGCCCGCTTCCTGGCACACCGGACGCGCACCGCCCGTCACTCAACCTTTGGCCGCATGAGCCTTACATCAACACACCACACGTCTGCCTTTTGCGCCCACGCGCCTACGGCCGCGTTACCCTCGTGCGCACCTCACGCAAAAACACGCAGACCACCACGCCTCACATCGTCACACGCGTCGCCAACAACCGTGACAACAGTGCAAGTCACCACGCGCACCCGCACCATAGCGACTAAATCCACTTGCCTGCCCGTTCGCACAGTCGCAAGCGACCTCTACCCCCGAACATAAGAAGCATAATCCCCCGACTTCCGACGGGCTTGTTCAACCAGGGGCGCAGTCAAAGCCTCCGCTGCGCTCCGGCTTTGCTGCACCCTTTATTGTTAGGC
>CAJBCQ010000112.1 GCA_903951595.1 uncultured Hyphomicrobiales bacterium | reverse complement strand
TTTCATCTGGCCCAAGGAAGGGGCCAGCGGCTTTGAGCGAACTGCCCAAGCTTTCCAGCCATTGCACATGGGCGGGACGGTTGGTCAGGCGGGTTTCCAAATGTCCCGGCTTGTCGGTGCAGATCAGGGCATAGAGCATGGTCGTCTCTTTCTGGTCATTCGGCTTTCAAGGGCCGCGATAAAAGGCGGGTCACTTCATCGCGCGGGCCAGAGGAGCCGTCAAGCACGCGCGCAACGGCTTCCACCACAGGCATTTCGATATGTTTTTCGCGCGCCATTTCCAAAATGACGGGAGCCGTCCAAGCGCCTTCGGTGACGGCACCGGAAGGGTCGGTCACTTCGCCACCAGCCCCAAGCCTTACACCACAAGAAAAATTGCGCGATTGCTGGGAAGCGCAGGTGAGCAAAAGATCGCCTAAGCCCGACAATCCCAGCAAGGTTGTGGGCTTGCCACCAAGGGCCGCACCGGCCCGCAGCAATTCGGCAAAGCCGCGTGTGGTCAGGGCGGCACGCGCGCTGTCGCCGAGTGCTAGGCCGTGCGCGATGCCGCAGGCGATGGCGAGCACATTTTTGATGGAACCGCCGATTTCCACCCCACGCAGATCGTCGCTGGCATAGATGCGAAAAGAGGGCGTGCTGAGGGCAGATGCAAGACAGGCGGCTTCTTGCAGCGAGGGGCCAGCCAGTGTGACAGCGGTGGGCAAGCCCAATGCCACATCGCGCGCAAAGCTCGGGCCGGAAAGACAATAGGGCTTGGCTTGCGGGCAAGCCTGGCCCAGCACATCGGACATAAACAAATGGGTGCCGCGTTCAATGCCCTTGGCGGCGATGAGGGCGGGTGTGCCTTTGGCGATGAATGGCGAAAGGCTTGTCATCATGGCGCGCAAGGATTGCGCGGGCGTTGCGATGATGAGGCAATCAGCTTGGCTCAAGCTTTCCGGGTCTGCCGTTATCGTGATCCGATCATCAAGCCTCACACCGGCAAGGCGGGTGCTGTTTTGGCGTGTTCGCTGCATGTCGGCTGCTTTGGCGGCATCGCGGGCCAGAAGAATGGCAGAGCCCGTGGCGCGGGCGGTGGTGATGGCCAAGGCCGTGCCCCAGCTTCCGGCCCCAATGATGGCGTGTCTCATGCCTTTACTCCGGCACCGGGGGCGGCTTCAGCTTGCGGGTCGAGTGGCCAGCGGGCGCGGGCGGGGCTATCCAGCGGGCTTGTGAGCCCGAGTGCCAAACGCTCTGCCCCGGCCCAGGCGATCATGGCAGCATTGTCGGTGCATAGCGCCAAGGGCGGCAGGCTTAAGTGCCAGCCCATATGGGTGCAGCGCGCCTTGAGGCTTTGGCGGATGGCGACATTGGCGGCAACACCGCCGGCGATGACCAGCGAGGGGCTGTCGATGTCAGGGTGAGCTTCGCGGAAACGGGTCATGGCGTTTTTCAGCCGATCATTGAGGCTTGCCGCCACCGCTTCCTGAAAGCCCGCCGCAATATCGGCGCGGTCTTGATCGGTCATGATGCCGCAGGCTTCTGCCTGCAGGCGCACTGCCGTTTTAAGACCCGAGAAAGAGAAATGGCAGCCCGGCTTTCCCAAAAGCGGACGGGGGAAGGCAAAGCGGGCGGGATCACCTGCCCGCGCGAGCTTTTCCACATGCGGGCCACCGGGATAGCCAAGCCCCAAAATTTTTGCCGTTTTGTCGAAAGCCTCGCCCAAAGCATCATCGATGGTGGTGCCGTAGCGGACATATTCGCCAATCTTTTCAACGCTGACGAGCTGGGTATGGCCGCCGGAGACGAGCAGGAGCAAATAGGGAGGCTCCAAGCCTTCGGTGAGGCCGGGGGTGAGGGCATGGCCTTCCAGATGGTTGATGGCGATGAGCGGTTTGCCGGTGGCTAGCGCCAGAGCCTTGGCCGTGGTGAGCCCGACAATGACCCCGCCCAACAGCCCCGGCCCGGCGGTGGCGGCAATGGCGTTCAGATCGGCAAAACCGATCTGGGCCTCGTGCATGGCCCGCGCGATTAGGCTGTCAAGATGGATGATATGGGCGCGGGCGGCGATTTCGGGAACGACACCCCCAAAAGGCAAATGATCGGCGGTTTGTGACAGAATCGCTTGGCCCAGGATCACCCCATTTGCAGGCCCATTGCGGCGCACGACCGCGGCTGCCGTTTCGTCGCAGCTTGTCTCGATGCCGAGGATGGTGAGTGGTTTTGTCATGTCCTTGGCAGCCGGGGGTTTGCGAGTATAGTGCGCCGACTTCTCTCCCCCGGCCTCCTAGCAGACGGACGAAGACCCATGCAAACGCCATTCCTGCGCATTGGCACGCGCGGCTCGAAACTTGCTCTTTTCCAAGCGCATCTGGTGCGTGGCCAGTTGGCGGCAGCCCATGGGGTGGAAGAAGAAGCGATTGCGGTTGAAATCATCCGTACCACGGGCGACCGGGTGCAGGATCGGCCCTTGTCGGAAATCGGTGGCAAGGGGCTGTTCACCAAAGAAATTGAAGAAGCGCTGGCCACAGGTGCGATTGATCTGGCTGTTCATTCCATGAAGGACATGGCTGCGGTTTTGCCGCAGGGGCTGGTTATCGCTGCCGTGCTGGAGCGCGAGGATGCGCGCGATGCGTTTTTGAGCCCCGTGGCATCAGGGATTGCGGCCTTGGCACCTGGTGCCAAGGTTGGATGTTCCTCGGTGCGCCGTTCAGCCCAGCTCTGGCGCCAGCGGCCGGATGTTGTGATCACGCCGTTTCGGGGCAATGTCGATACACGGCTGCGAAAATTGCATGCGGGCGAGGTTGACGCGACCTTCTTGGCGGTTGCTGGACTTAACCGTTTGGGATTGCAGCACGAGATCACGCAAGCCATTGCCATGGACGACATGCTGCCTGCCCCCGCGCAAGGGGTGATCGGCATGGAGACGCGGGAAGATGACACGCGCATTCGTGATTTGCTGGCCCCGCTGCATCATGCGGCCACCCATTTGCAGCTTCAGGCAGAACGCGGCTTTCTGGCTGGCATTGATGGCTCTTGCCGCACGCCGGTTGCAGCGCATGCTTTTGTGTCTGGCGGTGAGATCGAGCTTCGTTGCGAGGCTTTGACGCTGGATGGGCGTGCGGTCTTTGCGGCACGTCGGCAAGGGGCAGCGCAAGATGGTGCGCGCATGGGGCTGGAGGCGGCCAGCGAAATCCGCGCGGCGGCGCTTGGCAAATTGGTATTATAGCCCATGCGTCTTGCCGTCACACGCCCTTCTGAAGATGCCCAAAAGCTCACCCAAGGGCTTGTGGCGCAGGGCCATGAGGTGATTGCAGCCCCGTTAATGACCATCCAGTTCTTGAACGCGCCGGAATTGCCGCAGCGTGAGTGGCAAGCCGTTCTCATCACATCAGCCAATGCGCTGAAGGCGCTGGCAAATCATTCCGAGCTTGGCCCGTTGAAATCCATCCCCTGCTGCTGTGTGGGGCCAGCGTCAGCGCGGCTTGCGGCTGACATGGGGTTTTCTGATATCCGGGTGGCCGGTGGTGGGCTTGTTGAACTGCAAGCTTTGGTGCGGCGGCAATTGCGGCCCGAATCAGGTCCGCTGCTTTATTTGTCGGGGGAACAGATTTCCGGTAATCTTGGCGGCGATTTGGCGATATCGGGCTTTGAAACCGTGCATGTGGTGCTTTACCGCGCGGTGCCTGAAACGCAATTGTGGCAAGTGCTGGGGCAAGATATCGAGCAGGGAAGGCTCGATGGCGTTCTGCTTTATTCACCCCGTACGGCCCGCATCTGGCAGGCGCTGATGGACAGGCACGGTCTATCCAGCAAGGCATTGCATGTCCTACATTATTGCCTTTCGGCCAATGTTGCAGCGGCCTTGCCTGAGCATGTGCTTGTGAAGATTGCCGAATATCCCGAAGATGCCGCCATGCTGGCGCTGACAGGGCAGGAGACGCAAAGATGAATGACGAGCCCAAGGCCTCTGACGGGCCGATCTTGGATCTGGAGCCGGATGCAGCACCCGAAAGTGTCGCTGCCAAGCCGCGTTTGCGCCTTGCGCGTCAGGGCTTGTTGGCGTCAGGCGCGGTTCTGGCCGTGGCCATCGCCATGCTTGCGGGTGCCTATGCCTATGGCCAGCTTGGTTTTGATATGTTCGGCGGTTCGGTCTCTGACAGGCTTGGTGCTCTGGAAACGCGCATCACCGCGATGGAGCAAAACGCCCAGCAACAAGGTGCCGAGCGTCAGGCGGTTGCCGACAGGCTTGATGCTTTGGCTCAAGCCCTTGAAAGCTTGCCCGGCCTTCAGACGCGCATGACGGCGGTGGAAAGCCAGCAGGCGGCTTTG
>CAJBCQ010000111.1 GCA_903951595.1 uncultured Hyphomicrobiales bacterium | reverse complement strand
GCGGAGATACCGGGTTTAGAGATGGTTTGCATGTAATTGCGGCCGCGTTCCTTCAGGAAGGATTGCAGCACATGCAGGCCTTCCGTGCGACCGCCCTGTTGCACATTGCCGATGGGGTGCGGGCCAAAAAGCGGGTCATTCTTGGAGGGCAGATTGTGAGAGGTGAAGCCGGTGGCGAAATGGATGGTGGGTGTTTCGAGGATGGGTTTGGCGAGGCGTGCATCGCGGATCAATGACCAGCCGTCACGGCTTTTGAGGCGGCGGACGATGCCGTTGGTGGGGGTTTCGTGCCAGTGGATACCATGTGCGCGGCACCAGTTGGCGACGGCGAGATCGCGGGCGTAGGTCCACGCGTTGCCGGTTTCTTCATGTGACCAGAGGGTGAAGGGGCCGCATTCTTGGCGCAGTTGTTCCAGCACCTCGGTGGCTTCGCCGATACGGATGGTTACGGGCAGGGATTGTTGCAAGTCCCTTAAGCTGTCATGGATGAAATGCCAATGGCGGCGGGAGCTGTCGGGCTGTTGCCACAGTTCCGGCTCCACGATGTAGAGCGGCAGCACGGGGCCAGCCGCGGCGGCGGCCAGCGCAAGGGGGGCGTGGTCGGCGGTTCGCAGATCCCGTTTCAGCCAGACGATATTCACGCCTCGCCGCCGACATCCAGCATTTGCACACCATTGATTTTCCACGTGCCGTCTGGCTGCTTTTCAAAGCCATAAAGTGCGGTCCAGATCTTGCCTTTGCCGTCTAGGATCGTCACGCGCTGGGTGGGTTGGCCGTGCATTTCGGTGGTGACGGGGCCGAAGGTGAATTTTTCGGGGCGGTAGACTTGGGGGTAGCCGCGTTTCACCAGGGCCATGAAGTCATCCGGGGTGGGGAACATTTGGCGGATTTTGGGGGCGGCGTGGGTGTAGGCGGCGGGGCCGTCATCGGCGCGGAAGGCCTCGATTTGGCTGGTGATGATGTCGCGGAACTGGGCCGCATCGGCTTCAGTTGCGGTTTGGGCGCGTAAAGGAGAGGCGGCGAGCGCCAGCAGCAGGGCAAGGGTGAGCAGGCGCATGGGGGAAGTCTCCCGTGGTTGGTTTATCCCTTTGGGTACGTTATGAAGTCTCCAGCGGTTTTCAAAGGTGGATTTGGCAATGCGTGGCGTTCTGGATGAGGCGGCTGAATGGCAAAAGGCTGGCCGCGCGGTGGCGATGGCGACCGTGATCGAGACTTGGGGCTCGGCGCCGCAACCTGTGGGAAGCCAGTTGGCGGCGGATTTGGACGGCAATTTCATCGGCTCGGTTTCGGGCGGGTGTGTTGAGGGGGCCGTCATCACCGAGGCGGGCGGGGTGATCGGTTCGGGGGTTCCCAAGGTTTTGGAATTCGGGGTGGCGGATGAAACGGCTTGGCGGGTGGGCTTGGCCTGCGGCGGGCGCATTCGCATTCTGGTCGAGCCTTTGGGGCAGATTGATGAGTTGATGGCTTTGCGCCGGGGGCGGGAAGCGGTGGCGGTGGTGACGGAATTAGAGTCCGGTCGCCAGATTTTGGTGCGGCGGGCGGATGCTTCGCCGGAGTTGGAAGATGCCTTCCGGTTCGATCAATCGCGCGTGCAGGCCGGGCCAGCGGGTGATGTTTTCGTGCATATCCACAATCCGCCGCTGAAGCTGGTGATTACGGGGGCGGTGCATATTGCACAATCGCTGGTGCCAATGGCCTTGGCGGCGGGGTATGATATTGCGGTTGTGGATCCGCGCGGGGCTTTTGCCACGGCTGAACGCTTTCCCGGTGTGGCGCTTTATGATGAGTGGCCGGATGAGTTCATGGGTGGGCATGGGTTGGATGCGCGAACCGCCGTGCTGGCCTTGACGCATGATCCGAAGATTGATGATCCAGCCCTGCGGGCGGCGTTGAAATCAGAGGCGTTTTATATCGGGGCCTTGGGATCCAAGAAAACCAGTGCCGCAAGGCGTGAGCGGTTGATGGCCTTGGGATTTGCCGAAAGTGATCTCAAGCGTATTCATGGGCCGGTGGGGTTGAACATTGGGGCCAAGGGTGCGGCGGAGATTGCGGTTTCGATTTTGGCGCAGATGACCCAGGTTTTGCGGCTGGGAGATGCGGCATGATCTTTGGTGAAATGCCAGTGGGCGAGGCTGTGGGTGCGGTGTTGGCGCATTCGGCGGCGCATGCATCCGGGCATTTCAAAAAGGGGCGGGTGCTTTCGGCTTCTGATGTGGCCGCGTTGGCGGGGGCGGGGCATGTGACGGTGTTTGCGGCACGGCTGGAAGCCGATGATGTGGCCGAGGATGAGGCGGCGGCACGGATCGCGCAGGCGATTACGGGGGCTTATGCGATGGCGCAAGCGCCCTTTACGGGACGGGCCAATTTGCATTCAGCAGCACCGGGTGTGGTGCTTGTGGACGCTGAGCGTGTGCGGGCTTTGAACCGGATTGATGAGAGCCTGACACTGGCAACCCTGCCGCCTTTTGCGGTGGTGGAGGATCGGCAGTTATTGGCGACGGTGAAGATCATTCCTTATGCGGTGAAGCGGCAGGTTTTGGATGCGGCTTTGGCGGTGATCGGGGGAAGGCCGCTTGTTTCGGTGGCGAAGTTTAGCCCGCGTGTGGCAGGGCTTGTCATCACGCAATTGCCGCAGACCAAGGCTTCCATCATCGAGAAAAGCCGACGCGCGATGGAGGATCGGCTCGAAGCGATGGGATCGCGGCTGGGGGAAGTGATCGTGACGGGGCATGATGCGGCAAGCATCGGCAATGCGGTGGCGCGGTTGGGTGCGGAGCATGATCTGGTGCTGGTGTTTGGCGCGTCAGCCATCGTGGACCGGGGCGATGTGGTGCCGCAGGGGTTGGTTCGCGCAGGTGGTGAGATTGTGCATTTGGGCATGCCGGTTGATCCCGGCAATCTGCTGCTGCTGGGGCGGTTGGGGCCTAAGGCGGTGATTGGGGTTCCCTCCTGCGCGCGCTCGCCGAAGGTGAACGGGTTTGATTGGGTTCTGGCGCGGGTGCTGGCGGGGCTTTCCGTCACACGCGAGGACATTATGGATATGGGCGCGGGCGGGCTTCTGATGGAAATTCCGCTGCGGCCCTTACCGCGGGAAGCGGATGTTGCGGGCAAGGCCGCACGGGTGGCGGCGGTGGTGCTGGCGGCGGGGCAATCAGCCCGCATGGGGGCCAACAAGATGCTGGTGCCGTTTCATGGCCAGCCCATGATCCGCCAGACGCTGGCGCGGGTGCTGGAGTCACAAGCGCGGCCAGTGATTGTGGTGACGGGGCGCGATGGGGATGATGTGCGCGCGGCGTTGAAGGGGCTGGATGTGGCCTTTGTGCATAATGCGGATTTCGCCGCCGGGCTTGCTTCATCGCTGGCGACAGGTGTGCGGGCCGTGCCGGGGGATGTGGGCGGGGTGATGGTTCTGCTCGGCGACATGCCATTGGTGACGGCGCGGCAGATGGACCGGCTGATCGCGGCGTTCAACCCGCTGGAAGGCCGCCGCATCGTGGTGCCTTCGCATGAGGGGCGGCGTGGCAATCCGGTTCTGTGGGGGCGGGATTTCTTCGGCGAGCTGGAGGCTTTGCGCGGTGACCAAGGCGGTAAACCTCTCTTGGAGGCGCATGCAGAGTGGGTGGTTGAGGTGGAAGCGGGCAGCGATACGGTGCATCGGGATTTTGATGTGCCGGGGGATTTGGAGGATGCCACCGCGCATTTACTGCAAAGCCCGCGCAATGCCGAGCGGCTTTTGACTTCCATTGCTGAGCTTGAAGCGGGTGGTGGAACGGTGCGCGAGATTGAGTAAGTGCAGGTATTATGATTGAATCTGGTTTCCCGCTTTCGTGGGAATGACATTTGTTTTTTGTTATGATTCCCGCGCATGTGGGAACCTAGCTTCACATCAACTTCAACCCCTTCAAGCTCGCATGGCCGTCGCGGCCGATGATCACGTGGTCATGCACCACGATGCTCAGCTTTTGGCAGGTTTCCGCGATCTGTTTGGTCATCTCGATATCCGCGCGTGAGGGCGTGGGGTCGCCGGAGGGGTGGTTGTGCACCAGCACGATGGCCGAGGCTGAAAGTTCCAGGGCGCGTTTGACCACCTCGCGGGGGTAAACGGGGGTGTGGTCTACTGTTCCTTGCTGTTGCACTTCGTCGGCGATGAGGACGTTTTTGCGGTCTAAGAACAGGATGCGGAATTGTTCCTTGGTTTCGTAGGCCATGGCCGCGCGGATATATTCGATGAGGGCCGACCACGAGGCGAGCATGGGTTTTTTCATCACGCGCTGTTTCATGAGCCGCAGGGCGGCGGCTTGAACCAGTTTGATTTCCGTGATGGCTGCGTCTTTGACGAATTCAACTTCGCGCAGGCGTTCGGGTGGGGCGGAGATCACATCGGCGAAGGAGCCGAATTTGCTGATGAGGGCTTTGGCGATGGGTTTGACATCCAGCTGCGGCAAAGCGCGGAAAAGCACGAGTTCCAGAAGTTCGTAATCCGGCAATCCATCCGCGCCGCCCGCGATGAAACGTTCGCGCAGGCGTTTGCGATGGCCGGCATAATGCGGCTTTTGCGGTGCGTCTTCAAAGCCCCCGGTCACGCGTAAATGCCCTCCACCTGATTCCAGTGAGGAGACACTGTATCAGGTGGAGGCATCTATGCTAGCCGTCAGCGCTTGCTGCTTAGGGCTTACCGCCACCGCACCAGTAGTTTGGGGAGGGCGTGTAGGGGCAGTAGTTTGGCTGCGGCTGGCACCAGTCGAAATCGACCATATGATAGGAGGTCGGCGGGCAGTAGTAGTTTTGCAGCTCATAGATCTTGGGATTGTAGCTACCATAATAGTTGATCAAATCCGGCTTTGTGCCGCCGAAGTAATTGATCAGATCAGGGCCTGTGGGCGCGTAATAATTCGGGATGAAGCAATCCGTGGGCGGGCAGTATGGCTGCGGCGGGCAGTATGGCTGCGGCGGGCAGAAAAGCTGCGGCGGGCAGTATGGCTGCGGCGGACAAAAGTTTGAAGGGCCGTTGTTGATGTACATTTTATTCTCCTCTGGTTGCAATCTTAGTCCCAGAATAGCGCATGTACGAACCGCGCGAATATCCGCGCGCACCTCGTAAGTAGTCGCTCGGTAGTAAGGCTAATTCAGTCGGTCCGGAGGGCGGGCTTGTCGAGGCCGGCGGGGGACAGGGTGAAGATTTCGCAACCCTCTTCGGTCACGCCTATGGTGTGTTCGAATTGTGCTGATAGCGAGCGGTCGCGGGTTACCGCTGTCCAACCGTCGGGCAGGACTTTCACTTCTGGGCGACCCAAATTGATCATGGGTTCGATGGTGAAGAACATGCCGGCTTTGAGCAATATGCCTTCGCCGGGGCGGCCATAATGGAGGATGTTGGGCATGTCGTGGAATAGCTGGCCCAAGCCATGCCCGCAGAAATCACGCACCACGGACATGCGTTCGGCTTGGGCGTAAGACTGGATGGCGTGGCCGATATCGCCCGTGCGGTTGCCGGGTTTGACCGCCGCGATGCCGCGCATGAGGCTTTCGTAAGTGATCTCAATGAGGCGTTCAGCTTTGCGCGGGATGGCGCCCACACCATACATGCGCGAAGAATCTCCGTGCCAGCCATCGACAATGAGCGTTACGTCTACATTCACGATTTCGCCTTCGCGCAAGGGCTTATCGTTGGGGATGCCGTGGCAGACGACGTGGTTAATGCTGGTGCAGATGCTTTTGGTGAAGCCGCGATAATATAACGGGGCCGGAATGGCGTTGTTATCACGCGCGAATTCATTGGCGAGCCGGTCTAGCTTTTCGGTGGTGGTGCCGGGCTGGATGTAAGGTGACAGCATGTCGAGAGCCTCAGCGCACAGCTTTCCGGCCTTACGCATGGCAGCGAAGGCTTCCGGGCCGTGGAGCTTGATCTGGCCGGTATTGGAAAGCGGGGCTTGGGCGGCGTCTACATAGGTCATGGGGATGAAATAATGCGGAAGGGGCTTTCTCGCAAGGTTCAATCCTTCAGGCTGCGGCGGACGCGGCGGATGGCCAGCCATACGGCCAGCACCACAAAGGGGGCCAAGACCGCTTCCGCCAGAATGGCATGTGGGCCCCAGTGCAGGGCTTCGGCCCCTTCCAGAATACGGCCCAGAATGGCGAGCAGGTAATAGCTGATGGCCACGACCGACAGGCCTTCGACCGTTTGTTGGAGCCTGAGTTGGCGGCGGGCGCTTTGTTCGAGCGAGCGCAGGAGGGTTTGGTTTTGCGCTTCGAGGGCAATGTCTACTCTTGTCCGCAAGAGATTGCTGGCGCGTTCAGAGCGTTCGGCCAAGGCGCTCAGGCGGCGTTCGGCGGCTTCACAGGTTTTCATGGCCGGGGCAAAGCGGCGTTCGAGGAAGGTTTCGATGCGTTGCAGGCCTTCGATGCGTTCTTCGCGCAGTTCCGAAATGCGTTTGTTGGCCAGAGCGGCATAGGCGCGGGCGGCAGCGAAGCGGAAATTGGTGGCGTTGGCGGTTTCTTCAATCTCGCGGGCGGCCGATTGCAGGCGGGCGAGAAGCTCGGCCTCGGCTGTTTCATCCGGGCTTTGCGCTTTTCCGATGGTGCCGGTGAGTTCCTGTTCCAACCGCGACAGGGTGGGTTGCAGGCCGCGTGCCACGGGGAAGGCGAGCAGGGCCATCATGCGGTAGGTTTCGATTTCCACCAAGCGGCGGATGAGGCGGCCAAGCCGCGCGGGGCCGAGGGCATGATCCATCACGAGGGCGCGCGAAAAGCCATCCGCGCCGATGCGGAAATCCATCCAGACGGTGGCGGCCCCACCTGTGACGCGGGCGCCGGCCAGATCATCATGGCCGAACAGTTTTTCCGGTGACAGGCGCGCCGATTTGCCTTTACGCACGGCGATGTTGAGGGCCACCAGCCGTTCACCCGGCAGGCCCGCCAGAAAGCCCGCTGGTAGCTTGGCGGCGGCAGGGGCGTTGAAGGCCTGGGTGGCATCGCCTTCGGTGGCGACCGCGAGGGTGTAAAACTCGCCATGCTGTTCCCATTTCAGGCTGAAGCCCTTGGCGGTGAAGGCGTGGTAGACGGCATCGGGCGCGGGGCTGGTGGCACCCAGCCTGCGGGAGAGATCGGCAATGGCGGCAAGGGCGGCCCCCGGTGCGGCCTTGGTGAAGGCGAAATGGCTGATGCGGGCGGGCGAGGTGATGTTCATGGCCGGGCGGCCGTGAATTTCATCATTCAGGCTGAGCCGTAAGGGGTGATCTGTTGCCATGGCGCATTCCGTTCTTTGTTTTGGCCCATGCTGTAGGCTATTGCGGGGGCTTGGGCAGGCGTGAAAGGCACATTTTAACATGACAGCGACAGCCGCGGTGCTTCTGATTGGGGATGAAATCCTTTCCGGGCGCACGAAAGACAAGAATTTGGGTTTTATCGCCGATTGGCTGACGGCCATGGGCATTGACCTGAAAGAGGCCCGCGTGGTGGCCGATGATGAGGCCGACATCGTGGCAGCGGTGAACGCTTTGCGTGGCCGGTGGGATTATGTGTTCACCACAGGCGGCATTGGCCCCACGCATGATGACATCACGGCGGACGCCATCGCGGCAGCTTTCGGGGTGCCAATTGACCATGACGCGCGCGCGGTGGCGATTTTGACCGAATATTATGCGGGCGAGCCGGGCAAACTGAACGAAGCGCGGCTGCGGATGGCGCGGTTGCCTGCGGGTTCGGTGTTGATTGATAACCCCGTTTCAGGGGCACCTGGTTTTCAGGTGGGCAATGTGTTCGTGATGGCGGGCGTGCCACGGATTATGCAGGCGATGCTGGAGAGTTTGGCCGGGCGTTTGGAGCGCGGGGCGGTGATGGAATCGCGCACGGTGGTGGCGTGGATCGGCGAGGGCGATTTGGCCAAGGGGCTGAAGGAAGTGCAGGCGCGGTTCCCGGATGTGGTGATGGGGAGCTATCCGTTTGTGGATGGGGTGCGGTATGGCAGCAACTTGGTGCTGCGCGGGCGGGATGTGGG
>CAJBCQ010000110.1 GCA_903951595.1 uncultured Hyphomicrobiales bacterium | reverse complement strand
TGGGCTTGGCTACCCTTTGCGGGATCCTAACGTAGAAGCCCCTCATTTTCGATCCCAGTCTCCGATCTTGTCCTTGATCTGCTGAAGGTTGAACTCATGTCGTATGATTTCGGTCCGTATGATCGGGTGGATGGCTTTTTGACTGGGGTCGGCAAGCATGGCTTTAAGTTCCTTGATTTCGGCTTGGGTAGCCTTGCTGCGCTTTCGCAAGTTCTGCCATTTTTCGTTTGATCCACCCCCACTGAAGGGGTTATGCACGATTAGTCATTGCTGGCGGACTGAAAAAAAATTACAAATTACAAATGCAAACTTCTCTGTCCCGCGCATGATTTCCAGTCTCCGGCAAAAAGCCCTCGCATGGCTCGTGCAATTGCCCAAGGGTCAACAGGCATTGGTGCAGGCCGCCTGTGACAGCGAGGCGAATGCGCGCGTTGCCTGGCGCGCATGGCTTTCGACCCATGATATTGATGCGGCAGATTGGCAAGATCACAAGCTGCTCGCACTCATTGCCCAGCGGCTTGGCTATATCGACCCGGACAATCCCTTGCGCGGGCGTTTGCGCGGCCTTTCAAAAATGCACTGGACACTCAGCCAGCTTTCGGTACGTGAGGCATTGGATGCCGTGGATGCATTACTGCGTGCGGATATGGATGTAATGCTGCTGAAGGGCGCTGCCTTGGATGCATCGGGGCTTTGCCTGCCCGGCCCGCGCATCAGCGGAGATCTCGATATTCTCGTGCGGCGCGGTGATTTTGCCAGATCCCTGCAGACCCTAATCGATCATGGCTGGCAGATGAAAAACCGTAGTCTGAAAGTTGAGATGGTGGAAAGGATCCGACCGGGCATGAACCTGTATCGCGGTGAGCAAGGTGATATCGATGTGCATCACCAGCCTATTCATGCCCCCATGCTTTCCGACGGCCAGCTCGCGGAGCTGTGGAGCCGTGCCCAACAGCTAGAATGGCTCGGCCGTAAGATTTTCGTGCCGAGCCTTGAAGACCAATTTCTCATCAACGCGGTTCATGCCTGCCGAAGCAGCGCCAAGGCGCCAAGTTCACCGCTATGGCCGATTAATCTTTCCATACTAGCCCAATCGGGAAAACTGGATTTCGATGTGATTGCAAAACACGGAAGAGGCTGGACTGCCGGCGCCTGCCTTGAAGCAGCCACAGCGCATGTCCGTTCGCTTCCCGACCAAGCGCGCCGATGCGTTCTCGCGCAGCGTCCTTCAGTTCTGTCGGTTTTGCTCTTGCTGGCGGCCCGGATGGGAACCTTGCCGCGCACACTTCTTCTTGCATGCGTCAAGATATTGGCTCCTAGGGTCAAATTCTTTGAATTGCCGAATGCCGCCTATTACGTGCGACGCTGGTTATCAAAGCGCCTCAGATATGTGACCCGTTGATTTATTCCGGTTTTCCCGTGCGCCGTCTCAGCAACGCCCGCCTGGCCGCAAGCAGATACCCCCGACGCTTCGTCTCATCCATCGCATAGGTTTGGCTGCCTTGCCGAATGCGCCGCCACGCCATGATTTCGGGCTGCATTTCAAACACAAATCCGAGATCACGCCCTCGCGATGCCCAGTCAACGAATTCACCTACACCGCCCGGCATGTTCGTCTCCATCATGCCCATTTGCTTCGCCACCGGTCCCCGCATCAACAAGGTTGTGCGCGTCCAAAGCTCCACGTCACGTACAAACTGCGGATCAAGCGAGGTGCCGTGGAATACCCTGGCGCCGGTGAATGTGCCTGCGACAGTTGGTTTTTCCATCAGATACCGTATCTGGTTTTCGGCCTTGCATGGCAGCCATACATCGTCAGCATCCAGAAAAGCGACAAGCTCAGCTGTCACGCGCAGCAAGCCGGCATTTGTGGCTGCGCCGGAGCCACTATTTTCCTGTTGGATCAACTCAACACGAGGGAACTTCCGTGCCAAATCGGCCGTGTCATCCGTTGACCCGTCATCGACCACGATAATTCGAACAGGCTGATGTGTCTGCCGCTGAATGGATTCAATTGCATCTTCAATCGTTTCCCTAGTATTGTATGCGGGAACGATGACTTCATAATCAGGAAGTCCCTTCACGATTGCAGCTCCAAGAATACATGGGGCGAAAAACAGAATGGAAGCTGTCTTTTCGTATATTAAACTGGTAGTCAATGCATGAACGAAGCGTGCAGAATTCAAAAGTGGATAATTCATTGTGTCTGCTGAATTTTTCGAAGCCGCAACTCCGGATTGCGTGGCAGATGATTTTGATGGTGAGATTGTAGCCATCAATATGAAAAGCGGAATCTACTACTGCGTTCGGGAATTGGGGGCTGCCATCTGGCGCGATCTGATCGCAGGACACGCCCTCACGTCCATCGTGGAAAGCGCCAAAAATCTTGATGTGGCACTGGACGAGCCCATTCGCCAACTTGTTATCCAACTGGTCCGGGAAGGCCTGTTGCGTGAACGCGCCTACGCGCCCGCAGCCATCGGCGCGTTGTCGTTCCCTTCAGCTTGGCAAGCTGGTGGAAGATCGCTGGAGATTGAGAATTACGACGACATGCAGGATCTCGTGATGGCGGATCCCATACATGATGTCGATTCCGAACAAGGTTGGCCCGTACGCAAACCAGCATGAGCGCATATTTGCCCATGAGCTTTCCTGAGAGCGTTAGACTTTCCAGCATTCCAGGCTTTCTGGACAGGTTATTTGATGCCTCCCGTGAAGCGCTTTCATCCGGCAAACTCTTCAGCGTTCGGGCTGATCTTTGCGACCAGCCATTGCTGTTTGCGAGCAGTTCGAAAGACCGTATCGAACTCATCCGAAGCCGGGTGAACATGAGCACAGCCAAAGTCAAGGGCACGCCAGAAAGTCTTCTGTCCCTCTCCGCCGATGAACTTGGCTGGCAAGTGCCGCGATGGGCAGAGACCGATTGGCTCAAACCGCAATATGATGAGTGTCTCGCGCGGGCCGGATATGAAGCTGAATATCCTTATTTTGATCGCGACTGGACCATGCGTTGCAAGTCCGACGGCTTTGGCATCCATATCGTGCCGTCTTGGAACAGCCTGCGCCCATGGGATCAGGGAGCGCCACTGAGGGCCTTATTCAATTTCGCTTTCCGGCAAAACGGGTGCCTGTTGCTGCACGCTGGAAGCATCGGCCGGGATGGCCATGCGGCGCTGCTATCCGGGGTCGGGGGCAGCGGCAAATCCGGAACAGTTCTCGCGGGGCTGGCCCACGGACTTGAGAGTGTGGGAGACGATTACATTCTCCTTGATCCACGCGATGGATACCGTGTCAGACGGATCTTCCGTATCATCAAGCAAGCGCCGGGCGGGTTGTCGCGCATTCCAGGCTTGGCCGGGCGTGTCGGCGAGCGACCACTCAATTGGCAGGGCAAGGTGGAATTTGATCCGTCGGAGGTATTTCCTGCTGCCATGGTGAATGACCAGAAAGTGGCTGCCATTCTGTTTCCCCGGATTGAGAAAGCTTCCAAATGCCTGCTTGCACCGGTTGAGCGTCGGCAGGCGGCCACAAGGCTCGTGCGCGGCATGGAGAATGAGTTTGCGGGCGAGACTGTGGCGCGGCTTCTGGCCATGACACGCCTGACCGCCAAGGTCCCCGCCCATGAATTGCGCCTTTCTCCTGATCCGGCAGAGGCTGCATCCATCATTGATGAACTGCTGAGAAGAACGAGGATGGCCTCATGACGAGCCCGCAAATTGATGTGATCATGCCGGTATTCAATCGCGTGGATTATCTTGCAGCGGCTGTCCAATCCATATTGGACGAGCAAGCCCTGCCGATCCGGCTCATCACTGTCGATGACGGCTCCACGGATGGGAGCTTCGAAATGCTCATCGATTGGGCAGCCCGTGAGCGCAGACTGCATTTGGTGAAGTCCGGTCATCGCGGTGTTTCCCATGCCCGCAATCTCGGACTTGAAGCAGCTGAGGCACCCTTTGTTTCGTTTCTCGATTCAGATGATGTCTCCGTACCGGGTCGCCTCGTTCGTCAGCTTGCCAAGCTTGAGGCAACGCCGGCGGTCGCTGCTGTCATGGGCCATCGGCTTTATTTCAAGGACGATATCCAAAACCCCTTTTCACGGAAGTTGGACATCTGCCTCGCCTCCGCTGTCTTCCGGCGCAGCGCCATCGATGCGACTGGCGGTTTCGATGAGGATCTGAGTTTTGGAGAAGATCTGGATTTCTATATGCGTTTTTTGGAAGTCGGTAACGCCATCCTGGTGGAGGCGGAGGACGCCATTTATTATCGCAGGCATGATGGCAACATGACCCAGGATGAAAATGCGGTCCGCATGGGGCTGCATCGGGCCGCACATAAAGCAATCAAGCGTCGCAGAAATCAGGACCGAAGAAACATTGATCTGTTCTTCTTCAAGGAATACAGCGTCGATACGCTCATCAACGTGTGAGCTTCACACCAACCCAAGAAGCTTGCGCGCGGCGGCGAAATCACCCAGCGCCTTGCGCAGCAGGCGGTCCTGTTCGGCGGTAAGGCCGTGACCTGACAGCGGCACCTCATCGGCGAGACGCGGTTCCTTGCCCAAGGAAGGCATCTCAGGCGCGATAGCCTTGAGCTTCCGCATCAGTTTTCGCGGCCTTGCAGGAACCTACTGATGTCAAAACCCCACATCCGAATTGTTGACCGCATCAGCGCGCTGGGCCTCGGCAATGGCGTTATCGAATTTCCCAACTGCCCTTTGCGGGATCCTAACGTGGAAGCCCCTCATTTTCGATCCCAGTCTCCGATCTTGTCCTTGATCTGCTGAAGGTTGAACTCATGTCGTATGATTTCAGTCCGTATGATCGGGTGGATGGCTTTCTGATTGGGGTCAGCAAGCATGGCTTTAAGTTCCTTGATTTCGGCCTGGGTAGCTTTGCTGCGCTTTCGCAAGTTCTGCCATTTTTCTTTTTGCTTTTTGTCCATGGGGCCTTGAAGCGTGACTACGCCGGTTGAGTAGTCAATGTGGATATCATCTGGGTGCGGTATCGGATCGGGCGCTTCAATGTAGAAACGCTTTCGCGCTGCCAGCACTTCTTCCCATTCAATCTTATAATCGATCGCGGTTTGTGTGGCCTCGTCATAGAGGGCCTTATTGGCTTTTTCTGTTTGGGTGAGGAGGTCCGTGAAGAGCTTCTGGGCGCGGGGCTGGCCCTTGGCTGCGTTGACGGCAATGGATCGCATGACAGCTTTAGCCATGGGGATTGATACCTGCCCGGATCCCTCGGTAATTTTGATGTTGCGGTAGGCCTCCTCAAGAATAAGGCTCTTGAGGCGCTCCTCGCTCAGGGCGGGAAGCTTGTTGTGGGATCCACGGGGCCGGCCTCTTGGGTTACCGGACTGGCCAGGCTTGAAGCGGTGGGCGCTCGGTGGCCTGCCATATCCCACCCCGTCTGGGGGAGCTTTTGTATTGGGCTTGTCTGAGGTCGGATCCTTGGTCTTGCGGGTCATGGCTTATACCTCCCCAGTCGATGATGGGGGCGTTGAGATTTGTCTTTCTGCCGGGGCAGGGGCGTACTGGCTATAGGCTGGGTGGTGGTCTGGGATGCCGCAGGCGATGAGGTTGGCCTCATCCTTGGCAAAGGCTTCCCAGCGCCGGATGATGGTCTCGCAATAGACCGGGTCAATCTCACACAAATACCCCCGCCTGCCCGTCTTGTGGGCAGCAATCAGGGTAGATCCCGAGCCCCCAAAGACATCCAGCACAATACCATCCCTCCACGAGACATCCTTGATGGCGTCGGCAATCATGTCGACAGGCTTGACCGTCGGATGAAGCTCAATCTCATCCAGCCGGCCAACTTTCCGGGAGTTGACCCCCTTATATTCCCAGACATTGGTGCGATAGCGACCATGTTGGCCAAGCTCGAAGCTGTTGATGTGGGCTGCCGTGCCGCTCTTATAGGCAAGGATCATCTCATGGCGGGACCGGTAGAAGCTTCCCATGCCCCCATTATCCTTCACCCAGGTAATCAGGTTCTTGAGCTCCGTATAGACCCCATTCGCGGCTGCAAATGCCTCCTGGAGGTGGCGCCAGTCGAGGCAGATGAAGTGTATGGAGCCATCCACGCTATGCTTCACCAGAAGCTGGAAGACGCTAGCGAGGAAGGATGTGTATTCCTCCGGGCTCAGTTCGCCTGAGGCCATGGCGAAGTTTTCGTGCTTGATGGTCCCGTGACCGCTAACATTACCGGCAATCTCCACATTGTAGGGAGGATCTGTGAAGATCATTTGGGCCTTTTGCCCACCCATCAGGGCGGCAACGATTTGTGGGTCGCGGGCATCCCCACAAATGAGCCGGTGAACCCCGAGTTGGCAGAGGTCTCCCGGCTTGTAGCGAACGGCTCGGACAACAGGATCCGGGATTACATCCTCAGCCGGGTTACGGGCCTCTTCAGGGGCCAAGCCTTCGATCAGCCCATCCACCTCTGCAATCGAAAATCCGGTGAGTTCCAGGCTAAAGCCCAGATCAAGGGAATTAAGCTCCTGCAGCTCCTCGGCAAGCAATTGCTCGTCCCAGCCCGCATTCAGGGCAATCTTGTTGTCAGCCAAGATGAATGCCCGCTTTTCGGCTGCCGTCAGATGCTCAATGCGAAGGCATGGAACCGTCTTCAAGCCCAGCTGCTTAGCGGCGGCCACGCGGCCATGGCCGCAAAGAATGGCGTTCTGAGCGTCAATAAGCACGGGGCTGTTAAACCCGAACCGCTCAATGCTGTCGGCAAGTTGCTTGATCTGCTTGCGACTATGCGTGCGGGCGTTGCGCGGATTGGCGTGCAGGTCTTTGATCAGAATTTGTTCGAGTGTCTTGGAACTGTAGTTTGGTTCGGTCGGGTCGCTCATGGGTTAAACTCCTCGGGGTTCGTATCGTCGGACATGCAATTGATGCGAGTTCCTCGCATGCAAAAGCACGAGTGAGTCAGCCGCCCAAACATCCCCGAGGAGTTGGCTGCTCGATCCGAATGTTTGCATAAATGCGCAGGACACCGGGCCTGACATTCGAATGTGTAGATTCTATCCTGATCGCCCATTTGAGGCAACAGGGTTGACTGCAAAATCGAGCATCAATCCACAAAACATAAATATCTTTTTGATCTATCTGTTGTTAAAACCGGGATGTTAATTTCCTGGTGGATGGCTATGCGCACGTTAATTTGCTTGTTAATTTTCTGCACAATTGGCGTTTCTGTATCGGCCGAAATTAACGCACCTCGCGCGATCATTGGTGTGGCAACGGTGATTGATGGAGACACCATCAAAATTAACGGCAACAATATCCGGCTAAACGGAATTGATGCGCCAGAGCGAAAACAATCGTGCACCTATGAGGGTAGCGAATGGCTCTGTGGTCAAAAGGCAACCTTGGCGCTCTCGGAATTGATCCGCCGAGAGACTGTAAATTGCCATGTGTCAGGAAGAGACCGTTACAAGCGAAGCATTGCAATTTGCTTTGTCGGCAGATTGGATCTGAACGCCTGGATGGTTGAGCAGGGCTGGGCTGTCGCTAATCGCAAGTACTTGACCGACTATGTCATGCAAGAAGACGAGGCTAGGCAAGAAAAGCGTGGAATCTGGAAGGGCGAATTCGTCATGCCGTGGGATTGGCGCGCGCAAAAGAAGAAAAGTTAGTTATGTTGGCTTGGACTTTGCGGCCCTTGGTCCTTCTAAAAGCTGGTGCGAGCGAGTAATTTGATCGAGCTTTTATTATAACCAGATGCTTTTATACCAGCTTAGTGACGTAGATCTCGACATGGCAAAGACAGCGACTGGGTCGAGTAAGCCTACCAGGAAAAAGCATCCCAGAAAGATGGCTGGTAATAAGGCAGCTGGTGGTCAGCACTGTGTCAGTCGGCTTGCATGGTCAGAACGATCTTTCCGCTGCCGCCCGCGCTTTCAAGCAGCCGATGCGCCTCAGCGGCTTTGACCAGCGGGAAGCGCTCCTGAATGCGGACGAAGACCTTGCCTTCAGCCAGATAGTCCATCGCCTTTTGCAGGATCGCCGCCTGACGGATCAGGTGGGTTCGCAACCCCTTCCAGATCGGGGTCAGCATCATCACATTGTGGATGGTCAGGTTACCATTGTAGGCCGTCCCATCGGGCAGATCACCCGGCATGCCCATCAGGGTGACAATATGGCCGTAGGACTGTAACACTCTGAGGCTTTCCAGAAATCCGTCTCCCCCGATGTTGTCAAGAACGACCCTGACGCCTTCGCCAGCACTCCAGTCCATCACGGCGGCTGCAAAATCCTCATCCTTATAGCGGATGGCCCGTTCAGCCCCTGCGGCCAAAGATAACTCTGCTTTCACCGCTGAACTGACCGTTGTGGCCACGCGTGCGCCCATGGCACGGGCGATCTGAGTAGCCATCTGGCCTGTGCCGCCCGCCCCGGCATGGATCAGCACCAGATCGCCCGGTCCGACCCCTGCGCGTTCCACTATCGCCTCCCATCCGGTGATGAAGACGAGCGCGATGGCGGCGGCATCCTCAAGAGCGACGCTGTCGGGAACATCGATAAGGCAATGGGCTGGCACGACCGCATGACGGGCATAGGTGCCCGCGGCGCTGCCGACCCCGCCATGGCAGAAGCAGACCCGGTCCCCTGGCGCAAACCCCGTGGCATTGCGGCCAACTGCCTGCACAATGCCCGCGCCGTCATGGCCCAGAACACAGCCTTCCGCCGCGCCGATGTAGGGTCCAACACTGCGGAAGAACGTGTCCGCCGGATTCACGCCAGCCGCGACAAGCCGCACCAGAACCTCTGCGCCTTCCGGGTCCCAAGCCAGGTCCAGCGGGAGATATTCCAGCACCTCAGGCCCGCCCGCCGCGCGCATGACAATGGCATGGGTTGTGAAACTCATCCCTCTCTCCCTTTCCGGGCCTAGCCCTGCAGATACCCGGTCAGTACATTGGTCACATTCTGCCCCAAGGGCGCTATCGCATAGCCGCCTTCCATCACAAAGAGCGTCGGCAGGCGCAGGCCCGCAATGACCTGCCCTAGCCGCAGGTAATCGGGCGTCTGCAGGCAGAACCCGCCGACCGGATCGCCGTCGAAGGTATCAACCCCCAGCGACAACACCAGCACATCCGGCGCATAGGCTCGGACTCTTGCGGCTGCGTCCTGCAAGGCGGGCAGATAGGTGTCGATACGGGTGCCGGGCGGCATGGGCAGGTTGATGTTAAATCCCTCACCGCACCCTCGACCGGTTTCATGGGCAAAGCCCAGAAGGAAGGGATATTCCTCTTCCGGCCGTCCATGCAGCGAAATGAACAGCACATCATCGCGATCGTAGAAAATCCGCTGCGTACCGTTGCCGTGGTGATAGTCAATGTCCAAAATCGCCACCCGCGCTGCCCCCTGATCGCGCAACATCTGGGCCGCGATGGCGGCGTTGTTCAGATAGCAGTACCCACCCGCCAGATCGCCGGAGGCATGGTGGCCGGGGGGGCGGCACAAGGCAAAAGCCTCACGCGCGCCCGCCTGCACTTTTCCGGCCGCCGTCAAAGTAACATCCAATGCCGAGCGGATAGCCGTCCAAGTGCCCGGCACGAAAGGGGAAAAAATATCGAAGGTATAGGCCGACAGCATGGCGTCGATGTTGTCCATCTGAGGCTTTTGCGCCAAGCCGCGCATCCCGAAAATCCGGGCAAAGACGGCGCGGCTTGGGCCGTGGCGTTTCTCCCAAAGGGGATAGGCGGTTTCCAGGAACGTCAGGAAGTCGGGGTCATGGATACGCGCGGCCGCAGCCAGACCATGGGGTTCAGGGGCCTCCACATCGCGCAAGCCCGCCTGAGCGAGGGCCGCAAGGATGACTTCCATCCGCTCGGGGCATTCGGCCATCGGCACGAACGCCTCGCCCCGCATTTCCAAGGCATCCGCGTGCGCCTTGTGGGCGTCGGAATATATGATCTTCATACGGTACCTTTCAGCTTTACATCGATCCGCCTTTGCCAGGCGCGGCAGAATTGATCGGCCAAGAGCGCGATCACGGCCATCGCAATCCCCGCGAGGAAGCCGATGCCGAAATTACCCTTCGAGAGGCCGATATAGATTATCTGTCCCAGCTCATCCGTGCCGACGAGCGCAGTGATCACAAGCATGGAAATCCCGAACATGATCGCCTGATTGAGGCCCAGCATGATATTGTGCATCGCCAGCGGCACCTTGACCTGCCACAAGAGCTGCGACCGGGTGGCCCCCATGCTAGTCGCGGCCTCGATCACGTCTCTCGGCACATTGCGCAACCCGTATTCAGCATAGCGTATTGGCGCCACGACGGCATAGGCGATGATCGCCAAAAGGGCTGAGAACTCACCGATTTTGAAGATCATGATCACTGGGATCAGCAGGACAAAAACTGGCATCGTTTGCAATGTGTCATTGATCGGGCGCAGAACGCGGGAAAAGCCGTCGTTTTCAGCCGCCGCAATGCCTAGGGCCGTTCCAATCAGGAAGGACGCCACCACTGCCAGACCGCAAAGCTGCACCGACAGGACCGCCTTTTCATAGCTGCCGGTCAACAGCATGAACGCCATTGCCGCTGCTGTCCAAAGGGCCAGCCGCGTGCCGCCTGAAAGATAGCCGAACCAGATCAAGAGAAGGCTCGCCCCCGGCCAGGTCAGATTGGTCAGGCCGAAGAACATGATCAGTCCGAAGCTGAGGAGGGCTATGGCAAGACCCCTGCGCCCGCGCGACAGAGCAAATCCCGCGCCAAAGACCACCAGCGCGGTATAAGCCGCCGCATGCCAGACGGTCGCGGTAAAGCCCCAGGTAAAGGGGCCGACGACGTTCAGAAGCCCGATTTTCAATGGAAGGACCAGCGTGAAGATGATGAAATTCTTGACCGCGTCCAGCACGGGTTTGGCCCAGAGGACAAAAGTCTTGATTGCGGCGTTCATCGGACCAGACGGATCAAAGGTCCATGTCTCAGGCCATGTTTGCAGGACTGGCAGGGCTAAGCCAGCAAGATGAACCAGCAACGCTGCGCCAAGAACGGTCAAGGCAAAGCGATGGCGCCCGAAAAACCCTTGCTGCGGCAACAGGTCGGGTGCGCGTGTGGCCAGCCCATAGGTGATGCGGTCGAGCACCATCGCCATCAGAGCGATGACAATGCCCGCCACCAGACTTTCACCAAACTCAGCCTTGCGCAGGGTAGACAGGACCCGCCAGCCTATATCCTCAGACCCGCCGATGATCGATGCCACGATGATCATGTTCAAGGCCGCCATCGTGGTCTGGTTCACGCCCAGAAGCATCTGACGCAAACCCGCCCGGCAGCGCACCAGGAAGAACAGTTGCAGCTTCGTCGCGCCTGACATCAATCCGCTTTCGATGATGTCCGACGGCACCCCGCGCAGTCCCACAATCGTATTCTTCACCATGGGCGGAAAGGCAAAGATGATGCCGGCGATCAGGCCCACCACCGGGCCAAAGCCGAACAGGATCAGGATGGGCAACAGGTAGGCAAAGGCCGGGACAGTCTGGGTGATGTCCATCAGGGGTGTCAGGAAACGCTCCACCCGGTGGGAACGAAATCCCCAGACGCCCAGACCGAACCCAAGAGCCACAGCCAGCGGGACGGACACTGCGACCAAGGCAAGCGAGTTCATCGTATCGGGCCAAAGCCCCATCAGCAGGATGTAAACCAGCGCGCCCAAGGTGAAAGCTGCCAATGACCAGCCGCCCGCACGGTAGCCGATCATAACAGCAATGACCGTCCCAACCGACCACGGCAACCAGCCAAGGAAGGCGGAAATCCACTGCAGCGGGTAATCCATGACGGCCGAGAGCGCTCGGAAGGTCGGCTTGAAGACGCTCACGAACCAATCCATGCTGAGGTTCAGCCAATTGGTCACCGGCAGCGTCCATGCTTCAGGATAGGCCCTAAGGTCTGGAAAACGCGTCTGCAAAAGCGCGAGAGCAAGGACAGACGCCAGAACCAGAAACCAGATCAACAGAGTCCGTCTATCAGTCTGCTCGGCTTTTGACGGGTCAGACATGGGTCACTCGCGAAGGGCTTGCCCCATCGACCCGGCCGAGGGTCTCGACCACAGATGCCGCAGTCACCGTGCCGAGGTAGGCACCACCTGGGCCCACCACATCCAACCCCGCGGGACTGGCAGCGAATTTGGACAAGAGGCCTTCAATCCTGTCTTCTGGAGCAATCTGCGGCAGGCCGTCGGGCCGATTGGCCATGAGGACCGCGCATTGATGGGCGCGGAGGATCTTGATCCGGGGGACCTCTCCAGTGAATTGCGCGACATAGTCGTTGGCGGGATTCAGGATCAGTTCTTCGGGCGTACCGATCTGGACCACACGGCCGTCGCGCATGATCGCCATGCGGTCGGCGATGCGAAGAGCCTCGAGGAAATCATGGGTAATGAAAACGATGGATTTCCGCAGAACCCTCTGGATACGCAGGAATTCATCCTGCATCTGGCGGCGGATCAAGGGATCGAGAGCGCTGAAAGGTTCATCGAGGAGCCATAACTCCGGCTCTACCGCCAATGACCGCGCAATTCCAACCCGCTGTTGCTGGCCGCCCGACAACTGGCTGGGATAAGACCGTTCGCGTCCTTTGAGACCCACCAGATCGATGACATGCGCCACGCGGTCACGCTGCTGGACCGCTGACAGGCCTTGCAGGCGCAGGGGGAAAGAAATATTTTCGATCACCGTAAGATGTGGCAGCAGGCCGAAGTTCTGGAACACCATCCCCATCTTGTGCCGTCTGATCTCGATCAGTTCGCGGTCAGATTTGGCCAGAAGATCCTGACCGTCCAGCAAGACCTGCCCATTCTCAGGCTCGATCAGACGCGACAGGCAGCGGATGACCGTGGACTTGCCCGAGCCGGAAAGGCCCATGATGACAAAAGTCTCGCCGACATGAACATCAAAGCCCACGTCGATTGCCGCCGGAATGTGTCCAGCAGCGCGCATATCGGCGGCCAATGCTTCCGGCTCCACACCTTCACGTTCGAAAAAGTGTCCGGGATCAGGCCCGTAGACTTTCCACAGATTGCGGCAAGATAGTTTGACAGGTCCGGGCATGGTAGTTTCCTGCAATACAAGTCAGGCCCGACTTTGCGGGCCATGCCGTTCACCCGGGCCGCAAAAGGCCCGGGTGACAGATCGTAGCGATTACTGAATCCAGGTGGTCCAGACGGCCTCGTTCTTGGCCATCCATTCGGCGGCCAGTTCCTCAGCCGTGCGGCCTTTCTTATCGACCTCAAGGATCATGGCATTGTGATCCGCGTTGTTGAGGGTGAATTTTGCAATCATCGCGGCCGCGGCCGGATACTTCGCCGCGAAGTCATCACTGTGGATCTTCTGCGCCTGGGCTTGGGCAAATCCGCAGGCGGTTTCCTTGACTTGGGTCTCCTCGACGCACTCGCCCTCAGTGGCGTTCCATTCTACGAATTTCAGCTCGGTTTCAGCAAAGATCCAGTGCGGTTCCCAGAACATCATCAGGATCGGTTCCTTGGCTGCAATCGCACTTTTAAGCTCGGCCATCATTGCGCCTTCACTGCCACCTGGCACGACTTTGAACGGCAGGCCAATGGCTTTGACGACGTCGATGTCGCGGGTGCCCCAATCAGCCGGATAGCCGACCAGACGCCCGTTCGGGAAAGTTTCCGCATTCCCGAAGGCCTTTGCGCAGTCATACAGCGCCAGATAGTTTGGCAGACCGGGGCAAAGTTCTTCCATATATGGCGGATAGACCCAGCCTTCGCGCGGCTGAAGCCCAAGGGGGCCGGCCGCAACGATAGCGCCCGACGCGAGGCCGTTGGTATAGGCCTCGGTCACCGAGTTGTCCCAGACCTCAGGGTTCAGGTCCAACTCGCCCTGCTCAATGGCGGCAAGCTGCGGTAGCGCGCCGGCAATAACTAGCTCGACGTTATACCCCATCTTCTTCAGCACTTCGCCTGCAATGGTGGCAGACAGCACTTGCCCAGTCCATTCGTTCACCGCGATTTTGATCGGATCAGGGGATTCAGGTGCCTTGGCGAGCGTAAAGCTGGGTGCCGCCAAGGCCAGTGCGGCGGCCAGAAGTCCAATTTGCGTCTTGCGCTTCATCTTCATCTCCATGCTGTTTTCATAGTGTCATTTCCGACAAGAGTTGTGCCCGAAGGGCCACCCTGTCTTCGGCGTAGTTTCGGGCAATTTCGGCACCGCGCTGGCGGTTCTGCCAGTCATGATCTGCCATGATTGGTGCATCTTCCGCTGCGGGCAATGTTTTCCCCCGGATGATGTCTGCGGCGCGTTCGGCCAGCATGATGGTGGGGCCGTTCAGATCGCCAGCCGTCGCTTGCGGCATGATCGATGCGTCCACCACCCGCAGGTTAGCGACGCCAATCACTCGACACTCGGGGTCCACAACAGCCAGTGGATCGATGCCCATCCGACAGGTGCCACAAGGGTGATAGGCGCTTTCGACCTTGCGGCGGATGAAGTCATCCAGCGCATCATCGGACTGCACCTCTGCCCCTGGTGCAAGTTCCGCTCCGGCATAGGAGACCATCGGCGCCTGGGCAAAGATCTCACGGCTCAGGCGGATGCAGGCGCGCATTTCCTGCCAGTCCTCGTCATGCGTCATGTAGTTGAATTGCACGCGTGGCAGGCTGTGGGCATCGGCGTCGCGCAGCCGGACCCAGCCCCGGCTCTTCGACCTTTTGGTGCCGACGTGAACCTGAAAGCCATGGCCCTTGGACAGCGACTTCCCGTCATAGGAAATCGCTAGTGGCAGAAAGTGGAACTGGATATCGGGGTAGACAAGGCCCGCGCGGCTGCGGATATGCCCGCCCGTTTCAAAATGGTTGGTGGCACCCAACCCCTTGCGCGTCGCCACCCACTCCATCCCGATCAAGGCTTTACCGGCTAAGGACATCCAAGGAAACAGCGACACAGGCTTAGTGCAGGCATATTGGACGTATAGCTCAAGGTGATCCATCAGGTTCTCACCGACCCCGGCGCTTGCCTGCAGAACAGGAATGCCTTGGTCGGCCAGTTCCTGCGCCGGTCCGATGCCAGAGCGTTTCAGGATTACCGGCGACATGATAGACCCGGCACTCAGGATGATTTCCCGCCGCGCGCTAACGGTTTCAACCCGGCCATTGCGAATATACTCGACCCCCGTTGCCACCTTGCCGTCGAATAGAATGCGCTTGACCATCGACTTCGTGATCAGCCGCACTTTCGCGTTCTTCATGGCAGGCCGCAGATAGACACGTGCAGCCGAGGCGCGCATGCCATCACCCACGGTCATCTCCATCGGGCCAAAGCCTTCGTGCTGGACCTCGTTCATGTTGGCGCTGCGGGCATAGCCTGCCGCTACCGCGGCATCGACGAAGGCATGATAAAGCGGATTGCTCTCAGGCCCCCGCGTTACGCGCAAGGGCCCTTTGGTGCCGCGAAAGGGCCCGCCGCCCTGCACTTGCTCCATTTTCTGGAAATAGGGCAGGACATTGGCCCAATGCCAGCCGATCGCGCCTTTGGCCTCCCAAAGCTCGTAATCCATCGGATTGCCGCGCACATAGCACATGCCGTTGATCGAGGATGACCCGCCCATGCCCTTACCCCGCGGCAGGTTGATGCGACGCCCGTTCAGGCCGGGCTCGGGTTCGGTCACCATGCCCCAGTTAAATCGCTTAGTATTCATCGGCATGGCCAGCGCGGCAGGCATGGCAACGATCACCGACCGGTCACTGCCCCCAGCCTCAAGCACCAGAACAGAGACACCCGCATCTTCTGACAGACGCCGGGCCAGCACTGAACCTGCGGAACCAGCGCCGATGATTACATAGTCGTAGGTTTCCCCAGCCTGCATCATGTCACCAGCCGCCGGTCATTCGATGATCACGTAGTACTTGACCATCGGCTCGGATTGCCGCCAATAACCCCTGAAGCCCTTGGGCACAAAGAAAGCATCGCCTTTGCGATAGGTCTCGAAGAAACCGTCACTTTCAAGCGCGACAGAGCCTTCCAGCACGACCATAAATTCATCGGCGGCATAACTTTCATAGAACTCGGTATAGGGCTGTGACCGCCAGATCCCCATGCGATACTTTGGGCTCGTCCGGTCGAAATAGGCATGGTCCGCCCCCATCGGGGTGCCGCTGATAAATGTCGCCGTTTCTTGTGGCAGGTCAGGTTGAGCCATCCAGCCTTCTGGACCTTTAGGCGAGAACTTTATTGGCAAGGCCACGCTATGCTCCTGATTTCAGCGCTGGCACCGCCTGAAGCGACGCCATCCATCAAAAGGTTAAGAGCGACTCTGCCGATTGCCGAATCAATAATAGTAGGAAAGAGTAACCTGAAGTTACTTAGGACGGTCGACTGATGCCTGCAAGACTCCCCTTGACGGCCCTTCGCGCCTTTGAGGCCGCAGCGCGCAACGGCTCACTCGTGGCGGCGGCCATTGAGTTGGGTGTAACGCGTCCTGCGATCAGCAAACAGATAAAGCAGCTTGAACAGATACTGAATTGCGCTTTGATGGTCAGGCTTGGCAATGCCGTCCAGCTAACAGTGGCGGGCCAGGAACTAGCCCATGACGTGGCGCAGGCCTTCGGCCAGATTGCCGCCTCACTGGAGCGCCAAAGACACGGCAGGTCCCATCCCAATGTCATCCGCATTCTGGTTGACCGCGATTTTGCATCCTCCTTTCTGGCCGGGCATATCGGTCAATTCCTTCTGCACAACCCCGGCGTTTCGGTAGAGGTCGTGGCCGAAAAGAACGGCAGGATGCGTTTGGAAGAAGACTTCAACTTCCGTATCTTCTATGGTCATTTCGGCGCAACACCCCACCCAGGTTTGCGCGAAAGGATCCTCTGCCGCTGGTATGATCTGGTCGTATGCACGCCCGATTATGCGTTGGAACATGTCAACGATGAGGGCGCACTTGTGGGTGCCCAGCTTCTGATCGATGGCAACTACGACGTCTGGGACAGCTGGTTTGCCCAGACCGGCCTCAGCCATCCCGGCCCCGCCCGCGATATGACCCATTTCAACGAAACATCGCTGTGTCTCTCGACCGCGTTGGCGGGCGGCGGCATCACCATCGGTGACACAATTCTGGCCTTCCCCGCTATCCGCGCAGGACGGCTCACTTTGCCCTTTCGGCACGGACTGAAAAGCGAACAGTGCTACTCGCTTTTTGACCGTGCAGAACGGCTGCATACCTCTGCCGAGGCATCCTTCCTCGAGTGGCTGTCCGAAGTCGTCAGGCTACATGACTCGGAAGTCAGCTCCTTTCTTAAGGAAAGTGGCATTGACATCCATCATGGCCGAAAGGGGGTCGATGCCGTAACCATCGACGAAATCCAAGACCGGAACCGCCTATGAATGTTGCGTTCCATTTGACCGTTTGAAACCTATCAAACGCAATACGCGCTAGCTCCCAAAAGGGTATTGTCTCTCAGGATTGGAATGCCTCCTGAAAAGCGATCCTCCTTGAAGTATGGCTTTTCAGCCAATGGCAGAATCGCTTGAACTGTTTTTATCTTGCACTCCTGCCGTAGTTGCAGACCTAGATGAGACGCTTTGACTTTTATCTCAGCCGCGCGAGAATTTATTAGCCAAGTTGGATAAGATGGATAAGGCAACGCGATGCCTTGCAATAGAACCAGCCACTTCATCTGTTCTCTAAAAACAGGATTGACGACCTTGATGGCCAGCATATCGGCCAGCGCTTTGCCAGCTGCACTTTGCGCTAGCTGATTTTGATAGTTGCTTCTGATGAATGAAATTTTCTGCCTCATATTTCAGCGGCCATTCGCCAAAAAATCTATACATTAAGACGGATCAATATTCAGGGGCAGGCCACTCGTTGGGGCCGATTACTTCTACCCGGCATTGCAGCAAGACTTGTCACCGGTGAAAAAACTTTCGGAACAAACTCTTCACTTTAGCTTTCTTGCGCTTCAGCTCCTCGATCTCAAGCGCCTGATCATTGATAATCTGTGCAGTGGCTTTGATGGCCTCTGCCGGAAATTCCCATTCAAGGGTTTCGGGAAAATTGGACAAATCAAAATCTTTGGCCCGCCTCCCTGAAAAGTGATCCTCCCTGTTGTATGGATTTTGAGCCGATGGAGTACTGAGATATTGTAAGAAACGACATAAGACAGAAGGGATTGTCGCGAGGTTGCGGTAGGTCGCCGATGCTGTCCGCCAAGCCCCGATCTTGCTTCCAGCCCAAAATTGCGCAAATCTCCAGTTTAATAAGCCGGTCATCCGGTAGATGTCGGCTTACTGATATTTCAGGCTTGGAACATTTGTTACGGCGGGAATAGAAATGTGAGCTACACGAACAAAAGAATACTCGTAACAGGGGGAGCATCCTTCATCGGTAGCCACCTGGTGGAGAGCCTAGTGGCAGAGGGCGCCTCAGTGACGGTTGCCGACGATCTTTCGAGCGGCAGGATCGAACATCTCGCAAGCTGTATAAAGGACATCGCTTTTATCAAATGTGATCTGCGGAATACAGAATCTGCCTCCCTTGCAACAAAGGGGCAGCAAACCGTCTTCCATCTCGCCAACATCCACGGTGGAAGGGGCTTTATCGAGACACACCCCGGCGAAATTTCACAAAACCTACTGATCGACGGCAACGTATTCCGGGCGTGCCTAGAAAGTCAGGTAGAGAATGTTTGTTACGCATCCTCCGCATGCGTCTATCCAACTTACATGCAGGGTTCGGACCCGGAGCGCAGAGTAAGACATCTCTCTGAAGAGATGGCAGATCCTTTCATTGAGGGCCGCGCAGCAGCCGATGGCGTATACGGTTGGTGCAAGTTGATGGGAGAAATGTCGCTTTCCTCCTATCATAAGCAATTCGGGTTGCGAGGCGTTTCTTGCCGACTGTTCACCGTCTATGGGCCTCGCGAAAACGAAAGCCACGCCATCGTCGCTTTTGTAGCCCGGGCGATCTCTCGGCAAGATCCCTTCGTTATCTGGGGCTCCGGAGGGCAAGACCGGAATTTCACCTATGTGTCGGATGCCGTGGAGGGAATCAAGAGAGCGGCAAGCAGGGTTTTTGATGGTTCTGCAATCAATATCGGTACCGACGAGGTAACGACCGTGCTCTCGGCTGCGAAAATAATTTGTGAAGCGGAGGGCTATCTTCCGGCGCAATTCTACTTTGACACCACGAAACCCGAGGGGGTCTATGCTCGCGCCGCATCGGTGAAAAAGCAGGAGGATCTGCTCGGCTGGAGGCCTACAGTTTCTTTCAAGGATGGTGCCCGAGAAACGATCGCGCATTATCGTAGATCGAATTCTAGGAAGCAGATAGAGACAAACCTCAAGGAAAAGCTATTTGCGCGTTAGCGTTTGTTCTGACCGGTTCGCCCTAAGAATGGTCCGGCAGGCAAAATCTGTGGAGGTGTCGTTTATGTCCAAGCTGAAACCGCTAGGTCAGGTATCTCTTAGATGACTGTTCCGCGGACCCTCGTTTGTATTATCGCCGAGACCCGTTCGTGGAAGATAACCTGGCCGTCTTTCAAGACCAATGTACTTGATGCTCTGAACGCTGATCTGGCCCTCTGCATCGGCATGGACGATTCCTACAATCAGGACAACCCATTCTGGCAAACCGCGCGCTACCTTTGGACATCGAAGGAATATGAGGACTACGGTGACGGATTCGATGAAGCGCAGTCACGCCTCATTGGCGATGCTCCGGCGCTCGATTGGCGTACAATACTCCGCGTAAAGGATCAGTGGCTCGGAGGGATCAAGGGACATGATCAGCATCCAGGATCGGCTGGAATTTTGATCTATTTCCGGTGGTTGCTACTGGAGCGCTTAAGATCATCCGGTGCATTGGAGCATTATGATCGCTTCGTGATCACCCGCTCGGACTTCGTATGGCTGAGCGCGCACCCAAGCTTGGAGGTGTTGACTCCGGATTACATATGGATGCCTGACGGCGAGAACTACGGCGGATTGACGGACCGTCACGTGGTCCTCGCACGGGACGATGTGGAACTCTACCTGAATCTCATGGAGCCTATTGTCTGCGACACGAGTGCGCTGATTTCAGCCATGCAGGGTCGGTCAAACTGGAACCTCGAATC
>CAJBCQ010000109.1 GCA_903951595.1 uncultured Hyphomicrobiales bacterium | reverse complement strand
CCGGGGCAGGCTTGCGTGTTTTATGCCGGTGAAGGTGCGGGTGCCGCCGTGCTGGGCGGTGGGTTCATCACGCGATCGTGAAAATGTAAAGTTGTATTCATTTATAGTTAATCCTCAGGTTGCATAAAGGCATATCAATCTTTTGCAACGGGGAAAATCATGGCTCAATTATCCATCGCAACGCTGATCGCTTCACTCAAAGAGGCGGATGGCGACCACACCTATGATGCCACATGGACTTATTCGTCTAGCTATACGGTGGTGAAATCCGCCACGAGCGGCAAGTTTTTTCAAGGCACCAGCGGCGACAACATCTTGATTGGTGGCACAACCCATGAAACCTTCAAGGCCGGTCGCGGCAATGATGTGATTTTTGGCCGGGAAGGCAATGACACCATCAATGCTGGACGCGGAAATGATGTGGTTGCCGGTGGTGCTGGCAATGATGTGATTTATGGCAAGCGCGGCAAGGACGTGATCGGCGGCGGCACGGGCGATGACAAGCTTTATGGCGGCAAAGGCGCTGACCATCTTTCGGGTGGCACGGGCGATGACCTGCTGCGTGGCGGCAAGGGCGCGGACAAATTGCTCGGCGGCGATGGCAATGACACGCTCTACGGTGACAAGGGTAAGGATTACCTCGACGGTGGGGCAGGCAATGACAAGCTGCTTGGCGGCAAGGGCAGTGACCAGCTTTATGGCGGTGCCGGTGACGATCAGCTATTCGGCGAGAAGGGCAGTGACAGGCTGGAAGGCGGTGCTGGCAATGACAAGCTTTATGGTGGCAAGGGCAGCGATAGCCTAGCCGGGGGTGCTGGCAATGACACGCTTTATGGTGGCCGCGGCACGGATACGGTTGTGCTGACTGGTAAATATACCGATTACACATTCACATGGGACAAAGCCAAAGAAATGATGACGGTGGCTGACAAGCGCACTTCCGGCACCACCGATGGCACGGATCGTCTTTACAGTATTGAGAGCTTCCAGTTCAGCGATAATACCTATAGCTTTGAAACCATGATGGATTTGCTCAGCTAAGGCATGCCGCAATGAAGTCGCAATTCTAAGGCTTATCGAAAGCCATGAAAGTGGTTGAGTTACGCGAAGAATATGCCCGGCGCGCTTATGCGCGCTGGGCGCCTAGCTATGACTTAACATTTGGCATGGTGGCCGAAGCCGGAAGGCGCAAGGCCACTTTGAGATTGAACCAGCTTCCAGCCGGTGCCCGCATTTTGGAAGTGGGTGTTGGCACGGGCATGTCGCTGCCCTTCTACAAGAGCCAACTGAAGGTGACGGGGATTGACCTTTCGCCGGAAATGCTGGCCAAGGCGCGCGCGCGGGTGGCGCGTGAGAAGCTTGGCCAAGTGGAAGCCATTTTGGAAATGGATGCGGGCAGGCTCGATTTTCCGGATGCGAGCTTTGACGCCGTGGCGGCCATGTATGTGATGACCGTGGTGCCAAACCCAGCCCAAGTGATGGCCGAGCTTGCGCGGGTGTGCAAGCCGGGGGGTGAGGTGCTGGTGGTGAACCATTTCTCACAGGATCACGGCCTTCGCGGCGCGGTTGAAAAGAGCATGTCGCGCTTTTCAGAGCGGTTGGGCTGGCGGCCCGTGTTCCCGATCGAGGCCGTTATGGGCCAGACGGGGCTTGTTTTGGAAGAAGTGGTGAAGCTGAAGCCCTTCGGGCTATTCACCCTACTCAGATTTCGCCGCCAGGGTGCAGCCCAAGGTGCCCAAGGCTTGCTTGACAGCTGAAGGTGGCCCGACCTATACCCTGACCCGCATCCGGCACTTTCTGGGTTTTAAGCTCAGATCATGGCCCTGGGGCGGAGTAGCTCAGTCGGTAGAGCAGCGGAATCATAATCCGCGTGTCGGGGGTTCGAGTCCCTTCTCCGCTACCAAAATTTTCCAGTGAAATCAGTGGTTTGAGAATTTGGGGCTGAAGGGGCTCTGGGTTTCTAGACAGTTTTATTTGCGAGCGATGACTTCGCTTGTCTCTTGCGTGATCCTCCAGCCTTCTGGGAAACGGTGGAGAGAGATGAAGCCTCGGCTGAGCCCTGAAGCCGATTTATTGCGGGCTGGACTTCTTGCATCAAACTCCACGACGTAGGAAGCGTGACAGTCCGTGTCTGAAAAGCAATCGATATCGATTGTGGACGGCTTGATGCGGTAATCTCGCAACGGCCAGCGTTTTGAAAACTTCAGTTTCTCATCGTAGATGTCGGATAAATTGACAGGCCTTCCATAAAACGTAACCTGTTCCGCATAATAGTTTTGGACGTAATCATAATTAACATCTCCGCCTGCCGACCACTGATCATGATAGCTTTCCACCAAGTCGGAAACTTCACTCTCCGCTAGACGCTGTTGCCCAGATAAAGGATCGGTTTGAGCGCCGGTGACGATTGCTGTTTCATTGGCTGAGAGCATGACTACTGGAATTCCAATAGCGTTTGCCTGTTCTTCTTTCAGCCATTGCATGTTGTCTGGCGAGGCAGCGGTGATGAAGGTGATTGCATCTTCGGAAAGACCTAATTGGTTCAGGTATGCGCCAACTAGTGCATTGGCCATACCCGACTCCTTTGCCTGGGTACCATCCATCGTATATGCGGCATGGAAACCAATTTCAGATTGGCTGTCTGCGAAGCGTTTAATGCCACCAAGCCAAGCCAGCGCACAGGCAGATGAACAGGAAAAGCCGCCCGGCACATAGGTGCTGAAACCCTTAAGCCGAATAGCTTTTCCGATTTCCAATCCGGCGTTCAGATTACCACCCGGACTGCTCAGAATCACGACGCCGCGCTTGGCTGGCAAGGCTGCTTGGACAAATTGCTCGTGATCCCCATATTCCAAAGCGCCTTCTATGAAGATGAAGGTTATCTCGTCAGATTGTCGCTGCGTAATCGTCGCGGCATTGGCCATAGTGAAGGAGCCGGCGAGCACGCACCATAAGGCAAAGCTTGCAAGGAATAGTTTCTCGGGCAACATAAATCCCTCCATTTTTCTCAACGGTATCAAAAAAATCAGCTGCATGGAAATCAGGGATGGGTTTTGCTCTGCTGGCCATTCTAACAATCATCAAATGTCATGAGCGAATTGGCTGAATGTCCACCATTCGAGTGCCTCCCCCACTACCAAATTTATCCCAACAAACCACTGGGTTGAGAATTTGCCGCTGAAGGGGCAGGATTTGCCACATATCGGAGAGAATCGACATGACCAAACCCATTCCATTCGCGCTCAATCACATGGCCGTGCCGCGGCTGGGTACGCGTGCATTCATTGATCTTGCCGCTGCGCTTGGGTGCTGTGGTGTTGAGCTTCGCAATGATCTGGCGGACAAGAAGCTCACCACGGCGGCGTTTTTCGATGGGGAACCCGCGCAGGCGATTGGCGCATATGTGCGCGCGAAAGGCCTGCGTTTGCTGGGGCTTTCGGAAGCTTATGGGTT
>CAJBCQ010000108.1 GCA_903951595.1 uncultured Hyphomicrobiales bacterium | reverse complement strand
TGGTGGCGAGCAGGGTGGATAGAATGCGGCGCATGGGGCTTATCCCTTCTTCTTCTTGGCGGTGAAATTGAGAATATCATTGGCGCGCACCCATTCCGGCGTGCCCTTGGGGAATTTCGTCAAGGCGGATTTGGCTTTCTGGGTAGCAAGCTCCCGGTCGCCACTGCGCATGGCCGCTTCTGCGGTGGCAAGCTCGGCATTGGGAATATCCCCCAGCTTGCCATAGGCAACCGCCCGGAAGCGCCACAGGCCAACATTGTCGCTTTCCGTGCGCGCTGCCTGTTGCAGTGTTTTGAGGGCGGCGGTGGCATTGGCATTGTTTTCCGTGCCCAGCTGCGCTTGTGCCAGCATGATCTGGATAAGCCCAGCCTGTGGGGCAAGCTTCACGGACTGCTGCAAGGGCGCCACGGCGTCGGCAGGCCTGCCGCCTTCAATCAAAGCCTGGCCCTTCAGCTCCCAGAAATAGGGGTTCTTGGGTTGCTCTTGGATGAGCCCCTCGATTTCCGGAATGGCGCTTTTCAGGTCGCCCACACGGAAAGCAGCAATGGCGCGGGCATAGCGGCCCGCAAGGCTCACATCGCTGCGCGGATAAAGCTGATAGACCTGCTGCGGACTATCAAGGAAGCCCGTGAGCTTGGCCTGCATCAGCTTGTGGCGCATAACGAATTCAGGACTGTCGGGCTTGCCGTAATTGGGGCTTTTCTTGACGATCTGCTCCAGATTGCGGATGCGGTCGAGCGGCATGGGATGCGACATGACATAAGGATTCACGTTTTGCAGGCTGCCGAGTGACTGGTTCGCAAGCGTCTGGAACAGCGTCAACATGCCTTCGCCGGATTGGCCGGATTGGTCGAGATATTTCACGGCTGCCTGATCGGCTGCGGCTTCCTGCGCGCGCGCATAGGAAAGCAGATTGCGCTGTGCCAGCCCTTGGCTTCCGAGCATAACGCCCTGACCCATCTGAGCTGCCTCGCCTTGCCCGCTGACCGCCCCGCCAACCATAGCGGCAGCACCCAGCAGCATGCCCAGAATGGCAGTCGTGCTGGCCTTGTCCATCTGCTGACCCATGCGGGCCAGATGCCCGCCGGAAATATGCCCCGTTTCATGCGACAGAACCCCGATCACCTCATTGGGTGTCTTGGCCTGTACGAGAAGCCCCGTATTGATAAAAATGCGCTGTCCGCCCGCCACAAAGGCGTTGATGCCCGGATCGTTGATCAAATAGATTTTCGTCGCACCTTCCTTGATGCCCGCCACTTTGAAGATGGGCGAGGTATAGGCCCGCATCAGGCTTTCAATTTCCGCATCCCGAATAAGCGAAATGCCCCGTGCCTGAGCCGCGCTGGGCAAAAGCACCATTTGTGCCGCCAGCACCACAGCGAGCATCCGGCTGGCGAAAGAACGGAAAGACTTCAACATCTCATCCTCAGATCAAAACAGACTGTCCCTGTTTCCGTCGTGATTGCGGCGGGTTTGAGGCCCGCCGCAAACTCGCTTATTTCTTGCTCCACCAGCCCCTCTTGCGGGGAACAGCTTCCGGATCAACCGTCGGCGCGGGAGGCTGCCAGCGGCGAGCGGCTTCTTCCGTCTCAGGCTGGTCATCCGCCACGACTGCTTGAACCGGGGCAGGAGCCACGGGCGCGGGCGCTTCGATCACTGGAGCCGAAACCTCGGCAACGGCAACGGGTGCAGGCGCGCGTTCACGGAAAACCGGAACCACATCTACATCCACATCCACATCACTCGAACCATCGGACGCAGCGGCAACCGGTGTCTCGCCATCGGCTCTGGCCGCTGCGCCATTGCCTTCGCGATCACCGCGTCCACCTCGCCGGTTGCGGCCACCCCGGCGGCGACGGCGGCGGGCGCGTTCTTCGCTGGAGCCTGCCAACTCGCCACCCAGATGCGCTTCAGCAGCTTCCACCTCACCATCCCATGCAGCACCTTCGGCACCCATGTCGGATGGTTCATTGTCGTTAGCCGATGCCTCGCCAGCCTCGCCTTCGGCACCTGGCTGACCATCTTCGCGACCACGACGACCACCACGGCGGCCACGGCGGCGGCGGCGCTTGCGGCGCGGATCGCCATTCTCGTCCAGTTCAACAGGCCCGGATGAACGCTCACGGCCATTGCCGCTGGATGTTTCGGACGGTTCGTCCTCGAATTCCTCGTCGTCGGATTCATCCTCGACTTGGGCTTCTTCGGCCTCATCCTCATCAGCGATCGTCACCTTGGCAGGTGCCGCGATGCGGCGCACCGGCACGGCCCGTTCTGCCCCGCGTTCGATGATGGCTTCAGCAGCCTTCACACTGTCGGACGGAACGATAAAGATTGAAATGCCATAGGCACCTTCGATCTGCAGAAGATGCTCGCGCTTTTCGTTGAGAATATAGGTCGCAATCTCGCGGTGGCAGTGAACGGTGAGGTTCTCTGCCCTGCGGCCTGTGAGCTGGTCTTCGATCTGGCGCAACACGGAAAGCGCGCAGGACGAAACCGAGCGGATGATGCCGCGGCCTTCGCAATGCGGGCAAACCTTGGTGGAGCCTTCCAGCATGCCCTGCCGCAAACGCTGGCGCGACATTTCCAGCAGGCCGAAATGGCTGATACGCCCAACCTGGATGCGCGCCCGGTCGTTCTTCAGCGCATCCTTGATGCGCCGTTCCACGTTCCGGTTATTGCGCTTTTCTTCCATGTCGATGAAGTCGATGACGATAAGGCCAGCCAAATCGCGCAGACGCAGCTGGCGGGCAATTTCATCACAGGCTTCCAGATTGGTCTTGTAGGCGGTGTCTTCAATATTGTGTTCGCGGGTAGACTTGCCAGAGTTGATGTCGATCGCCACCAGAGCTTCGGTCTGGTTCATCACCATGTAACCGCCCGAAGGCAGGGTGACGGTGGGCGAGAACAACCCATCGAGCTGGCTTTCCACCTGATGGCGCGTGAACAGGGGCCGTGTTTCCTTCCACGGCTTCACATTGCGCGCATGGCTTGGCATCAGCATTTTCATGAAGTCTTTGGCTTCACGAAGTCCGTCATCACCTTCCACCAGCACTTCTTCCACGTCTTTGGAATAAAGATCGCGGATGGCGCGCTTGATGAGCGAGCCTTCTTCGTAAACCAAGGAGGGTGCGGAGGAAGAAAGCGTTAGATCGCGCACACTTTCCCAAAGCCTTAGCAAATAATCAAAGTCACGCTTGATTTCGGTCTTGGTGCGCTGGGCGCCAGCGGTACGCACGATGAGGCCCATGCCTTCCGGCACTTCCACCTCACGCGCCACTTCCTTCAGGCGACGACGATCGCTCGAATCCGTGATCTTGCGCGAAACACCGCCACCACGGCCGGAATTAGGCATCAGCACGCAATAGCGGCCTGCGAGAGAAAGATAGGTGGTAAGAGCAGCGCCCTTGTTGCCGCGTTCTTCCTTCACAACCTGCACCAAGATCACCTGACGGCGCTTGATGACTTCCTGAATCTTGTAATGACGCCGATGCGTGCGGCGCGGCTGGGGCAGCTCCTCCATCGCGTCTTCAGCCCCTACCGATTCAACGATCTGGGCTTCGGGGTCTTGGTCTACCGTTTCAACGCCATCATCGGAATTTTCTTCCCCGCTAACCTGAATGGTTTCGGGCTGGTCGCCTGTGCCTGCATGGAAGGGTTCATCAGCTTGCGGCGCGCGGTCATGCACCTCATGGCTGTCATCATCATGGGCGTACAACTCATCGTCATGATGATGGTCATGGCTGTCATGATGATGGTCATGGTCCTCATGCCCGTGATCGTGATGCTCGTGATCGTGATGGCCGTGATCGTCATGCGAATGATCATCATGCGAATGATGCTCTTCATGCTCCTGGCCAGCTTCGAGGGTGGAGATCTGTTCGACTTCACCATCCACCGGCTCGCTGGCCACCGAATCCCTGCGCCCACCGCGTGAGGAAGCCTTGGAACGGCCACGGCCGCGGCCACCGCCGCCATTGCCGCCACCATTGCCACGGGCTGCCCGGGCGTCTTCTTGGGCTTCGTATTCCTCATCCCCCCGGCGCGCGTCTTCTTCTTCAGCGGCAAGCAAGGCCTGCCGATCGGCGATGGGGATTTGGTAATAGTCAGGATGGATTTCGGAGAAGGCGAGGAAGCCGTGGCGGTTGCCACCGTAATCCACGAAAGCCGCTTGCAGTGAAGGCTCTACCCGCGTGACTTTCGCCAGATAGATGTTGCCCTTCAGTTGCTTGCGCGCAGAACTTTCAAAGTCGAAATCCTCGATGCGGTTTCCCCGCACAACCACCACCCGGGTTTCTTCCGGATGGGTGGCGTCGATAAGCATTTTGCTTCCCATATCTGGGTTTCCTTGGCGCGTGGCGTTAGCCTCACCTTTGCCTCCAGCCTCCGGGCTGCGGTGGCGGAAAGGGGGCGGCGCGTCGCGCGCATAAAAAGAAGATTGCCGTGGGGCGCGCATGGCCTCGCCACCGGATCAAGCCGGCGGGGTAGGGCTGCTATCGCGCGAACAATCATTCCTATGTTCACCTGTGCCTCAAGACCAATGATGGTCCGAAGCGGTTCAATGGAACGGCAATTCCCGCCAGTTCGGCGGCTGCCGCGGTTTGGGCAGACCCTCCGATAATCAGGAAGGCACTTACCCTCGCATCCGCCCGGCTGCCATGAGCAGGCCCGGTGCCGCGGCGGAGCGGAATTCTTCGTCCTGTTGTCCCCCCTGCGCGAGACTCGAACGCGAGTGCGCTTGGGGCCAGGAACCAGTGATGTGTAAGCTGACGCGCGCCTGATTTGCAAGAAAAACCCAATATTGACCGAAAGATAGGTGAAATTCCGCGTCATTTCATGCACTTCGCAGCAAGCTTGGGTGCCCTAGATGAAATTTAACCTTTGCGAGTGTAATCAAGAAATAATTGCAACTTCAGATACATGTCAGCAGATACGACTAGTTAACTCTGTCGCGTTAACTTTCCCCAGCTTGACTGCTGGGGGCTACGCGAGGCTGTGCGACAGGTTTTGACCATCCATCTGACAAAGGTTTTGCGCCTGTTTCTGGTAGCAATCCCGCTTGTTCTACTGCTGCTCGCCCAAGCAGGCTGGCAGTCTGCTGCAAGCGCCGAACCCGCCCCCCGCGCCACCGCCGCCCGTGTCGGCGGCGATGCCACCCGCACCCGCTTTGTCACCGACATTGAGCGACCGTTGAGCTTCAGTGCCTATGTGGTGGCCGATCCTTACCGAGTGATCCTTGATTTGCCGGATGTGAATTTCCAGCTTCCCGCCGGTTCCGGCACGAAAGGCCGCGGCCTTGTGACGGGTTATCGCTTCGGCCCCATCGAACCGGGAAAATCCCGCATCATCATGGACACCAAAGGCCCGGTATTGATCGAAAGGGCCTTCATCATCCCTGAGGAAAATGGCCAACCGGCGCGCGTGGTGGTTGATCTTATCAAGACCGACAAAGCCACTTTCACCAAGCTCATCCGCCGCGAGGCCAAAACCGCCCGCGCCAAGACCATGCCGGTGCCGAAGAAAGGCCCGCCCACCATCATCATCGACCCCGGCCATGGTGGCATAGACCCCGGTGCGACGAGTGTGAATGGTGAGTTGGAAAAAGACATCGTTCTGGCCTTTGCCCAAACGCTCAAAACCCGTTTGGAGAAAAGCGGTCGCTATCGCGTGCTGATGACGCGCGACGAGGATGAGTTTGTAACGCTGGAAGACCGCGTGGCTTTCGCCCGCGCGGCTGAGGCTGATCTGTTCATGGCCGTTCATGCCGATATTGTGCGCGGCGCTTCCGTGCGCGGGGCCACCATTTACACGCTTTCCGAAACCGCTTCTGACGCGGAAGCCGAAGCCCTTGCCAGCAAGGAAAACCGAGCCGATGCCGTGGGTGGCGTGCGGCTGACGGCGGAGAATGGCGACATCAATTCCATCCTCATCGGCTTGGCCCAACGCGACAGCGCCAACCGCTCGGCTGAATTTGCTGGCCGCCTTGCCGGTGAAATGGCCAAGGCCACCGTGATGACCAAAAAGCCCCTGCGTTCAGCCGGTTTCAGCGTGCTGAAATCCCCCGACGTGCCATCCGTGCTGGTGGAACTGGGCTATCTGTCGGACCCGTCAGACGCCGAACTGCTGAATTCTCCCGCATGGCGAGAACGCACGGCCAAGGCCATCGCTCGCGCGGTGAACGGTCATTTCGGGGTGACGGTGGCGGGGGCGGAGTAGGCGCTTAATCAATATCCTCCACCCCACCCGGCGCGCCACTGATCTTGTGGCTCAGGCTTGCGTGGATAAACTCATCCAAATCCCCGTCCAGCACCGCACCCGGATTGGTGCTGGTGTAGCCCGTGCGGAGATCCTTGATCTGCTGATAGGGTTGCAGCACGTAAGAGCGGATTTGGTGGCCCCAGCCGATGTCGGTTTTCTGGGCGTTGGTGGCGTCGATCTTTTCCTGCTGCTTTTGCAGTTCCAGCTCATAAAGGCGTGACCGCAGCTGGTTCCAGGCGGAAGCGCGGTTCTTGTGCTGCGAGCGTTCGGCCTGGCAGGCAACAACGATTCCGGTCGGAATATGCGTGATACGCACAGCCGAGTCGGTCGTGTTCACGTGCTGACCACCAGCACCGGACGAGCGGAACGTATCAATGCGAACATCCTTGTCGGGAATTTCGATCTGGATATTGTCGTCGATCACCGGATAAACCCACACAGACGCAAAAGAGGTGTGGCGGCGGGCGTTGGAGTCAAACGGCGAAATACGCACCAGTCGATGCACGCCGGATTCCGTTTTCAGATAGCCATAACCATTGTGGCCCTTGACCTGAAAGCTGATCGATTTGATGCCAGCTTCTTCGCCCGCATGCTCGTCCAGCACTTCCACCTTATAGCCATGCTGTTCAGCCCAACGGATATACATGCGCGACAGAATGCGTGCCCAGTCTTGGCTCTCGGTGCCACCGGCCCCGGCATTGATTTCAACGAAGGTGTCGTTGCCGTCTGCCTCGCCGGAAAGCAGCGTTTCGATCTCGCGCTTGCCCGCTTCCACCTTCAGCGCCGCAATGGCCGCTTCGGCTTCCTTCACAATGGATTCATCGCCCTCGGTTTCGCCCATCTCGATCAGACCGAGATTGTCATTCAGCGCATTTTCGAGGTTGAGGACGGTCTTGATGCGCCCGTCGAGCGCATTGCGCTCCTTCATCAGGGCTTGCGCCTTCTGGGGGTCTTCCCAAATGGCGGGATCTTCGGATCGCGCGTTCAGTTCGGCAAGCTTCTTCTGGGCAACATCCCAGTCAAAGATGCCTCCTCAGCAGACCCACGGTCTGCTTGATTTCTTCGGAAAGTGTCAGGATTTCAGCGCGCATCGAAAAGGTCCGTCCATCACATGAGGCGTCTGGATAGCGGCGGCGGGGGCAAGGGTCAATGGCTCAATAAAGCCCGCCCGTGCCAGTGGTGAGCCCCCCTTCACCCACGGCTTCCGCCGGAAGCGGCACGCTGCCCCCGATGAGCATCATCTCATCATTGGGTGCTTCGCCTGGCTTGAAGGCTTCGAGAATAACGCCATCACCGCCAAATTCACCGCGCATGCCGCTGTTGGGGTCAATGGGCATCAACTCAATGCCAGCGGGCACACGGAAGGGGGTGGCAGGCTTGTCACGCAGGGCCACTTTCAGAAAATCAGCGACAATGGGCGCGGCAAGCTCGCCACCCGTCTGCTTGCGGCCCATGGGGCGCGGCGTGTCGTAACCGATGTAAACACCCACGGCCAGATCCGGCGTG
>CAJBCQ010000107.1 GCA_903951595.1 uncultured Hyphomicrobiales bacterium | reverse complement strand
GAAGTGGCTTTCCGCCCTTCTCGCCGGCACGGCCCTCACCGTCGCCAGCACGGCCGCAATGGCCGACACCTCGCTCGTCACCATGACCCGCAATGCGGCCGGTGAAGGCGTGACCTTCAAGATCGCCCCGACCGCTGATATGCCCGCATCAGCCGCCGAAGTGACTGTTGCCGGTGAAGTCCGCGCACTGCTCACCAGTGCCAAGGCTACTGTTGTCGCAGACGATACCTTCGGCCTTTCTGATGGAGATCGCCAGAACGATCTCGGCACCCGCGCCCGCATCTTCATCAAGGGAAAGACCGAAACCTCCGTAGGCGTTGTCGGTGCCAATTTGCGCGTTCAGGACTCGAATGGCTCAGCTGCCAAGATTGACGAGTACACCGGCTACTGGGAATTTGCTCCCGGAATGACTTTGACCGCTGGCAAGGCAGGCTCTATCTCATCCGTGGATTACGGTGCTGACGCGAACGGCACCGGCGGCGTTTGGGCAGGTGTCGGCGCTGGCCTGACTAATCCTAGCGTTGAGCAGGTGAACGTCTCCCTCGCCACTGGCCCAATTACTATGGCTTTTGGTGTGGAAGACAACACTTCGGCAAGCCAGTTCGATTCGGATGATGGCGAAGATGTATCCAAATCCAATCCAGGCATTGCCGGCACAATGAACTTTTCATCGGGCGATTTTGGTGCCCAGATTGCCGGCCGTACGCAGAGCTTTGATACCGAAGCTGGCACGACCACCCAAGCTGACAGTGGCTACATGATCGGCGGCGGTTTGGGCTACTCCGCTGGTGCCTTTGGTCTCGAAATTGGTGCGGCCACGGGCCGTGGTCTTTCCGCTGACTACGTATCTGGCGCTGGCGACCTTGTTGATGCCGGTGCAGATCTCACCGACGACAAGTTCATGGCTGCCAGCATCCTCGGTACTTTCAGCATGACCGAGACCACCAGTGTTGAACTCTGGTACGGCCAGGGCAAGGTGTCCAACCTCGAAGCAGGCACCAAAGACGCTAAGGTCTCTGGTTATGGTGCTGGTGTTTTCTGGAACCCAGTTAGCCAGCTTCGCTTGGGCGTTGGCGGTGACATGACGACGGTGAAAATCGATACCGTCGAAGTTGACGTTTCACAAGTCGGCGTTGGCGCTTGGTTCAAGTTCTGATCCTAGCCTAACCTCCTCCTAAGAGAACCGGCCTTCAGCAATGGAGGCCGGTTTTTTGTTGTGGCGCGCGTTGCTGAGGCAGGAACATGGCGAGCATGTGAAGCCATTGCGGATCGACACATGCATAAATTCCTGCCTATAAGTTGAGCATCGCCCCCCACGCCCTTGCCCCCATTTTTCACGCCCCACCAACTTGCGCTGTTGTTCCCCGCCAGTGATTTGATATGATGCACCAGAACGGTGCCCTCCCGGCCCCGTTGCCAATCCCGGGAATTTCATGCGCCGCTCCGTTCCAGCCATTCTCGCTGCTTGCCTCACGCTCGCCGGATGCGTGACAGGACAATCCTTGCAGGAGCGCGATTTCGCTATTGAACCAAGCCCCGAACCCGCAGCGGTCAGCTTTTCCGGCAATCTGAAGCCCGTCATCAAACAGGCCGGAAGTTCCTATCTCACCGTCGTCGTCAGCGAGCCGATCAAACAGACCCGCGACAGCGGGTTGAGCCAAGAAGCCCTCACCGCCGGTTCCGGCTTCCTCATCGACGCCGACCGCGCCGTCACCGCAGGCCACGTCGCCTTGCGCGACAAGCTGAAGGTGGAAGCACGCGGGCCAGACGGCCAGCTATATGGCGGAAAAGTCATCGGAATCCGCCCGCAGAACGATATGGCCATGGTGCAGTTGCGAAGATTTTCCGCCGGAACCCCGGTCAAACCCGCAGCCCTTGCCTGCCTGAAACAGGGCGAACCCGTCTTCTCCCTCGGCAAGCCCCACGCCATGGGCGACACCGCGCGCCTAGGCACCGTGGACACGATGAGCTTCGGCCAGCAAGTGACCTATCAGGGCTTCGGCTACCCGGATGCGATGGTGCTGAAAATGGCCACCCGCAAAGGCGAATCCGGTGGCCCGCTGTTCAATACCAAGGGCGAACTCGTCGGCATGATTGTCAGCACCCTGTCCGACCAGAACGGCGCACCGCTCAATCTCGCCCATGCCGTCACACTTCCCGCCTTGGCCGATTTCATCTGCCAGCAAGGCGATTGCCCGGCGGAATGGGCGAATTTACGCACCCAATCCACCCGCAACTGCCCCGCTACTTAAGGCACCAACACGCTCGACCCCGTGGTGCGCCGCGTGGCCAATTCCGCATGAGCGCGCGCCACATCCGACAGCGCGTAACGCTGCCCGATCTCAATTTTCACCGCACCCGACGCGACAATGGCAAACAAATCCGCCGCATTTTCCTGCAATTCCGCAGGCGTTGAAACATGCGTCATCAGCGTAGGCCGCGTCACATAAAGCGACCCGCGCGCTGATAAAAGCCCCAGATCCAGTCCCGTAATCGGCCCCGAAGCATTGCCGAACGACACCAGCAAACCGCGCGGGCGCAGCGAATCCAGCGACGCCATCAATGTCGCCTGCCCCACCCCGTCATAAACAACCGAAACCCCCGCCCCACCGGTGATTTCACGCACGCGCAAAGCCACATTTTCGCTCGTATAGTCAATCACATGATCGCAACCATGCGCGCCAGCCAACGCCATTTTGGCTGGTGAACTGGTGCCAATGACCACAGCCCCCAAAGCCTTGGCCCACTGACACAAGATCAACCCCACGCCACCCGCCGCAGCATGAACTAAAATCACCTCACCCGCCTTGACCGGATAAGTCTGCTTCAACAAAAACCGCGCCGTCATGCCCTTCAGCATCATCGCGGCTGCAATCTCATCCGAAACCGCATCCGGCACCGGCACCAATTTCGCCGCCGGCATCACCCGAGCCTGCGAATAGGCCCCAATCGGCCCGGCCCCATAAGCGACGCGCTGGCCGGGTTTCAGGGCGACCCCTTCCCCGACATCCAAAATCACGCCAGCGGCCTCCAGCCCCAGCCCAGAGGGCAAGGAGAGTGGGTATAGGCCCGTGCGGTGGTAGATATCGATGAAGTTCAGGCCGATGGCCGTATGCCGTAACGTCACTTCCCCCGGCCCCGGCGCACCTAACGAAGCATCCACAAATTCGATGACTTCCGGCCCGCCATGGCGGGAAATGCGCGCAGTTTTCATGTGATCTTGTCTCCGTCAAATGGCTGTGGAACATTCCATAGCATGAATTACCAACTGAATCGCGCCGTGAGCGGCGTAGAAGCACCGCCGATTGCCGAAGCGATGAGCTGGATCAACAGCTCTGCCCCGCGCAACCGCGCCCTTATCAACCTTTGCCAAGCGGTTCCCAGCTATCCGCCCGCAGAATCCTTGCAGGATGAACTGGCCCGCCGCATTCGCCTGCCAGAGACGAGCCTGTACACCGATATCGCCGGAATTCCGCCCCTGCGTGAGGCTTTGGCGCAACATATGGCGCGCGATTACGTTGGCCATGTTGACACTGTCAACACGCTCATCACATCCGGCTGCAACCAAGCCTTCTGCGCGGCCCTATCCGCCATTGCTGAACCCGGCGATAATGTGATCTTGCCCAGCCCCTGGTATTTCAACCACCAAATGTGGCTGGCAATGCAGGGCATTGAAATCCGCACCTTCAACTTCATGGGCGCGCAAGGTGCCAACCCAAACCCTGCCGATGCGGAAGCCCTGATGGATGCCCGCACCCGCGCGATCATTCTGGTTTCCCCCAACAATCCCACAGGGGCCGTTTTCCCGCCTGCCGTAACGACAGCATTCTTCGAACTCGCCAAGGCCAAGCAAATTGCACTGGTGCTGGATGAAACCTACAAAGACTTCCGCCCCACCGCTGCCCCGCCGCACCATCTTTTCCAACGCGATGATTGGCAGGACACGCTGAT
>CAJBCQ010000106.1 GCA_903951595.1 uncultured Hyphomicrobiales bacterium | reverse complement strand
GCTGTGCATTGTGGGGGATGTGAATTCGGTTTCCGTGGCTGAGCATGCGATGATGCTTATTCTGGCCTGTGTGAAGCGTTTGAAGCGGGCAGATGACGCCGTGCGTCAGGGACCGTGGACTTGGCGGAACCGGTTGGAAGCGGGTGAAGTGCTGGGCAAGCGGCTTCTCATTTTAGGTTATGGCAGGATCGGACGAAATCTGGCGCGCATGGCGTCTGCCTTTGGCATGCAGGTGCGCGCCCATGATCCCTTCTTGCAACAGCAGGGCTGGCCGGAAGGCTCGGTGAGTGCCGTCGAGACGCTGGCCGACGGGCTTTCTTGGGCCGACATTGTTTCGGTCAACCTGCCCAAGGCAGACAAACCCATTCTTGCCGCCACTGAACTCTCCTGGTTGCGGCGCGGGGCCATTATCATCAATACCGCCCGCGGCGGCATTGTGGATGAGGCGGCCTTGGTGCAGGCGTTGGAGAGCGGGCAGGTCGCGGCGGCGGGCGTGGATGTTTTTGAGACAGAGCCTCCTGCGGCCAGCCATCCGCTGGCGGCTTTCGATCAGGTCATTCTCACACCGCATATTGCGGGCCTTACCGCAGAAGCTGCTGAGCGCATGGCGGTGGCGAGCGTGCAGAATGTGCTGGATTTCTTTGCCGGGTGCCTCGATCCCGCACTTGTCGTCAACAAGGATCAAATCTGATGTCCAAACCCAAGCTCCGCATTGGCCTCATCGGGTCCGGCTTCATGGGCAAGGCCCATGCTTTTGGTTTTGCTTCCGCGCCAAGGGTTTTTGATCTGCCCTTTGAATTGGAATTGCGAACGCTGGCCGACATTACCGAACAAAGTGCCGCCAATGCCGCCACCGCCTTTGGCTTTGCCCGCTCCACGGCGGACTGGCGTAGCCTCATTGATGACCCCGAAATTGATGTGGTGGACATCACGGCACCCAACGCCTTGCATAAGCAGATGGCGATGGCTGCGATTGAAGCGGGCAAGCATGTTTATTGCGAAAAGCCTTTGGCTCCGCTGACCGCAGATGCGCGTGAGATGGCAGATGCTGCGGAAGCCGCAGGCGTTAAAACGCAGGTCGGCTTCAACTATCTTTGCAATCCCATGCTTACGCTGGCGCGCGAGATGATTGCAGGCGGCGAGCTTGGCGAGATCCGTGGCTATCGCGGCATCCATTGCGAAGATTATATGGCGGATGCGCATGGGGCTTTTACCTTCCGGCATGATCCGGCAGGTGGGGGTGCTCTTGCCGATATTGGCAGCCATGCGCTGGCAACAGCGGAATTTCTGTGTGGTCCCATCACGCGCGTCATGGGCGATTGCGTGACGATGATTGCCGAGCGGCCTGATGGCAAAGGCGGTCGACGCAAGGTTGAGGTGGATGATGTGGGCCGCGCCTTCTTGCGCTTTGCCAATGGTGCTACCGGCAGCGTGGAGGGCAACTGGATCGCTACGGGCCGCAAGATGCAGCATGATTTTGAAGTCTATGGCACCAAGGGTGCGCTTTCCTTCAGCCAAGAGCATTTCAATGTGCTGCATTTCTATTCAACCGCAGACGCCAAGGGTCGCCAAGGTTTCCGCCGCATTGAGGCAAGCCCGGATCATGCACCCTATGGGCTTTTCTGCGTGGCCCCCGGCCATCAGCTGGGCTTCAATGATCTAAAGGCTATTGAGGTGGCAGGCTATGTGAACGCCATCGCGGGCAAGGCACCGGAGCCTTTCAATTTCCGCCAGGGCTTGCGGATCCAAACACTGGTCGAGACAATCCAGAATTCCGCGCGCGAAGGCGGCTGGATGACGGTGGCGTGATGAGCATCCGCTTTGCCATGAACCGCACCTGCGCCCCGCAGCTGGAGCTTTCAGCCTTCCTCCGGTTGGCTGTTGGAGCAGGCGTGCAGGCTGTTGAGTTACGCAATGACATTGCAGGCCGGGAATTTGCCGATGGCATGCCCGCGCCAGAGTTAAAATCGCGATTGGAAGATGCAGGGCTTGGGCTTGCGAGCGTAAATGCGTTGCAACGCTTCAATGAATGGACGCCGCAGCGTGAAGCCGAGGCGCGCCATCTCATTTCCTATGCCGCAGCCCTTGGCGCACCGGGCGTTGTGCTATGTCCGGTTCATGATGAGGGGCATGGCTGGACGCAAGCGGATGCAGCGCGACATTTGCGGCTGGGCCTGAAGGCACTGCAATCCATCCTTTTGGAGCATGGTGTGACGGGCTATGTGGAGCCGTTGGGCATGCAGCACTCCACCATGAAGCGGCAAGATATGGCGGTTGCCGCCATTGACGAGATCGGGGGCTGGAATGCCTATCGGCTGTGCTTTGACACGTTCCAGTTTTTCCGCTGCGGCGACACGGCCCTTTTTGCCGAACATATTGGCCTTGTGCATATCTCCGGCATTGCGCGCCATGATCTGCCAGCAGATGAACTGAGCGAGCCGGATCGTGGGCTGGTCTTTGCCGATGACAGGGTGGGCAATGTCGCCCAGCTCAAATCGCTTTTCGCCTCTGGCTATTCAGGATTTGTGTCGATGGAGCCATTCTCGCCGCAAGTGCAGCAAGATCCGCAATTGCCCACCAAACTTGCCGCAAGCCTTCAGCATGTGGCTGCCAGTATCGGGGCATAAAGGAAAAGCGCCCGGACTTTCATCCGGGCGCTGTTGTTGTATCAGGCGATGTCGAAGCGATCGGCGTGCATCACTTTGGCCCAAGCGGCCACGAAGTCTGCCACGAACTTCTCCTTGCCGTCATCCTGAGCATAGACTTCCGCATAGGCGCGCAGCACTGAGTTGGAACCGAACACCAGATCCACCCGTGTCGCGGTAAACTTCACTGCACCAGATTTGCGCTCCACGATGTCATAGACATTCTTGCCCTTGGGCACCCACTTGAAAGCCATGTCCGTGAGGGTGGTGAAGAAGTCGTTTGTCAGCGCACCGGTGCGGTTGGTGAACACGCCATGGGCAGTGCCGCCATGGTTGGTGCCGATCACGCGCATGCCGCCCACAAGGGCCGTCATTTCCTGCGCGGTAAGCCCCATAAGCTGGGCGCGGTCGAGCAATAGCTCTTCGGGCATGACGGCATAATCCTTCTTCAGCCAGTTGCGGAAGCCATCGGCCACCGGTTCCAGCACGGCGAAGGATTCAACATCGGTGTGTTCCTGTGTGGCGTCTCCACGGCCAGCCGTGAAAGGCACTTCGATGGTGAAGCCTGCGGCCTTGGCCGCCATTTCCACACCCAGATTGCCAGCCAGCACGATTACATCCGCGATGGAAGCACCCGTTTCCTTGGCGATGGGTTCAAGCTTGGCCAGCACCTTGGCAAGCCGTGCCGGTTCATTGCCTTGCCAATCCTTCTGGGGAGCCAAACGGATACGCGCGCCATTGGCACCACCGCGCATGTCAGAACCGCGATAGGTGCGGGCACTGTCCCAAGCCGTTGCCACCATTTCGGAAGCTGAAAGGCCCAAGGCGGCGATCTTCGCCTTGAGCGCAGCCATATTGTAATCGCGCTTGCCGGCCGGAATCGGATCTTGCCAGATCAGATCTTCCTTCGGAACTTCAGGACCGAAATAGCGCGCTTTTGGGCCCATGTCGCGATGGGTCAGCTTGAACCAAGCGCGGGCAAAGGTTTCAGAGAAATATTGCGGATCGGCATAGAACCGCTCAGAGATTTTACGATAGGCCGGGTCCATTTTCATGGCCATGTCGGCATCGGTCATGATCGGGTTGAGGCGGATTGTCGGGTCTTCGACATCCACGGGCTTGTCTTCTGGCTTGATATTGATCGGCTCATATTGCCAAGCCCCAGCGGGCGACTTTTTCAATTCCCACTCATAGTTCAGCAGCAAATGGAAATAGCCATTGTCCCACTTTGTGGGGTGCGTCGTCCAAGCGCCTTCAATGCCGGAGGTTACGGTGTCACGGCCCACACCGCGCGTTTTGTGGTTCATCCAGCCAAGGCCGCCCTCGGCAATGTCAGCACCTTCTGGCGCAGGCCCAAGATTTTCTGCCCGCCCATTGCCATGCGCCTTGCCAACCGTGTGGCCGCCTGCGGCCAGGGCCACGGTTTCTTCGTCATTCATCGCCATGCGCGCGAAAGTTACGCGCACATCATGCGCGGTGCGAAGCGGGTCGGGCTTGCCGCCCACACCTTCCGGGTTCACATAAATGAGGCCCATCTGCACGGCAGCAAGCGGGTTTTCGAGGCTCGTGCGATCGTCCTTTTCGGCATAGCGCGTCTCGCCCAGCCATTCCTTTTCCGAACCCCAGTAAACATCCTTTTCAGGATGCCAAACATCTTCGCGGCCAAAGCTGAAGCCATAGGTTTTCAGACCCATGGATTCATAGGCCACATTGCCAGCAAGGATCATCAGATCGCCCCAGCTGATCTTGTTGCCGTATTTCTTCTTGATCGGCCACAGCAGGCGGCGGGCCTTGTCGAGATTGCCATTGTCCGGCCAGCTATTGAGCGGGGCAAAACGCAGACTGCCCGTGCCAGCACCGCCGCGCCCATCGGATGTGCGGTAGGAACCGGCAGAATGCCACGCCATGCGGATCATCAGGCCACCATAATGGCCCCAATCGGCAGGCCACCATTCCTGGCTGTCGGTCATGAGTTTGGTGAGATCGGATTTCAGCGCGGCGACATCCAGCGTTTTCAGGGCTTTGCGGTATTCGAAGCCCGTGAGGCCTTGAGTCTTGGAATCATGCTGGTGGAGAATGTCGAGATTGAGGGATTTGGGCCACCAGGCCATCACCGAGGCATCATTTGTGGTGTTGGCCCCGTGCATTACCGGGCATTTGCCGCTGCTTGCGTCCATGTTTGTCTCCACTCGTGGTTTGCTGTTCTAGATGGGTGCGATGGCCCAGCTTTCAACTCTGGCTATAGCAAAGCGTTGCGATTAGCATAAGTTGTATTTTCTGATCAATCTGATAAGTTATTCTGATGATGCACCTGACCCTCAAGCAATTGCGCTATTTCGAGGCGCTTTGTCGGCAAGGCCATTTCGGTCGGGCGGCGGAGGCTTGCGCCATCTCCCAGCCTGCCCTTTCCATGCAGATCAAGGAGTTGGAGGATGTTCTGGGGGCGAAGCTGTTTGAACGCAGCGCCCGGCAGGTGCGGCTTACCGCTTTTGGCGAAGCATTCGGCAAGCGTGCGCGCGATATTTTGCGTTCGGTCGATGAGCTTGGCGATTTCGCGCGCGCGGCGCAAAATCGCGCCATTGGGCGCTTGCGTATTGGCGTCATTCCCACCGTGGCACCCTATCTCTTGCCGTCCATCATCGCCAATCTGACCAAGGCCTATCCTGGGGTGGATATCCATGTGCGTGAGACGCTGACGCCGATCCTCTTGCGCGAGCTTGGGGAAGGCCGCTTGGATACCTGTATTCTCGCACTTCCGGTGTCGGAACCTTCCTTTGCCGAAGTCGCTCTTTTTTCAGAAGAATTCGTGCTGGTGCGCCCGGGTGCGGATGCGGGAAAACCGGTGCCAAATTTAGAGTCTTTGCGCGAGATGCGGCTTTTGCTTTTGGAAGAAGGCCATTGCCTTCGTGACCAGGCGCTTTCCTTCTGCAATCTGCGTTCTGGCCTGCCACGGGAATCGCTCGATGGCAGTTCGCTTTCCACATTGGTGCAAATGGTCAGTTCCGGCATTGGCGTCACCCTTATTCCAGAAATGGCGATGCATGTGGAAACCCGCTCGGCGGGTGTCACCATCGCGCATTTCAAAAAGCCAGCCCCGACCCGCACCATCGGCATGATCTGGCGCAAGACCAATCCGCTGGCGGGCGAGCTTTTGCACATTGCAGAAGCCGTGCGGCTGGCGGCTTCGGCCTGTAAACATTCCACTTGAAACGCACGACAACCTAACCAAAGGAAACTTGAATGACCGTTCTTTTCTCGCCTGCAAAACTTGGCTCACTTTCCCTGCAAAACCATATCGTTATGGCCCCGATGACGCGCAATCGCGCGATCGGCAATGTGCCCTCTGCCATACACGCCACCTATTACCAGCAGCGCGCGGGCGCGGGCCTCATTGTGACCGAAGGCGTCTCACCCAGCCCTCATGGTTTGGGCTATCCGCGTATTCCCGGCATTTTCTCAGCCGAGCAGGTTTCAGGCTGGAAGACGGTGAGCGATGCCGTGCATGGCGTTGGTGGCAAGATTTTTGTGCAATTGATGCATTGCGGCCGCATCGGCCATGAATTGAATTTGCCCAAGGGTGCCAAGCTGATGGCACCTTCCGCCATTGCCGCTGCGGGTGAAATTTACACCGATGCAGAAGGCATGAAGGCGCATCCCGTGCCGCATGCCATGACGGCGGCGGAAATTGCCAGCACCGTGCAGGAATTCGCACAAGCGGCCAAGAATGCGGTGGCCGCCGGGTGTGATGGTGTGGAAATCCACGGTGCCAATGGCTATCTGGTCGAACAGTTCATTCGGCCCAATTCCAACCAGCGCACCGACTCTTATGGCGGTGCCATCGAGAACCGCGCGCGCTTTGTGATGGAAGTGGCTCAGGCCTGCATTGCGGCCATCGGCAAGGAAAAGGTGGGCATTCGCCTTTCCCCTTATGGCGTGTTCAACGATATGCCTTCCTATGATGGGCTTGATGCGGATTATGCCTATCTGGCTGAAAAGCTGAATGATCTGGGGCTTGTCTATGTGCATCTGGTGGATCATTCGCCGATGGGTGCGCCGGAGGTTCCGGCAGCCATCAAGGCCACTTTCCGCAAGCTGTTCAAGGGCACGCTCATCCTGTCGGGCGGCTATGATGCAGCGCGGGCCGAGGCGGATCTTTCAGCGGGTAAATGCGATCTTGTGGCCGTGGGTCGCCCGTTCATTTCCAACCCAGATCTGGTTCACCGCTGGCAAACCGGTGCAAGCCTGAGCGATCCCGACATGGCGACGTTCTACACGCCGGGTGAAGCGGGCTATACCGATTATCCCGCACTTTCGCGCTAAGCCCACAGCAACATTGTACGATTCCATGCGCGGGCCTAGATTGCCCGGCATGGAATCGTATGACGTGATTATCGTTGGTGCCGGGGCCGCGGGCCTTATGTGCGCTATTGAGGCGGGCAAGCGCGGTAAGTCTGTGCTGGTGATCGACCATGCAAAATCACCGGGTGAGAAAATCCGCATTTCCGGTGGCGGGCGGTGCAATTTCACGAATGTGAACACATCGCATAAATGCTTCATCAGCGAAAACCCGCATTTCGCTATTTCCGCTTTGCGCCGCTATACGCCGGCCGATTTCATCAAACTCGTCGAAAAGCATGAAATCGCGTGGCATGAGAAGAAATTGGGCCAGCTTTTCTGCGATGGCCCCTCGCGCCAGATTGTCGATATGTTGCTGGAAGAATGCCGCGCGGTTGGCGTGCAAATCCGGCTGCGGACGAGTGTTGAGACTTACGACAAGGCGGCGGATGGTTTTGCCCTGACGGCAAACGGAAATCCCCTGCATTGCCAATCCCTTGTCATCGCCACGGGCGGGCCTTCCATCCCGAAAATGGGCGCGACGGGATGGGGTTATGAGGTGGCGCGATATTTCGGGCTTGGCGTTGTCAGCCCGAGTGCTGCACTTGTGCCTTTCACGCTGGAAGGGGAGTGGCTGGAGCGCGCGCAAGAATTGGCGGGTGTTGCAACCGAAACGGTTTCCGTTTGTGACGGGCCGTCTTTTGCTGAAGCGATGCTGTTCACGCATAAGGGTTTGAGCGGGCCTGCCATGTTGCAGGTGTCATCCTATTGGCGGGAAGGTGAGGCGGTGCTGATTGATCTTCTGCCCGGTCAGGATGCTTTCAAGCTGTTGAAAGAGCGTAAGAATTTGCAGCCCAAGCAGGATGCGGCAACGGCCCTTGGTGAATGGTTGCCCAAGCGTTTGGCGAATGTGGTGGCAGAGGTTTTTGGCGTGCAGGGAAAGCTTGCCGATCTTTCGCATGACAAGCTGCAACGCATGGCGGATGCCTTGCATAGATGGCGGATTACGCCTTCGGGAACGGAAGGTTACCGCACGGCAGAAGTGACGCGCGGGGGTGTGGACACCACGCAGCTTTCCTCACGCACGATGGAAGCCAATGATGTGCCGGGGCTTTATTTCATTGGTGAAGTTGTGGATGTGACGGGCTGGCTTGGCGGCTATAACTTCCAATGGGCGTGGGCATCCGGCTTTGTGGCGGGGCAAGCGGTTAAGTGATAAGCGCCTGATATAGTTTCACTTTCAAGCCGCCATGCGAGACGGGCGGGCTTGGCGGTGCGAAGGGCAGATCGGTGGCTCCCGCCAACGCGTTGTCGCTGGTGATGAGGCCCACGCGCCAGCCTTTGAAACGCGTGCGCAATGTGTATCCCAACCCTGCATGAAGCGCATTCAGCCCGCGTTTTTCACCGATGCGCGTGCCATAGGGCGGGTTGATGATGATGAGGCCTGGTGGGCCTTCCGGCGGGGTTAGATCACGGATGTCGCATTGGGAAAATTGCGTGAAATTTCCGACATTTGCGCGCGCGGCATTGTCGCGGCTCATGCGGATGGCGCCGGGGTCGAGATCGCGGCCAAAACACATGTGCGGGGGCGTTTTTACATCGCTTTTTCCACGCATTTCGGCCCAGATTTTCGCGTCAAAATTTTTCAGGCTTTCAAAGGCGAAATGGCGTGCGCGGCCGGGTTTCAAACCGGCTGCAATTTCAGCGGCTTCGATGACGAAAGTGCCAGAGCCGCACATGGGATCGAGGAGCGGTTCGGTGCCCGTATAGCCGCATTGGCTGAGAAACATGGCCGCCATGGTTTCACGCATCGGGGCTTTGGCGGTGGCCTGTTTAGACCCACGCTTATGCAGAAGTTCGCCGGATGTATCGACGCTGATGGTGCAAAGATCATCTTCGATGCGGGCCATGATGGCGATGGGGGCTTCTGCCTCAATCTTGGCACCAAATTCCTCGCGCAAGGCGGTGGCGATGCGTTGTTCGGCGGCTTTGCTGTGATAAATTCGTGAGGCTTTACAACTGGCTTCGACGGAAACGGCGACGCCTTCGGGCAAGAATTCACCCCACGGAAATTTGCGCGCGCGTTTGTCGAGCTGGGCCAGATGCGGCGCGCGGAAGGCACCTAAGCGGGCAAGCACGCGGGTGGCGCCGCGCAGTTCGAGATTGGCGCGCCAAACGTCTTTCCAGCCGCCCATGATGGCAACGCCACCGGCTGAAATGCGCGGGGCTTCAAAGCCTGCTTTGGCGGCTTCATCGGCCAAGGCTGCCTCAAGGCCGGGGGTGGCGACGAGGTAGATTTCGAAACTGTTCATGATTTTCGGACCGGGCGGTATTTAGGAAGCGACAGGCCCCAATGCAACGCCACGGCGCGCAAGGTGAAAGCGGCGAGAAATCCAGCGGCGGCTGAGATATCCTGCGCCATGCCCAGCGATGAAAGCCCCACAAAGGCAGACGAGCCGAGAAGGGCTGCGGTGATGTAAATTTCCTGCCGTAAAATGACGGGGCTTTCACCACCTAAAAGATCGCGGATGATGCCGCCGAAGGTGGCGGT
>CAJBCQ010000105.1 GCA_903951595.1 uncultured Hyphomicrobiales bacterium | reverse complement strand
GATCTTCCGGCTGGAAGGTGACAATGCGCGTGTGGTGCTGAACAAGGGCACGAGCGTTGATTTCACGGATGGCACGCTGGGTGCCGGAAGCGTGCGTCGCCTGCGCTATGCCGAAATCGCGGCCGCCGTGCATGTGATAAGCGACGCGCCGTGTGTGATGGATATGTATCTGTTCCGCTCTTACGCGGATTATGCTTGGAGCTATCTGAGCAAGACGGCGGCGAAGGCTTCGGAAGTGAAATTGTTTGGGGTGCAGGTGGGGATTAGCGCCTAGTCAAGTTTTGGGAATGAGGAAAGGCGGGCTTGTCGGCCCGCCTTTTTTATTTGGAACGACGCCCCAGCCAAAACCCCGCCGCAAAGGCCACTACGGCCACCACGACCATCAGCCCCAGGGCGTTTCCGATCACATCACCAACGATATTTTCCATCAGGCCGCTTTTACCATTTTCGGTTCCATCCAGTCGAACAGCTTATCGAAGCCGCCGAAGGGATACATGTGGGGTGCGGCGATTTTGAGGTCGGGCTTGGCGGCGGAGATGGTGGCGAGTTCTTCGATGAATTCATCCGGCGCATTCACCGTCAACAGCTGCATCACGTTGAGCGCCTGCTTGCGGATGAAGCGGGCAGAATTGCCGACACCGCACATCAGGGCATATTTCGCTAAGGTCTTGATGGTGGCGGGGCCGGGAATGCCGACATGCAGCGGCAGGTGAATGCCTTCCGCGCGCAAGCCCGCTGCCCATTCCGCCACGGGGCCTGCTTCAAACAGGAACTGGGTGGCGATGTGGCCGGTGATGCCATTGCCATCGAGATAGGCCTGCTTTTCCTTCAGCGCCTTCAAGAGCATGGCTTCGCCGTGAATCTTGGTAATGTCGGGGTTGCCTTCCGGGTGGCCGGCAATGCCGCAATGCAGGATGCCGTTTTTCTGGAACACGCCGGTTTCGAAAAGCTGGATGGCGGCATCATATTTGCCGATGGGCTCAGGTGCCCCGCCACCGAGAACCAGCATGCGGGTGACACCGGCTTGCGCCAGCTTGGCCACGCGGGATTCCAGATCATCGCGGTCTTTCACGAAGCGGGCGGGCACATGGGGCACGGCCACCAGCCCTTGCGCCTTCACGGCCTGGGCGGCGGCAAGCTGGCCTTCAACCTCATTGGGATCGACAAGTGCGATATAAATATGCGTGCCGGGGGCAACCTTGGAGGCGATCAGTGGCAGCTTTTCGGCCTGACGCGGCGTGATTTCAACGGAAGCCTTGCGGAGAAATGGGGCCAGAGCAGCGGTCATGGCGGATCCTGTCATTGAAGGGTGAAACGTCAAGGCAAGATGCCTTTTCGCCCGCCTGCCCGAGCGCGGGATTGCGACGGGGCCAAGACAGATGCGACGGCTGGACCTATGCCCATGTCGTTTCTGGATAAATGCATGACGCCATTGGACCTTGGCTCCGAATAATGCTACGAAGCAGCATCGCTTCGACAGCTCGTCCCCTTGGCCCCCGCAGGTTCCCCATGTTTGGCGAAAAGCCGCACGTTCTGCCCCAGCATTTTGCCTTCATCATGCTGCCTGAATTCACCATGATGCCCGTCACCTCGGCCATTGAACCCTTGCGCATTGCCAACCGCTTATCCGAAAAACAGCTTTATAGCTGGACCCTGCATTCGGTGGATGGGCAGCCCGTGGCGGCTTCCAACAACATTTTGGCCATGGTGAATGGCGATTTGGAGCAGATTGACGAGCATGCCACCGTGGTCGTGTGCGGCGGGCTCAACATCCACAAATATGCCGATAAGCGCATCGTGGCGTGGCTGCGAAAAACTGCGCGCCGGGGGCTGGACATTGGCTCGGTCTGCACGGGCTCGCATGTGCTGGCTGAAGCCGGTCTGCTCGATGGCTATTCCTGCACCATCCACTGGGAAAACCTGCCCGGCTTTTCCGAAGCATTCCCGGAAATTGATGTGACGGGAAGCCTGTTCGAAATCGACGAGGACCGCTTTTCTTCTGCAGGCGGCACCACCGCACTTGATTTGATGCTCGCGCTCATCGCCAGTCAGCATGGGCCGGACCTTGCTTCCAATGTGGCCGAAGCGGTGCTGCATTCGCCGATCCGGCACCATAGCGAACATCAGCGCATGTCGCTTCCCGCCCGCATTGGCGCGCGCCATCCCAAGCTCGTTGGTATCATCGAGGAGATGGAAAAGAACCTCGAAGAGCCGCTGTCACCCAGCCTTCTTGCCAAGCAGGCGGGGCTTTCCACGCGCCAGTTGGAACGGCTTTTCCGGCGTTATCTCGATCGCTCCCCGAAGCGGTATTATCTCGAATTGCGTTTGAAGAAAGCGCGCTCGCTTTTGCTGCAAACGGAAATGTCCGTCATCAATGTGGCACTGGCTTGCGGGTTTTCATCGCCATCGCATTTTTCCAAATGCTACCGCTCCTTTTATGGCCGCACCCCTTACCGTGAACGCGGCGTGCCGACATTGGCAGCCCAATCGACCTGAGCCAAAAAAGCAAAGAGCGGACCCTTGCGGATCCGCTCTTTTCCGGAAAGGTGGCCGTCCACGACCGGGGGCAATTGGCGGACGTACACCAGTCCAATCTCAACTTCTTGAAGCGTAAGCAGCAAAGCAGCGTCACGCAATCCAGAAAATGGAACTTTAATATACAAACATGCAGAACAGAGCTGTCTTGCTGTCTGCTTTACAAGTAAAAATTGCCAATATTTGATAATTTTTACTTTAGGTTGCCGTTGCCACGGCCCCGGTGGCCGGCAAATGAACCTGCGACTCAAGCCCGCCCAACTGAGAAACGCCGAGACTGACCGTTCCTGAATACATGGCCGCCGTTTCGGCCACGATAGATAGGCCTAATCCCGAACCGGGCTTGGTTTCATCCAGTCTGCGCCCGCGTTGCAAGGCCTCCTCGCGCTTGTCGGCGGGAAGGCCCGGCCCGTCATCACCCACGGTCAGCACAACCCAAAACCGGTTGCTTGGCGTATCGCGCAGCAAGCGGGCTTCAACACGAATGCGCCGGGCCGCCCATTTCCACGCATTGTCGAGAAGATTGCCCGCAATCTCCTCCAAATCCTGCTGCTCGCCACGGAATTGCAGGCCCGGCGGGCAGATGAGTTCAACTTCGATATGCCGCGCCTCATTGATCTTGGCGAGTGTGCGCAATAGGCCTTCAAGAACCGGGCGCATGTCGGTTGCTGCACCCAGCGAGCGGGCACGAGCTGCACGGCGGGCGCGGTCGAGATAGAGGCTCACCTGATCACGCATCACATGGATCTGCTGCTGCACTTTCTCCGCCAGCGTTCCCTTGGCCGCATTAGCCTCATTGGCCAACACGCTCAAAGGCGTTTTCAGCGCATGGGCCAGATTACCAACTTGGGTTCGCGCGCGTTCAATCACCTCGGCATTGGCCGAAATGAGCAAGTTCAATTCCTGCGCCACCGCGTCAATCTCCTCGGGATAAGTGCCGGAGAGCTTATCCTTGCGACCTTCGCGGATGGCGTTGAGTTCACCTTCCAGCTCATGCATGGGCTTCAGGCCAAAGCGCACCTGCACCAGCACGGCCAGCACTAAGCCCAAGGCCAGCAAGCCCAAAACCAGAATGAGTGCATTGTTGAAATCGTCGATCTCGCCACGCAGTTCGTCGAAATTGCCTGCAACCAGAAATGAATATTGCTGCTGGCTGCCAAACAATTGGTAACGCTGCTCAATGGCGCGCACCTTCGTGCCTTTGGCGTCTGTCAGATAGAAACGGGCGACACCTGTTTGATTGCGTTCAGCAAGAACGGCAGGATCAGGCGTCAGTCGCTGGTCGAGCAGGGATTGCGAGACAAGCCCTTGGGACTGGTTTGCGCCGATGGGCGTTACTTGCCAATACCAGCCCGAAAGCGGAATGGAAAACCGCGTATCCGCCAGAGCGGCCGTCATGGCCGGTGTTGTCTCGTCCTTAATGTCAACACTCGCCAGCAGCCCATCCAGCACAGCTTCCAGACGCGCATCGAAATTGCGTTCCACCGCAGCGCGGAACAAGTCGGCCAGAAGAAAGCCTGCCGCCATGAACAGGACAAAGCAGACAATTCCTGCTGAAGCCGTGAGCCGGAAGGCGAGTGAATTACGCCGCATTGTCAGGCTCGGTCACACAATAGCCAAGCCCACGAATGGTACGCAGCACCTCAACACCCAGCTTCTTGCGAAGGCGACCGACGAAAACCTCGATCGTGTTGCTGTCGCGGTCGAAATCTTGATCGTATAAGTGATCCACCAATTCGGCACGCGAAACCACGCGCCCCTTGTGATGCAGCAGATAGCTCAGTAGGCGAAACTCCAAAGAAGTGAGCTTCACGGCCTGCCCGTTCACCGTCACGCGCGCGGCCTTCGGATCAAGCATCAGGGGGCCGCAGGAAAGCTCGCTCGTGGCATGGCCACCCGCGCGCCGCAGCAGGGCGCGGATGCGGGCCAAGACTTCTTCCATGTGGAAGGGCTTGGCTACATAATCATCGGCACCGGCGTCAAAGCCCTGCACCTTGTCCGACCAGCGGTCGCGTGCGGTGAGAATGAGAACGGGCATTTTGCGCCCCGCGCGGCGCCATTTTTCCAGAACACTCACGCCGTCCATGATGGGCAGGCCGAGATCCAGCACCACGGCATCATAAGGCTCGGTATCGCCGAGAAAATGACCTTCCTCGCCGTCGCGCGCACTATCCACCACATAGCCTGCATCGCTGAGAGCGCCCACAAGCTGGCGGTTCAGATCGGGGTCATCCTCAACAACTAAAATACGCATTCTGCAAACCGTTCATTGGCTAATCACTTCACCCGTCAAGGCATCCACCAACACGCGCTGCACTTGGCCCAGCGACCTCAACTTGACAGCATAGACCGGTCGGTCACCCGACAACAATCGCACACCCAAGGGCTTTGAATCAGGAAGCATCTGCATGGCTACACCCACGGCCATCGATTCAGGGATAAGCTGGAGGAAGCCCTGCTCCATTCCGCCCGGACTGGGTTCAGCCTGCTGGCGGCCATAGGGTAGCTGCTTCTGGCGCTTCTTGCGCGTGAAAAGAAGTTCGTAATCCTCGGGCCCCGAGGGCAATGCCTGTGCAAGCTGGAACGGGCGCACAAGCTCAGCCGCCCGCGTTTCCTGCGGGAGCATGAGGGCGATCAGCAGCCCGGCAGCTATTGCGAGACGAGGCAGCATTTGCCCTCCAATTGATATGGCCGAGCTTAGTCTGCGTAAACTGAACCAGTCATGAACAGCATCAACGCTTTGCCGGGCGTAGCGGTGGCAGGTTTGAGACAATTTTCTCAACCGACCGGCCTCCGATATAGCCCCCCACACTGATCGCGAGAAGATCCCACAAGGGGGCTGGAATATCGCCCCATCGCGGGTTGAAGGGGATGCGCGAGCCCAGGGCGAAGTCGGCCAAGGGCAAGAGCAGGCCATAAATGGCCAGCAGAAACATGATGAAAAGCATAAGCACGGGCCGCCAATTGCGGGCCAGCCAGCTGCCACGCGTAATTTCAGCCTCCAAAACCGCCCCACGGGCGGCCATGAGGGCCTGGGCCTCCACACTTAGGCGAGTGGCGATTTCGGATTCCAGACGCGCTTTCAAATCGGCATCTGGAATGGCCTTGTCGAGGATTTCCCGCAACGGGCCTTTCAGCACCTCGATGAATGTGGTGAGAAGCAGCGGCAGCATCACACCCCCTCATCCATCGATTTAAGCCAGCGTTCACGCAGGATCCAACCAAAGGCCAGAAGGATGCCCATGATGAGCAGCACCGTCGCATATGGCCCACTCAACGCATCGGCAATCTGGCGAAGTGATCCGGCAAGGGCCGCGGCCGTTCCGGCGGCTGCCGATAGGCCAGCCGCCAAACCGGTGGTGCTGTGGCCCAAGGGCTTGCCGCGCGGCACTTCAATGGCCCCGCGCGAGCCTTCGACCTTGGACAAATAAAGAGCAGCTTCAGCAGCGCGGCGGCGCACAAGACCGGGCCAAACCTTGCCGCCTGCCTTCACCCACAGGCCCAAACGCCGCGCCACGGCAGCATCATCGCCCGCATTCACGGCTTTCAATACCGACGAGCGGCGAAAATTGCTCTCGCCCACGTTGAAGGCAAAGCTCACGAGAGCCGAGAATTGGTCATCGGTCAATTCCCGCCTCAGCATGGAGCGCACGGCCTTGGCGAAAATCTCCGCCTGCTGTTGTAAGAGCGCGCGCGCTTCGGGTTCTGTCATGCGGCTATGGGGCGTCACCTGCGGTGGCCCTGCGCGTCCGGTATGGCCATAGCCGATTGTCCACACGCCTGCCACATCGCGATAGCTTTGCGCGCGGAATCCCTCGAAGGCCCGCAAGAGCGCGAGCCCATTTTCATTCAGTTTCATGAATCGATTTCCTATTTCGGAGAGAATAAGGCGAACATTTTGGCCGCACCCGCACCCAAGGAAGCTGAAAGCGCCACGATGAGGCACAAAGTGCGCCATCCGCCTTTCAGGCCAACCACCACATCGCGGATCACCCGTACATCTGAGCGTATGTCGCGCATGTCGTTTTCAAGTGCTGCAATGCGCGCTTCCAGCGAGCCTACCTCGCGCTCCAGCGAGATTGTCGGAGCGCGCGCCATCAAATGCTCGATGCGGCGAGTTCCGCCCAAGCCATTTCAACGCTAATGCGAACCGTTCCGACAGCGCCCATGCCTGTTTGGCCAAAGCGCACGGCAATGCCCTCATTCTGGTGCAGCACGAACGGATATTCGACGGATGAACTTGTGAGGTCGAGTGTGGTATCAATGACTGCCTGACCCGCGCCACCCGCCCAGCCAAAATGGCAGAGCAATGGCGTTGGCGCCAAGTTGCGCGTGCCTGGCCCTAGGGCTGCGGTGGTTGCAACCCGCAATTCATTGACCCGTGATTGCGGCATGATGGATCGCTTCTTGAAGGATTGCGCTGTCGGCAGCCATTGTGTGCCGCCAGTGCCTGCCGCCACAAAGCCTGTCGAGGCAATCAACTCCATCGACAATTCCTGCGGAGCCGAGAAAGCTGCAACTTGCGTGCAGCGGATACGCAGGAATTGCAGCAAGCCCACCGCCTGTGCGTCGGTCCAACGGAACTGGAAGATTTCCGAATTGGCCGGAACGGCCGCAAGAATCCCCGTCGCGCCTGCAAAGCGGTAATGCCCAAAGCCATCCAGCGGCCGCGGGCTCACCCGCAAGGCTCTGCTGCCAGCATCCACACCAGCCAATATGGCGCCTGATGCGCCGTCTTCGATCTTTGCCAAGAGATGTGCTCCTTCACTGCATGAGAATGAGATTGAAACGACGCAAGCCCGTGATCGGGCCTGAAAAGGATGCGGCAATAAGGACGATCTGCCCCGGGGAGGTAACCGCAGCCGCTGCCGTGATCATGTCCATCTCCAGCTCATCTGCGGCCACCCCATCGGGTAGGTGGGCACTTACGATCAGGCGTTGTCCAGGCCGCGCCTCGGCCAGGGCGAGATCAAATCGCTTTGACAATGTACCCTCCAAGCCGAAATCCACTTCCACTTGGGCACTCAGCAAGCCGCTAATGCCGGCTGGAAAGCGGGCTTGTCCTGTGGCGGCCTCCAACACCATGGCATCCCGCCATGTCGTGCCGTCCGTGCTCACCTTGATGCGGAAATCATCATCACCAGCCAGACCCAACTCAGCACGGCCCTCAAAACCATTCTGCATCACAAGCGAAGCGGTCGCGTCTGCCGAGGCCTTGTTGATTTTCAGGCGATGATCTGTTCCTGCGTGATTAAACAACGCGGCGGGCGATGAAACAGCCAAGCGGTTCTGGGCATCGGCTGTTGTGGAAATGCCTAGATTATTGAACTGTTCCACACCCACAATCGGTTGCCAGCCGGTCGCGCCCAATACCAAAAGCCGCGCTTCGTCGGTCACCCACATCAACCAACCCGCCATTGGTGTATAGAAGCGCCAGACATCGTCTTGCAAAATGGCAATCTGGGCTGAATGGCCCTCCCACGCGCCGCCCGCATTCTGCGCCACCAGATATCGGGCACCATTTTCCGGTTCAGCTGGTGGCAGCGCGCGGGTTCTGGAGGCAACGGAAAGCTGCACCATGCAATCCAGCGCCAGCAGCGTCTCATTCAAGATCACATGCTTTTGCGCCTGCTCGGCGGCAAGAAAGGGGAGCTGTAGATTCGCGGTTGATTCAGACATGGACAGTCACCTCCAAAGCTGGGCCTTGCCCATAAGCCGCCCCCATCTGTGCAATCGAGACGCGGAAACCCGCATTGCCGAAATGCGCGCTCTGTTGGGCTGCGGGGTAGAAGAATTGGGGCACATCACTCGTGGCCTTGTGCCGTGTTGCACCAGCAAGGCTTGAGAAAGTGAGCGCATAGGCTTCACGTTCTTCGGCCAAGGGCACATCCGCTAAATCCCAGCTATCACCACCAATCCTCGTGCGGCGCGACCAACGAAGGGCAATGCCATCCACCTGGCGCTGCCATCGGCAATGAACGGGCCGCAAAGGGCGCAATGAGCGACCGCGATGCTGGCTTTTGGTTTCGCTATAGCTCTCATCGGCCATGTCACGGCTCATGGGGCCTGCGCGCCATGTCAGCAAACGGCCAACATCATTGGCCGTGGCACCCGCATCCACCAAGCTCTCGTCAATCAGAATGAAAAGACTCCCCTCAGGGGCCATCGCCTGCATTTCGGGCTCGGAGCCAGATTGTGCGCGCAGAAGACCGGAAATCTCGTATGTGTCTTGCGCCACCAACACCGCTTGCGTGAATTGGATCAACTCATAGCCACTTTGCGAATTGCCGATGGCCGCGCGGTTGGCTCCTGCCAGCATCTCCTCAAGGCTCACGGATGAAAGGGTGCCCGCCGTCAGCGTCACACGGAAACGGTTGGCGCGATCCAACCGCCATAAGGGGCCGGCTTTCAATGGGTCGATCAACACACCCATCGTCGCAGGCGTGCGGATGGCCGAAACGGCGCGGAAGGAAGCAGGCCCCTGCCTTTGCACAAGCGCCAGGCTTTCAGCCCAAGGTTCACTGGCAGCAGCAATCTTCAATCCGCCCACCGCGTCATCAGCACTCAAGAGCGGCAGATCCAGCACCGCAAGTGCGGGTGCCACTGGCACCACAAGTGAAGCAAAGGCGGCGGCGCGATTCACACCACTTGCGGCCTCGAATATCGAAACTTCCACACCCACAGCAGAGGCCCGTCGCGCCGAGGCACCGCCAAGCCCAGTAATGCGATAGATATTCGCATTGCCCTCAAGCTTCACCCTATCTCCCGGCTCCAAGGCCAGCATGCTGGGCGGCAGTGTAAACTCAGCGGCTTCACGTTGCGCCCAAGCATCTTGAAGAAGCATGCCCGCACGCGCTTCTGCCTCAGCGGCTGGCATCACGGCAGATAGATCAAGAGCTGCTTCCTTCTGGCTCCCGCCGGCGCGTCGGCGGGCTTCCACGGCAGCCGATTGGTAATCTCTCACAGGGTCGGCAAAGCCCAGCCGCATGGCTGCCGGAAGGCTTGATCCTTCAGCGCGCTGCAAGCGCATCAACGGCTTCTCCGCATCCGCCTCCACCAGCTGATCCTGGCTAAGTTCGATCATGTTCGCGCCCCCGCGCATGCGAAAGCGCAAAACATCGCCGCTCTCCACCGCGTCCACGCAAAAAGCCTCCAGCAGGGATTCGAGCGCCTGCCGTGCGCTCATGGGCCGATCAACAACAAAGCCATCCACCACGCCCCGCACGGGTGAAGCATCTGCCGCACCTGCGCCAAAGCGGGCCAGCACTTGCTCAATCACACCGGCCACAGGCGCTGCATCCATGCGCCCATTCAGCCAATGGCCGCGCGCATGGTTCTCACCATCCGACCACACATCTTCACGCCGTGGAAAAGCCGGAAAAGGGCGCGCATCCCAGCACCAAACATGAATGCGCTCCATATCCACCATGCGGCCGCCATAAAGCTTGGATGACGGATTAGCAGCACTTTGCGACCAATGGGCCGTCACCGCTTCCAGATAGCGCCGCTGCATGTCATCATCGCTTAGCCCTTTCGAAAATACGGGCAGCTTTCCAGCCGATGATTTTGGATCATAAAAAACATTTGGCTCATTGGCCCCATTGTCCACCGCTGGGCAACCTAGCTCGGTGAACCAAACAGGCTTTTGCTGTGGCACGAAGGCGGTAGGGTTCGCTTTTTCAACTCCGTTCACCCGCTCATAATGCGCGTTCAGCCACCAATTGCGAATGTCCTTGGCCCGATAGACCCAGGGCTTGCCATAGGCTCCATCGGTGATCGGGGTTCGCGCCTGCGCCAAGCGATCCGCATGGCTTGCGTAATACCAATCAAAATACTCACCCGCCGCTGCATTGGTTGCCAGATAGTCCACATCCAAAGGCGACGGCACGCCGGCCAAGGCGTCGAGATGACCTGAGTCATCACGCCAATCGGATAACGGGAAATAATTGTCTATGCCGATGAAATCGATAGCAGGCGAAGCCCAGAGCGGATCGAGCGGAAAGCAAAGATCCCTTGGTGCATCGGTGGGCACATGGCCACCATATTC
>CAJBCQ010000104.1 GCA_903951595.1 uncultured Hyphomicrobiales bacterium | reverse complement strand
TATGGCGAATTGCCCGATCTCACATCCGTCGATTTCACCCGCGATGTCGTGTTCACCTGGAACGGCACCACGTCGGGCGTGCGCGTGCCGAACGCTGATTGGATTCCGCATGATCGCCAAGGCCTCACCATCTGCGACGCCACTTCCGCCGCCTTTGCCCAGCCGCTCGCTTTCGACAAGCTCGATGTCACCACCTTCTCCTGGCAAAAGGCGCTGGGCGGTGAGGGCGCCCATGGCGTCATCATCCTCGGCCCCCGCGCTGTGGAACGGCTGGAGAACCACACACCAGCTTGGCCCATGCCCAAACTGTTCCGCCTCATGTCCGGTGGCAAACTCAATCGTGGAATTTTTGAGGGCGAAACGATCAACACCCCTTCCATGCTCTGCGTGGAAGATTGGATCGCGGCCCTGTCTTGGGCAAAATCCGTTGGTGGCCTGAAAGGCCTCATCGCGCGGGCAGATGCCAACACCAAGGCCATCACGGATTGGATCGCGGCAACCCCTTGGGCGCATAATCTCGCCAAGGTTCCCGCTACCGCATCGAACACCTCCGTCTGCCTGACCATTGATGGCGATGAAGCCACACCCAAACGCATGGCAAAATTGCTGGAAGCCGAAGGCGTGGCCTTCGATATCGGCTCTTACCGCGATGCGCCTGCGGGCCTTCGCATCTGGTGCGGGGCAACGGTGGAAACGCAAGACGTTCAAATCCTCACGCAATGGCTCACCTGGGCCTATCGTCATATTCAGGAGAAATCCCTATGAGCCCGCGCGTTCTGGTATCCGACAAACTCTCCGAAGCCGCCGTGGAAATTTTCCGCGAGCGCGGCATTGCGGTGGATTACCTGCCAGACTTGGGCAAGGACAAAGACGCCCTTTTGGCCGCCATTCCGCAATATGACGGGCTTGCCATCCGCTCGGCCACCAAGGTTTCCCCGAAACTCGTAGCCGCCGCCACCCATTTGAAAGTGATCGGTCGGGCTGGCATTGGCGTGGATAATGTAGACCTGCCCGCCGCCACAGCCCGCGGCATCATCGTGATGAACACGCCCTTCGGCAATGCAGTAACCACCGCCGAACACGCGCTTTCCATGATGATGGCATTGGCCCGCCAGATTCCGGCGGCAAATCTTTCCACCCAACAGGGCAAGTGGGAAAAGAACCGCTTTCTGGGTGTCGAACTATTCAACAAAACCCTGGGCCTCATCGGCTGCGGCAATATCGGCTCTATCGTTGCCGACCGCGCGCTTGGCCTCAAAATGAAGGTCATCGCCTTTGATCCCTTCCTGTCAGCTGAACGCGCCATTGCGATTGGTGTTGAGAAAGTGGAACTGGAAGAACTCTTGCGCCGGGCTGATTTCATCTCGCTGCATACCCCACTCACCGACAAGACCCGCAACATCATCGACGCTGCCGCCTTCGCCAAAATGAAAAAGGGTGTCCGCATCATCAACTGCGCGCGCGGTGGCTTGATTGTGGAAGACGCATTGAAAGCCGCCTTGGACTCGCACCATGTGGCCGGTGCAGCCCTGGATGTGTTCGAAGTCGAACCAGCCCAAGCCCACCCACTATTCGGTTACGAAAATGTCGTTTGCACGCCGCATCTGGGTGCCGCCACCACCGAAGCACAGGAGAATGTGGCGATCCAGATTGCCGAGCAGATGGCCGATTATCTGATCAGCGGTGCCGTCAGCAACGCGCTCAACATGCCTTCCATCACGGCAGACGAAGCCCCGCGCCTCAAGCCCTTTATCGCTCTGGCCGAAAAGCTTGGCTCCTTTGCCGGTCAGCTTACCGATTCAGCCCTCGATGCCATCACCATCGAATATGCCGGTGAAGTGGCCGAGATGAACACCCGCGCCCTCACCTCCGCTGCCCTGTCGGGTGTGCTCAAACCAATGCTGGGCGATGTGAATATGGTATCAGCCCCCGTGGCTGCCCGTGAACGCGGCTGTCAGGTCAACGAGGTGCGCCAAACGCAGCGCGGCACTTATGATAGCTATATCCGCGTGAGCATACGCATGGCAGATCAAGAACGCTCGGTGGCAGGCACCGTTTTCTCCGACGGCAAGCCGCGCATCATCCAGATCAAGGGCATCAACCTCGAATCTGAATTCGGCCCCCACATGCTTTATGTAACAAATGCCGATAAGCCCGGTTTCATTGGTGCCCTCGGCATGGCCTTGGGGCGGGCGGGCGTGAACATCGCCACCTTCCATCTCGGCCGCCAAGAACGCGGCGGTGATGCGATTGCCTTGGTGGAAATCGACGAAGCCATTGCACCCGCCGTGCTTGCCGAAGTGCAAAACCTGCCCAATGTGCGACAGGCAAAGCCGCTGGCGTTTTAACGCGCGGGGTTTCCCAGCTTTTCGAAGCGCCAAACAGAAATGGCCGGGCACCAAGGCCCGGCCATTTGATTCACAAAGGCACCACTCAGAACGAGAAGCGCATACCAGCCAGTACAGCGTGATCGTTCAGATTGTCACCGCTCACGCCAATGTTGCGATAGCGATAGCCGACATCAGCCATGATCGAGTCCGTCATACGCAGGTTCAGACCCGCCATGAGCGACCAGGCAAAACCATCATCATCGCCGGCCTTGCCGTCACCAGCCCAGCCCCAGCCAAGGCCGGCACCCACATAGGGGCTGGCCGTGTCAGAAACAGGAAAATCATAATAGGCGTTCATGAGTGCCGTGGTGGTGGTGAAATCCTGCGGGGCCAGATCCGTGCCAGACTTATACTCGCCTGAGTAATCCACCCGCATATCTGCGCGCACGCCATTGCCATAGGCATAGCCAAGGCCACCGCCACCCGTCATGGCGCCATCATTTTCGCCACCATCCCAGTTGAGCCAAGACCAGCCGAGATCACCACGCAAATACCAGCCACCTTCAGACGGCGGTGGCGTGTAATCGGTATCCATGTCAGCTGCCATCGCTGCACTCGAAACGCACATGGCGACAGCCCCGGCCAGCGCAAATGACTTCAAACGGGACACACGGAAATTCTTCATGATGAACACCTTCTTGAGACAAACAGGAGAGCTTTAGCTAAGCAAAGCCTATGTTCGGAACCAGCCCAAAATGCGGCTTTTGGAAGGTAGCTTGCAGATACGGTTAGCAGTTGGTTACTGCCTGCCCAAATATGGCAAAGAAGGCCTGCAAATATGAACGAAAATTAAGACTTCACCGCTTCAAGTGCAGCACAAATATCATCCACGCAACGACGCACCAACCCATCATCATCGCCTTCTGCCATGACACGGATAAGAGGTTCGGTTCCCGAAGCACGGATGACCAGCCGCCCCTTGCCATGCAGCTTTGCTTGCGCCTCTGCAATGGCCTGCTTCACATGCACATCTTCCAGCGGTTGGCCGGAAGTAAAGCGCACATTCTTCAAAAGCTGGGGCAGCGGTGTGAACAGCCGCAGCACTTGGCTGGCAGGCTTGCCCGAACCCTTGATAACAGCAAGCACCTGCAAAGCCGCAATCAATCCGTCACCCGTGGTGGCAAAATCCGACAGCACAATATGGCCGGATTGTTCACCACCCACATTGAAACCGTGGGCGCGCATATGTTCCACCACATAACGATCCCCCACCTTGGTGCGATGAAGCTTCAATCCCAAGGACTCGATATAGCGTTCCAATCCCAGATTGCTCATCACGGTCGCAACAAGACCGCCACCAGAAAGCCTGCCATCTGCCGCCCATGAACCAGCCACCAGCGCCATCAGCTGATCGCCATCAATCACCTGGCCTTTTTCATCGACAAGGATCACACGGTCCGCATCGCCATCCAGCGCAATGCCAAGATCAGCACCCGTTTCCTTCACGCGCGCTGCAACAATTTGTGGATGGGTAGAGCCGCATTGATCATTGATGTTGAAACCATCCGGCTTGTCGCCAATCACGATGACTTCCGCACCCATTTCCCAAAGCGCCGTGGGCGCCACGCGATAGGCCGCGCCATGGGCACAATCCACAACGATCTTCAAGCCGCTCAGCGTCAAATCCTTGGGCACCGTGCGCTTGGCAAATTCAATGTAACGCGCCTGCGCGTCCTCAATGCGTTTGGCACGGCCCAGATCGCGCGGCTTGGTGAGAGCCGCTTCAGCCCCCTTATCCACCAAGGCTTCAATCTCTTTTTCCTGCGCGTCGGAAAGCTTATAGCCATCCGGGCCAAACAGCTTGATGCCATTATCATGGAACGGATTATGCGAAGCTGAAATCATAATGCCAACATCAGCCCGCAAGCTGCGCGTCAGCATCGCCACGGCAGGGGTGGGAAGTGGGCCGAACAAAAACACATCCATGCCCACCGACAGCAATCCAGCCGTCAGCGCCTGTTCCAGCATATAGCCGGAAAGCCGCGTATCCTTGCCGATCACCACGCGGTGCCGATGGCCGCCACGCATGAACAGGCTTCCTGCTGCCATGCCAACGCGCAAGGCGGTTTCGGCCGTCATGGGCCATGTATTCGCCTCGCCGCGAATGCCGTCCGTGCCAAAGAAATCGCGCCGCATGCTTTGCTCCAAAGCCCAATGACTTGGGTGAAAATAAGTCCTAAATAGTGACCCGCGCGTTAACCGCCATCCAAGTGGCCAGCGCCTGCACACTCTCGCGCACATCATGCACGCGGATGATCTGCGCGCCCTGCGCTGCCGCAGCAATCGCCACCCCCACCGAGCCTGCCATGCGAAGCCCCGCTTGGCTTTCGCCCGTAATCGCCCCGATGAAAGCCTTGCGTGAAGCCCCCAGCAAAAGCGGAACACCCAATCCATGATAGAGGGTGAGCTGGTTTAGCACTTCTAGATTGTGATTGAAGCTTTTGCCAAAGCCGATGCCAGGATCAATGGCCAGATGCGAACGCGGCACCCCGGCGCCAACCGCACGCGCGATGAAGCCTTCCAGCGCATCATAAACATCCAGCGCCACATCCTCATAAACCGGGTTCACCTGCATGGTCTTAGGGTCGCCCTGGGCATGCATCAGCACCAGTGGCAATTGCAGCCCTGCGGCAACGCGAGGGCTTTCGGGTGAAAAGCCAAGCGCACTCACATCATTGAGGATCGCTGCCCCCGCCTTAGCCGCCGCCTGCATCACTTCCGGCTTTCGCGTATCCACCGAAAGCCGAAAGCCTTCCCCAGCCAGCGCCGAGATAACCGGCAGCACACGGGCCAATTCTTCAGCACCCGGAACAAGATCAGAGCCGGGCCGCGTGGACTCGCCCCCAACATCCAGAATACGCGCACCCTGCGCCCAAAGTCGGCGGCCTTGGGCAATGGCGGTTTCGTGTTCGCTAGCCTGGCCCCCATCAGAAAAACTGTCAGGCGTTACATTGATGATGCCCATAATGACGGGGCTTGCCATCGAAAGCCCGGCGAAATCGCCTCTGGCCATTTCAATGCGTGAAAGCACCTCGCGCACTGCTGCATCGCGGCTTGCCGCAATATCCGCGTAAGACCGCCATTCGCGACGATCCCGCGTGATCACTTCGACAGCGGTGAAACCAACAAAGCCACCAGCCAGCCTTCCCGCCAAGCCTGCCTTAACAAGATGAAGGGCCTCGTTTGCATAAACGAGGCCCTGGGGGCGTAGATAAAGCTTGGTCATCCTTGCGGCTGCGGCTCCATATCGCCGGGCGGGTTTTTCTTGCGCTTTGTAGCACCCGTCGGGGGCACCGAAGGTGTCGCTTCCGCAGGTGGCGGTGCGGATGCTCCGCTGTCACGATGCGGCGGCTTGCCTTTGATGAGATCCTTGATCTCATCGCCCGTCAGCGTTTCATATTCAAGAAGCCCCTTGGCCAGTGCTTCCAAATCCTTCGACTTCGTTTTCAGGATCTTCTTGGCGCTGGTATAGGCCTCATCCACCAAACGACGCACTTCCTTGTCGATGAGCTGCGAAGTGGCTTCCGACACATTCTGGTTGCGCGCAACCGAATGGCCGAGGAACACTTCTTCCTGATTGTCGCCATAAGCAACAAAGCCCAGTTCCTTGGAATAGCCCCAGCGCGTCACCATGGCTTTGGCAAGCTTGGTGGCCTGTTCAATGTCAGACTGCGCGCCCGAGGTCACATTCTCCTCACCGAAGGTCTGCTCCTCGGCCACACGCCCGCCCATCATGATGGCAAGCCGCGAGGTCATCTGCTTCAGCTTCATCGAATAGCGGTCGCCTTCCGGCAACTGCATCACCATGCCCAATGCGCGCCCGCGCGGGATGATGGTGGCTTTATGCACGGGGTCAGCGGCGGGCACATTCATCGCAACAATAGCGTGGCCGGCTTCATGATAGGCGGTAAGCCGCTTTTCTTCTTCCGACATGGCCATGGATTTGCGTTCCGCACCCATCATCACCTTGTCTTTGGCATATTCAAACTCAGCATGCGTCACCACACGCTTGTTGCGCCGGGCAGCCAGCAATGCCGCTTCATTCACAAGGTTCGATAGATCAGCACCCGAAAACCCCGGCGTCCCACGCGCCAACACCTTGGCATCCACATCCGGTGCCAGCGGCACATTCTTCATGTGAACGCGCAAAATCTTTTCGCGCCCCATCACATCCGGATTGGGCACCACCACCTGACGATCGAAACGACCGGGGCGCAGAAGTGCGGGATCCAAAACATCCGGCCGGTTGGTGGCCGCAATCAGGATCACACCTTCATTGGCTTCAAACCCGTCCATCTCGACAAGCAACTGGTTCAGCGTCTGCTCACGCTCATCATTGCCGCCGCCAAGGCCCGCACCACGATGGCGACCCACAGCGTCAATTTCGTCGATGAAGATGATGCAGGGCGCGTTCTTCTTGGCCTGCTCGAACATATCCCGCACGCGCGATGCACCAACACCCACAAACATTTCCACAAAGTCCGAACCGGAAATCGTGAAGAACGGCACATTGGCCTCACCCGCAATGGCGCGCGCCAGAAGCGTCTTGCCCGTACCCGGCGGGCCGACCAGCAACGCCCCCTTGGGGATCTTGCCGCCAAGGCGTTGGAACTTATGCGGGTCTTTCAGGAATTCGACGATTTCTTCGAGGTCCTCTTTGGCCTCGTCCACACCCGCCACATCTTCAAATGTCACGCGGCCATGCTTTTCGGTCAGTAGCTTCGCCTTGGATTTACCAAAGCCCATCGCCTTGCCGCCGCCAGACTGCATCTGGCGCATGAAGAACACCCAAACACCAATCATCAGAAGGATCGGGAACCACGAAATCAGAATGCTCAGAAACACCGAGTCATCCGAGGGTGCCTTGGCGCGAATATCGACACCCTTTGCACGCAGCTGCGTGATGAGATTAGGGTCGGTGGGTGCGAAGGTCTGGAACTGGCGGCCATCCGCCAACTGGCCGGAAATGATATCGCCCGCAATGGTCACGGATTTAACCTCGCCCGTTTCCACCTTATCGGCGAATTGCGAGTAGCTCATATCCGTGGACCCGGCCCGCTGAGACTGGCCCTGGAACAGGTTGAACAGGGCAAACAGCAAAAGCGCGATGATTACCCAAACAGCAAAATTTCGAAAATTATTCACCGAAAGTCCTTTCAGCGGGCATGGGGCTTGGAAAAGCCCAGCGTATTATCACCTAACATAGGTACGCACAAAGACATTGCCAAGCTCACAAGACCGGAATACCGCGCGCGTTTTCTGGCCTAATTTGCAGAAAATCTGTTCCGCGCCGGATTTCGAACCCACCAAGCGTGGTAGCCGGACGATCCCCAGCCAGAATCCAATCATCCAGCCGCTCAATTTGCGCCAATTCGCCCTGCGCCAACACAAGCCACAGCGCCCGGATGCGGATTTCCGCCATGCCTGCGCGATAGCCTTCAAGGCTGAACCGCCAGCCATCATCTTCCCGAACAGAAATTTGCGCCAGAAATCGGGCCGCCTCGATCTCCAATGCGGCGCGCGCGCGGCCCAAGCGGCGGGCAGAAAGCCCTATTTTTCCAGCACTTAGGCCCAAAGCCGCCAAGGCCTCGCCCAGCACCGCGCGAAGCCTTGCCCGTTCGAAATGAGCCGATTGATTGCTTGGATCCTCAATCCACCCGATGCCTTCGCGCCCGAGCAAAGCCACAAGATCAGCATGCGGCACATCCAGCAAAGGCCGAAAAACCGGCAAGCCCTCAATAACCGTTTGGGCAGGGATGCTCGCCAAGCCATCCAGCCCAGACCCGCGCGCCAGCCGCATCAGGAAAGTTTCGGCCACATCATCCAGATTATGCCCCGTCGCCAGTGCCTCAATCCCCAGCCTGCCCGCCGCCTGCGCCATCAGCCGGTAACGCGCTTGGCGGGCCGCTGCCTGAATGCCGGTGGTGGGCTTATCCTCCGTCCATTTCAGAATATGTGCAGCGATTCCAAGCTCTTGCGCCACCCTCGCCGCTTGCAAGGCTTCCGCCTCTGATTCCGGCCGAAGCCCATGATCGACGATCAACGCGCTGAAACGGGTGGCAAATCCACAATGGGCGGCAAGCCACAAAAGCCCGGTTGAATCCGCCCCCCCCGAAAGCGCAATGCCGACCGTTTGAAAGCCGGATAACGGGGCAAGCACGCGCCCCGCATCGCTGGCCTCAAGCACCGCAGCCTGCGCGCTTGGCCTCAGCCTGCGCGCGCTTGCGCGTGTCCGCGGCCTTGGGGAACTTCACATTCACCGACTGGAAAACCGTGCAGGCCTGCGGCTTCTGACCCAGCTGTTTAAGCGACATGCCAAGCTTCAAAAGCGTATCCGCCGCCTTGGGGTCGGCGGGGTAAGTCTTGAATCCATCCAGAAAAACCTTGGCGGCATCTTTGTAATTGGCTTGCGAATAAAGGCTCTCGCCCAGCCAATAATTGGCCCCTCCGGCAAGCTCATGCTGCGGATAGCGTTTCAGGAAATCGCCAAAACCCGTCTGGGCCACATCGAACTGGCTCCGCAACAACGCTTCATAGGATTGCTGATAAAGCCCATCGGGCGTGTCGGGTACGGGCAAGGCGGCCGGCGCAAGTGGGACCACCGGCGTGCCATCCAGCCCCGTTACTCCAACGGCTTCGGGAAGCAGGCTATCAGCACCCTGCGCCACGGGGGCGGCAGGTGCGGCACCGGCTGCCACAGCCGGATCGGCAGGAACTGCCAGCGTGCCCAAAACCTGCGGCCCGGGCGCTGTCTCCACCGGCCCGGCACCGGCAACAGCGGCCCCCTTGCCGCCTTCCAGCGCATTCAGCCTGAATTGCGTATCCGCCTGCTGACGCGCCAGCAGCTCCTTGGTCTGCCGAAGCTCAATCGTCAGCGTCTCGATCTGCCCCACAAGCTGGCGCATCTGATCTTCGATCTGCGAAAGCCTGAGAGCTGCATCCTGCGCCCCCGCCGGATGGGCAACCGCAAAGACAAGCAACAGGGCAACGGGCAAGGCACGGATGAACTTCAACATGACAGACAGGTCACCTTTTCTGGGAGCCGGAACTTCGCCGAAACATATAGGCCCGGCAGCGAAAATGCAAAAGGGCTCGCAAGCCGGAACCTGAGCGCATCAGCCCCACATGCGAAAAGACCCGGTGCAGTCGGCACCGGGTCTTGGATTTGGCGCGTTGGCTGAAACCGATCAGCCGCCCGTGGCACCACCCGTCACAACGGTGACGGAGCGGCGGTTCTGCGCCCAGCAGCTTTCCGCATCACACAATGCGACCGGGCGTTCCTTGCCATAGGCAATAGTGGTAACGCGCGCGGCTTCGATGCCCTGCGCGGTCAGGAATTCACGTGTCACCGTGGCGCGGCGGGCCGACAGCGCGATGTTATATTCACGCGTGCCACGCTCGTCGGCATGGCCTTCGATCTGCACGGTGACATTGGGATATTGCTGCAACCAAGCGGCCTGGCGCGTCAGCGTCTGCTGGCCTTCCTCGGTCAGCGTGGACTGATCCACGAGGAAGTAAATGCGATCGCCCACATTGGTCTGGAAATCGCCAACCGATCCGGGTGCGGCCTGGCCGGCACTGCCATCAAGGTTGGGCGTGTTCTTCTTGGTGCAGCCCGCAAGGGCCAGAAAGCCCATAAGGGCGACGGCAAGTTTCCAATCAGCAAAACGGCGCAGCATTCACTTCACTCCTAATTGATCTGGGGCCGAGTCCAAGTAAAACCCTGCTCCCTCTATGGCTTTAGCCGTTTTAACCTTGCTTGAGCAAGGGCGACCAAGCCGGGTCAGACGCGAATCCGGGTGTTTTGATCAGGCGTTCATTATAGCCCGTCAAGTCCACACTGTAGAGCTGCGGTCCGCCGTTTTCCCCCGGACTCTCGCGGAAAAACATCAAAACCCGCCCGTTCGGCGCCCATGTCGGACCTTCATTGTGAAAACCTGAGGTTAATATTCTCTCACCAGAACCATCCGGCTTGATCACACCGATGGAAAAGGCACCCGCCGTGAACTTCGTGAAAGCGATATGATCGCCGCGCGGGCTCCAGACGGGGGTGGAATAGCGCCCCTCGCCCGAAGAAATACGCTGCTGGCCGGAACCATCTGAATTCATGACATAAATCTGCTGTCCACCACCCCGGTCGGACTCAAAACAGATACGCGCGCCATCCGGTGAATAGCTGGGTGCGGTGTCGATGGCGGCCGTTGTGGTCAACTGCCGGGTCGCTTTGGAGCGCATGTCGAGAGTATAAATATTCGCGTTGCCGCCATTTTGCAGGCTCATGATCACCTGCTCACCATCCGGCGAAAAGCGCGGTGAGAAGGTCATATTGGGGAATACACCCACGATTTCCTTCTGTCCGGTTTCAATATTGAACAGATACACGCGCGGATTGCCGCCCGCAAAGGACATATAGGTGATTTCCTGGCTCGTCGGCGAGAAGCGCGGCGTCAGCACAAGGTCAGCCCCATCGGTGAGCATGCGGACGTTGAACCCGTCCTGATCCATGATGGACAGCTTCTTGACCCGCTTGTCCTTGGGGCCTTCTTCGCTGATGAACACAACGCGCGTATCGAAATAGCCATCTTCACCCGTCAGCGCCTTATAGATCGCATCCGCAATCATATGGCCCATGCGGCGGAAATTTTTCGGCGTTGTCGTGAATTGCAGCCCGATCACCTGGGCTTGCGCGAAAATATCCCACAGGCGGAATTCAGCGCGCACGCGCCCATCACCTTGCGCCACAATCTGGCCTGTCACCAAGGCCTGCGCCTGAATGGTGCGCCAATCGGCAAAGCGCGGCGGCTGGCCGAAATTGGTGATTTTCTCGATATAGGATTCCTGCGGCAGAGGCGCAAACAGCCCGCTGTTCTGAAGATCGCTTGCCACCACACCCGTGATGTTGGCGCCAAGCTCTGCGGTTGTGGCATCCGCCCCGATGAAACTCGGCAAGGCGATCGGCATGGGGGCCACCTGCCCCTTGGTTACGTCCACCACCAAGGCAGCAGCGGCAGGCCGCGTCAGGCTGGACATGCCCGCCGGAAGGGCAAGGGCCGCAGCACCTGCGGCCAGCAATGAACGGCGGGAAATCATGGATTTCGTGAACATGGGGCAAGCTCTTCTTTGTCAGGGGGCAAACATTTTGGCAGGGTTGAAGTTGATCTGCGTCTCCCGCCACTCTTCATAGCGGTCTCTGGGCAGTTTGTCATAGGGTGCACAAATCAGCACGGCGCGCACGGCCGCCGCTGCGGCCACCCCGAACAGGGGATTGGGCGAATTGTTCATCACTTCCGGCGTGCCGGTGACCGACCCGTCCTCGGCGAAATTGATTTTCACCGAAATCACCAGATCCTGCGCTTCGGCAACCCCGGTGGGCGGGCTCCAGCATTTACTGGTGGCTTGCGACAGATAGTCGATGAGATCGGCCGAATTGGCCGCATCATTGCCCAGAAGCTGCTCGATGTCGCCCTGAGCCGGCACGCCATCGGTTTGCGAAGGCTCCACCGGTGGCGGCTCATCGGGGATTTTGTTCAAAAGAGCGGCAAGCTCATCCACGTTCAGCTTCGGCTTTTCCGGCTTGGGCTTGGGTTTTGGCCTGGGCTTCGGCTTGGGCGGCGGTGGGGCGGGAGGTGGTGTTTCCTCCGCCTTCTTCTCAACCACCTCAGGCTTTGGCGGCGCGGGCTCATCAGGCACGGGTGCGGGCTCGACCACCGGCTCAGGCTCGGGCAAAGGCTCAGGCTCGACAGCAGCCTGGGGCTTGGGCTTTTCGGGAACGGGTTCTTCCTTGGGCGGTGCAGGCGGCGTTTCCGGTTCCTTCGGCGCATCCGGCTTTGTGGCCACGCGCGTGGAAGTATCGGTTACCTCAACAATCTCTACCGAGATTGGATCGCGCTCCTCCACCGGCGGCAAGGTTGCCTGCGGCAACACCACCACAGCCGCGACCAACAGTCCGGCATGGATCAGCAGTGATGTTGTAAGGCTCCAAACCGGGCGGCGCATGTCAATCCTTAAGGCGCTGCGGGTGCTGTTATATCAGACGCGGTGACAAGGCCGATCTTGCGGAATCCGGCCGCATTCAGTGCGGCCATCACCTGCATCACCGCGCCATAATCAATGGCCTTATCCGCGCGCACGAAAATGCGCTCCTCATAGCCGTTCTTGGAGATGGCTTCGAGCTTGGGCACCAGTTCCGTGAGCGTGATTTCGGTTTCCTGCAGAAAGATAGCCCCATCCGCCTTCACCGAAACGGTCAGCGGCTCGGTATCGCCCTGCATTTCCTTGGCGGATGTTTCAGGCAATTCAAGCGGCACGCCAACCGTGAGCATGGGCGCTGTGACCATGAACACGATGAGCAACACCAGCATCACGTCCACAAAAGGTGTGACGTTGATATCACTCACAATGCCCATATGGCGCAGCGAACGCCGCCCGCGCCTGCTTTTGGAAACCTTTCCGCCGCCTACTGCTGCACCCAACGGTCAAACCCTCTCGTCAAGCTGGCGGGAAATGATGGCGGAAAATTCATCCGCGAAGTTTTCCAACCGCGCACCAATGCGCGTGATGTCGGAGGAAAACTTGTTGTAGAATACAACCGCCGGAATAGCGGCCAGAAGCCCCAATGCGGTGGCAAACAACGCCTCCGCAAGCCCCGGTGCCACAACGGCCAGATTGGTGTTCTTGGAAACGGCAATGGCTTGGAACGAGGTCATAATGCCCCACACCGTGCCGAACAGGCCAATGAACGGCCCTGCCGAGCCGATGGTGGCCAGAAATAACAGGCGCGCTTCCAGCCGTTCCAGCTCGCGCTGCAACTGCACATCCATCACCCGGTCGATACGGGTTTGCACCCCGGCAAAACCGGCGCGCATGACACTTTCCTGACTGCGCTTCCATTCGCGCATGGCGGCCATGAACAGGGCGGCCATGCCGGTATTATTGCGCGGGCTCATGACGGCATACAGATCCTCCAGCGACTGGCCCGACCAGAATTGCTGCTCGAATTGATCCATGCTGCGGTCGATCTTCTTGAACGACGCGAATTTTTCAAAAACAATGGCCCAGCACCACACCGAAGCCGCCACAAGGCCCAGCATCACGATCTTCACGACCAGACCTGCCTGCCAGAACATGTGCCAGATGCCGAAATTCACGGCATCCGTGGCGGCCGTCGCTGCACTTACTTCCATCGCGTCAAACCCCTGTGGCGCTGCTGCCTGCCTTTAAGCAAAGCAAAAATGTCGATTCTGCGACCACGCATGCCCCAAGGGTCATCCCCGGCGGCGCGCATGGCATGGTGAAGCCAAACAAACAGCATGTGGTTAATGTATGGTTACGCAAGGCCCGCCCACGCCTGTCGGAATGGGCAAATATTAACGTTTCAGCCGTTCCAGCAGGTCATTGGGCAGCCTTTTGGGCACCCCGCGCCCATCGACGAGCGCAAGAGTGACATTGGCAGAAAAAATCACATCTTCGCCCAATTTGACCGTTTGTTTGAGAACGAGCCGAGCGCCAGAGGCCTCCAGCATGTGCGTTTCGACATCGAGCAGATCATCAATATGGGCCGGTTTCAGGAAATCACATTCCATGCGCCGCACCACAAAGCCCATCCGCCCCTCCGCCCCCGCGCCATGCAATTGCGCATGGTGGATGCCCGAAATGCGAAGCATGTCGGAACGCGCACGTTCGCAGAATTTCAGATAATTGGCGTGATAGACGGCCCCAGAAAAATCCGTGTCCTCATAATAAACGCGCACGGGCAACACATGCCCGCCATCGGGCAGATTGCGCCCGGCAATATCCGGCCAGTCAGACATCATCCGGTTCCAGCGGCAGGATGCCTTGCATGATCTCGGGCTTTTGCGGCACGGCTAATCCTAAATGCCGGAAGGCAGCCGCGGTCAGAACACGGCCCTTGGGGGTTCGATTCACAAAGCCCTGCTGCATCAAATAAGGCTCAATGATTTCCTCAATCGCATCGCGGCTTTCCGATAATGACGCGGCGATGGTTTCAATGCCCACAGGCCCGCCGCCGAAATTGACAGCGACACAGGTGAGATAGCGATGGTCGAGACTATCCAGCCCGCGCGCATCGACTTCCAATCTCTGCAACGCCTTATCGGCAACATCCTGGTCGATGGTGGACTTGCCCGCCACGGCGGCAAAATCGCGCACGCGGCGCAGCAAGCGGCCCGCAATGCGCGGCGTGCCACGTGATCGGCGCGCGATTTCAGATGCGCCATCGGGTGTGATGTTAAGCTGCATCACCCGCGCCCCGCGCGAGACAATATCCAGAAGCTCCGCCTCATTATAAAATTCAAGCCGCACAGGGATGCCGAACCGATCCCGAAGCGGCGTCGTCAACAGCCCCGTGCGCGTGGTGGCACCCACCAGCGTAAACTTCGCCAGATCAATGCGCACCGAACGCGCGGCTGGCCCTTCACCGATGATGAGATCAAGCTGATAATCCTCCATTGCCGGATACAGCACTTCTTCGATAGCCGGGTTCAGCCGGTGGATTTCATCGATGAACAGAACATCACGATCTTCCAGATTGGTGAGCAGCGCCGCCAAATCCCCCGCCTTGGCAATCACCGGCCCGGAAGTGGCGCGGAAATTCACGCCCAATTCACGCGCCACAATCTGCGCCAGCGTGGTTTTGCCAAGCCCCGGCGGGCCTGCAAACAACACATGATCCAGCGCCTCACCGCGTGCTTTCGCAGCATCAATGAACACCTGCAAATTCTGCTTCGCGCGCGACTGGCCGACAAATTCCATGAGCCTTTGCGGGCGCAAATGCGTATCGAGCGCGTCTTCCTCACGCGGAGCTTGGGATACAAGGCGCGTGGTCATGATGAGGAAAGCTCCTTCAACGCCATGCGGATTAGCTTCTCAGTGGGCAGCACTTCATCCCCCGCCTTCTTCATCGCCATCGCCACGGCAACCCCTGCCTGCGCTTGGCCATAGCCCAGATTGACGAGGGCCGAGACAGCATCCGAAGCCGCCGTGGGCCGCGGCGCATCCAGCTCGCCTGAAAGCTGCGCGAGAGAGGCATCCACCGCACCAAATTGCGGCGTTTTATCTTTAAGCTCCGTGACCAACCGTGCCGCCAATTTCGGCCCCACCCCGGGCGTGCGCCCGATCATCGCCTTGTCGGCCAATGCAATGGCATTGCCCAATTCCGCCACCGAAAGCGTGGAAAGAATAGCCAACGCCACCTTAGTGCCCACCCCTTGCACGGACTGCAACAGCTTAAACCAATCCCGCTCCGCACCAGAGGCAAAGCCGACCAGCCGGATCATCTCTTGCGAAACCAGCATCTCGGTAATGACTTCGGCAAATTCCCCCTTGGGCGGCATCTGGGCAAGGGTTCGGGTGGAACAGGCAACGACATAGCAAACCCCCTGCACATCGATGAGCAGATGGTCGGCACCATAACTGTCAATACGCCCTTTGAGCTTGCCGATCATGCGCGTGGAAGTCTCCCTGTGATGCCTTTCACGGTTAGAGCGCAAAGGTGAACAAGTCAAGAACACCCGATAGACTGCCCACTTCCTCCGTCTTCCTCGGGCTTGACCCGAGGATCCTTTTCCAATTCGCTTTCTTTCACACCTCCGGAGCTTGTTGCCACGTTCAAATGAAAAGGACCCTCGGGTCAAGCCCGAGGGAGACGGATAAAAGCAGCTCAGGCAATCACCACCGCGAAGCCGTTGCTCGCAATACCTGGTTTGGCAAAGTATTCCGTCGACAGCGATGTCGTTTGCATCGACCATTCGCGGATCCAAATGATTCGATCGAGATACATGTGTCATGAGAATGTCATCAGCTTTTGTGGGAATCTTGGTTTATTCGGCAGCAGGAATTGCTGGATATCTGGCTACCCAACTCGTAGGACAAGGTAGCTCAGCTGTGCATGCGCACTCGATTGTAGCGGCATGGTGGTGCATAGCCTACGCCTCTGCGCGAACGAAATTCCCACGCAAGTCACTGATTTATTTTTTGGCTCTTAACTCTATCGCAGCAGCAATTTCGCTTTCTGAAAGGTGGATCGGGCCATTTTCCATCCCGTATTGGCAAGCGATATTTGAGACTACCTTGTTGTTTATTTTTGGATCACTGTTTTTTCCAAGCGCGATCATCTTTGATCATTTGGTTGGTCACCTAATTATGTTTTTCAGAAATTTTATAAAGGATAGAACGAGAAGCCATTAACTGATCAACGCCGCTGCCAGCGTCCAAGCTTAAAGATGTCACCCCGGGCGGAGCGTAGCGGAGACCCGGGACAGGGCTTTCTGATTGGAACGAAGCCCTGGCCCGGCTCGGGGGCCGGGCTGACGATGGCGGGAGGGCCGCAGTAATGTAAACTACCCCCGCCCCACCACCGCCGCCAAATCCCGCACCCCCCTCATATGCGCGTGGCACACCGCCACCGCCAGCGCGTCTGCCGCATCGGCTGATTTCAGCACCGCTTTCGGCAGCAGCACCTTCAACATATGCTGAACCTGCGCCTTCTCGGCATGCCCTGCCCCTACCACCGCCTTCTTGATCTGGTTCGGCGCATATTCGGCGACCGGAATACCCGCCGCCGCAGGTGGCACCATCAGCACCCCGCGCGCTTGGCCCAGTTTCAAAGCCGAGCGGGCGTCTTTGTTGACGAAGGTTTCCTCAATCGCCGCCTCATCGGGCTGCCATTCGGCAATCAGCGCGCACAGCCCGCTATGTAATTGGTGCAAGCGTTCAGCGAGCGACAAATCCGCATCCGAATGAAGCGACCCGCAGGCCAAAAAGGAAAGCCGCGAGCCTTCGCTCGCAATCATCCCCCAGCCGGTATTCCGCAAGCCCGGATCAATGCCCAGAATGCGGATGATCCGGCTCACGCGGCGGTCAGCTTCTTGAGCATGTCTTCCGACATTTCGAAATTGGAATAGACCGTCTGCACATCATCATCATCTTCCAGCGCATCCACCAGCTTCATGATGCTTTCGGCCTTCTCATCATCCACCGGTGTGGTGATATTGGGCCGCCACACCACTTTCACCGATTCCGCATCGCCGAATTTGGCCGCCAAGGCAGATGATACCTCGCCCATGCCTTCAAAACTGCATGTCACCACATGCGATGTCTCGTCAGAGGCGACATCATCAGCACCCGCCTCAATCGCACCATCGAGCATCGCATCGGCGGAAGCCACGCCAGCCTTGTAGGTGATTTCGGTGATGCGGTTGAACATGAACGCCACCGAGCCGCTTTCACCCAGATTGCCGCCATATTTCGTAAACAGCGAACGCACCACCGCCGCCGTGCGGTTGCGGTTATCCGTCAACGCTTCCACGATGATGGCAACACCACCGGCACCATAGCCTTCATAGCGGATATTCTCATAAGCATCCGCATCGCCACCGGAAGCCTTCTTGATGGCGCGTTCGATATTGTCGCGCGGCATGTTTTCGGCCCGCGCATTCTGAATGGCCAGCCGCAAGCGCGGGTTCAGCGAAGGGTCAGGAAGCCCCGCCTTGGTGGCAACCGTGATTTCACGCCCCAGCTTGGAAAACAGCTTGGAACGCACCGCGTCCTGCTTTCCTTTGCGGAACATGATGTTCTTATATTGGGAATGACCCGCCATTGCTTTATCGCCTTCTCACTCGAATCCTGAATGGGTTTGGTATCACTCCGGCATCACGCCCTCAAGCCTGCCGCCCATGCGAATGGGCTGCACGCGCCGCGCCAGCCCCGTGGCTGCGTCCACATCGATCATCGCCCCGCAAACCGTGGCAGGCCCCATGGCCGGGCTCATGCGCTGGTTGGGCACCTTGCGGGTGAAGCGGCTGATGGGTTCTTCCTTGTCCATGCCGATCACCGAATTATAATCCCCGCACATGCCAGCATCCGAAAGAAATCCGGTGCCCCCCGGCAGCACTTGATGATCCGCCGTCGGCACATGCGTATGCGTACCCACAACCGCACTCACGCGGCCATCCACATAATGCGCGAAAGCCATTTTCTCGGAACTGGCCTCGGCATGGAAATCAATGAACACAGCATCGCACATGGTTTTGAGCGGACACAAATCAAGCTCGCGCGCGGTGGCGGCAAACGGGTCATCCAGCTGCGGCTCGATCATCACGCGCCCCATGACATTCATAACCAACACCTGCGCGCCACTTGCCCCGGTAAACAGCCCCGCCCCGCGCCCCGGCGTGCCCGGCGGATAATTCAGAGGCCTGAGCAATTCGCGGTAACGCTCAATGAAAACCAAGGCCTCACGCTGGTCAAAACTGTGATTGCCAAGGGTAACCACATCCGCCCCCGCATCGCGCAATTCGAGGAAAATCTCCTCCGTAATGCCAAAGCCATGCGCTGCATTTTCCGCATTCACGATCAGCAATTCAGGGCTGTAACGCGCCCGAAGCTGCGGGATGGCAGCCAAGGCCGCCTCCCGGCCGGCCCGACCCACAAGATCGCCCAAAAAGATCAACCGCACGCGATGGGGCCTTCCTCAGTCAAAATCCAATCGAGCGGTGCGTCATATTCCCCGCGCGGCACAAAGTCTACCTGCTGGCCCGCATAGGCCGTGCCGATAGCGATAACCGGCTTGATGGCGCGCAGCTTCGCCAGCGTGCGATCATAAAACCCGCCGCCATAGCCCAGCCGATAACCGGCCCGGTCAAACGCCAAAAGCGGCACAAACAGCACATCCGGCTCAACTTCCGGGGCAGAATCCAGCGGAATGGGAATGTCCCACTCGCCCTTGCCCATCGCATCCCCCGGTGCCCAAGCGCGAAATAACAGCGGCACCCCTGGCCCCAGCACAATAGGCAAAGCGGTTTGCCAACCTTCCCCCGCCAGCCGCGCCAAAAGCGGCAAGGTGCTGATTTCACTGCGGAAAGGATAAAAACCCGAAACGATGCGCGGCGGCTTCAGCCCGGTAAATCCAAGGCCCGTGGCCGCCAATGCCAAGCCAGCGGTGTCCTTGCCCGCCTCATGCAACTGGTTGCGCCGCTTGCCAGCCGCCCCCCGCGCCTGCCGTTTCAGGCCATCCAGATCAGCAGGCGGCGGACTTGTGTCGGGCAAAATCATACTCATCGCAAATGTAAGGTGGCGAAGCCGCCGTGGCCGTGAAAGTGGCGATCCCGGGTCCTACGTTAAGTAGGTGGGAACCATGTGCCAAGGACCAGGGCCCGAGGCAGGGACAGCTCCCTAGAGATCGTTATAGGCCCAGGGAAAATGTACCTTCTCGCACCGGGCAGCAACGCCATTTCCAACCATAAACGCCCCCCGCCCCGATTGCCACCGGGAAAATCATGAGCGGTTCTGCCAGCTGAAAAAAAGCAACTGAATATGGTTGCAATTTCACACCATCCAGTGCATGCTTGCCGTGAAGGAAATGACGACATGACCAAACGTGACAAGCTTATTGCCCGGCTGAAAAACAGACCGAGAGACTTCACTTGGGATGAGCTTGTCAGGTTGCTGGAAGGGCTTGGCTACCGCGAGGCAACCGCAGGAAGAACCGGCGGCTCCAGAAGGCGCTTCGTTCATGCCACAGCGCCAACCATCGCGCTGCACAAGCCGCACCCCGGCAACATCGTGAAGATGTATGTGATAGAAGAGCTGGTCCACATGCTGGCGGAGGAAGACCTGATATGAGCACGATCTTGGAATATAAGGGCTATTACGGCTCCATCGAATACAGCGATGTGGATGAGGTGCTGCATGGCCGGCTTGAATTCATCCGCGATCTTGTCACCTATGAAGGCAGCGATGCCAAGAGTCTGAAGCTGGCGTTCCAAGAGGCCGTGGATGATTATCTCAACCTATGCCAAGCCGAAGGCCGAAAAGCCGACATTCCACTAAAAGGCAGCTTCAATGTGCGCCCCGGCCGTGATCTCCACCGCCGCGCCATGCTCTACGCAAAACGCCGGGGCCTCAATCTCAACAGCGTGGTCAGCGATGCACTGCGGCGTTATCTGGATGGGCAGGACACAGGCCCAACCTTATAGATCAAGCAACCGCCAGAGTTGGAATATCCGACACATCCACATCCCGCTTGGCGATCCATAAATCATGCCGCGCCTGCATGTTCAGCCACAAATCCGGCCCATTGCCGAACAGCTTGCCGAACCGCACCGCCATGGCTGGCGTCACCGATTGTTTGCAATCGATGATGTCATACAGCGACTGCCGCGAGATGCCGAGCAGGCGCGCAATCTCGCTGCGGGATTTGCCCGTGGCAGGCAATACCACTTCAGCCAGAAGCTCACCCGGATGTGCAGGAGCGAAAGCCTCACTACGTTGTGCTTTATCCATGATAATCCTCCAAATCCACGTCCACCGGCCCCTCGTCCCAACCAAATGTAATGCGCCAGTTTCTGGACACCTTGACCGAATAACGGCCCGAAAGGTTCGCTGTTAGTGGATGAAAACCAAGGCCGGGCATGTCCAAATCCTCAGGTCGGGTTGCATCATCTAGGACGTTCAAGATCAGCCGCACCCGCTTCAACCATTCCGGCTTGATGCCTGCCGCATCACCTTTGTTGAACAGGTTCCGCAATGGCTTGCTTCTCAAGGTCCGGATCATACATGATCTGTAAGGTAATGCCTTACAAAAATCAAGAGGCAAATCGCCATCACACCGGACTGATTATCTCGTGGTCATTGATCCGCTCTGCCCCAGAAAAATCCGCCTGATGGGCAGGACAGCGCGCACATTTACGAGCCGTTGAAAGCCATCGCCAATTCTTCCAGTTTTTCGGAGGCCTCGTCCAGCCGGTCGGCCAAATCTTCCTCGAGCGAACGGCCGTGATGAAAAGCTTCGCTTCGCGATTGGCGCAAGCCTTCGATCTGCTCGCGCATGGCTTGCGTGCGGCGTTCAGCTTCGGCAAGCTTGTCGGCAAGCATCAACCCGGCCATCAGCAGCAGGCGCAAATCACCAACCGCACCCACCTGATCGCGAATCTGGGTAACTTCCTTGTCCAGAACCCCGGCAAGCGTGGAAAGCTGGGCTTCCTCACCATCGGCGCATTGCATGGTGTAGCTGCGATCATTGACCGCAATGATAACTTGACCCATCGGAAACTACCTCAACTACCCAGTGCTGCGCGGATTTTCGCGATAGCCGTATCAATGCGCCGCCCGGCTTCGCGGTTATTCTTAGCCAGATCCGCCGCCTGGCCGCGAAGTTCACGCAATTCCGCCTGTGCGGCCCCGCGTTCAGCCGTCTGGGCTTGCCGGGCAGAGGCTTCCAATGCCCGCAAGGCGGCATCGAAACGCGAAAGCGCCAAGCTGATTCTCGTCTTTTCCGGCATGGAATCTCTAAAACCCCTGCAATCCAAAGCTGAATTATCAGCTTCCTCACCCGATGCGTCAACCTTATGCACCAAGACCCTGCGACAAACCCACCCGCCATTGACTCAACAAAGCTCAGTGCTATGTCTCAGCCCATTCTTTTGTGAGGATCGGACTTTTCCATGACTGACAGCACGATGGCGAACGCCGCGACGCAAATCCAAATGGCCAATGCCATCCGCGCCCTTTCGATGGATGCGGTCCAGAAGGCCAATTCCGGCCACCCCGGCCTTCCCATGGGGGCCGCCGACATCGCCACCGTGCTGTTTACCCGATTCCTGAAATTCGACCCCAAAGCCCCGCATTGGCCCGACCGCGACCGCTTCGTCCTGTCCGCCGGCCACGGTTCCATGCTGATCTACGCCCTGCTCCATCTCACCGGCTATGCCGACATGACGATGGAAGAAATCCGCAATTTCCGCCAATGGGGTGCCAAAACCGCAGGCCACCCGGAATTCGGCCATGCCACAGGCATTGAAACAACCACCGGCCCCTTGGGCCAGGGCATCGCCAATGCCGTCGGCATGGCGATTGCCGAACGCCACTTGAACGCCGTGTTCGGCACGGATTTGGTCGAGCATAAAACCTACGCCCTTGTCGGCGACGGTTGCCTCATGGAAGGCATCAGCCAAGAAGCCATCGCCATGGCGGGTCACTTAAAGCTGAAAAACCTCATCGTGCTGTGGGATGACAACGGCATCTCCATCGACGGCAAGGTTGCGATGTCGGACTCGACCGATCAGGCCAAGCGTTTCGAAGCCTCTGGCTGGATGACCCTGGCCTGCGACGGCCACAAGCCCGACGACATCGCCGCCTGCCTGCAAAAGGCCCAAACCGCCGACCGCCCGGTGATGATCGCCTGCAAAACAATCATCGGCTATGGCGCGCCCAACAAGCAAGGCGGTGCTGGCGTGCATGGCTCGCCCTTGGGCCCAGATGAAATCAAGGCCGCGCGCGAAAAGCTCGGCTGGTCTGCCGCCCCCTTCGAAGTGCCCGCCCCCATTTTGAAGCTCTGGCGCGATGCCGGCAGCCGTGGCACCAAGGACCGTGCCGCTTGGGAAGGCCGCCTCACGGCCGCCACCCCCGCCATCCAGTCTGAATTTAACCGCCGCCAATCCGGCGAGCTTCCCACCGCCTTCCATGAAGGCCTGCGCGCCTATAAGCAGGAACTGGCCGCCAACCCGCCCGCCATCGCCTCGCGCAATGCCTCGCAAAATGCCTTGGAAGTCATCAACCCGCTCTTGCCCGATACCCTTGGCGGCTCGGCGGACTTGACCGGTTCCAACAACACCAAGACCAAAACCACCAACGGCTTCTCAGCATCTGATTATTCCGGCCGTTACATGTATTACGGCATCCGCGAGCATGGCATGGCCGCGGCCATGAACGGCATGGCGCTGCATGGCGGGGTGATCCCTTACGGCGGCACCTTCCTTGTGTTCACCGATTACTGCCGCCCGGCCATTCGCTTATCTGCCCTCATGCAGCAGCGCGTCGTCTATGTGATGACGCATGACTCGATTGGTCTTGGCGAAGACGGCCCCACCCATCAGCCCGTTGAGCATGTGGCATCGCTTCGCACCATTCCCAACCTGCTGGTGATGCGCCCCTGTGATGCGATGGAAACAGCCGAGTGCTGGGAAATCGCCTTGGCCAGCCGCACCCAGCCCTCTATCCTCGCGCTGACCCGCCAGAAGCTCAAACCCATGCGTACGGAATTCACCTCCACCAATATGTGTGCGCTCGGTGCCTATGAATTGGCAGCCACCAAGAAATCGGCAGTCGTGATTTTCGCTTCCGGCTCGGAAGTGGAAATCGCCATGCAGGCCAAGGAAATACTCGACGCGCAAGGCTTAGGTGCGCGCGTTGTGTCGGTGCCTTCTATGGAGCTGTTTGAACAGCAGTCAGAAGATTACAAGCGCAAGCTCTTGGGCAAGGAAAAAGTCCGCATGGCCATTGAGGCCGGTGTGCGCCAGAGCTGGGACCGCTTCATCGGTGCCGATGGCCTGTTCATCGGTATGACCGGCTTTGGCGCCAGTGCGCCTGCCGAAGTGCTTTACGAGAAATTCGGCATCACCGCCAAGCATGCGGTCACCGCCGTCAAAACCCGTCTCGGCGCGCGCTGAACCATAACGGAGATAAAGCATATGCCCGCTTTCAGATCGCTTGATGATGTGGCGCTCGAAGGCAGGAAGGTCCTGCTGCGTGTGGATTTGAACGTGCCCATCGAAAATGGCGTGGTGCGCGATGCAACCCGCATTGAGCGCGTGGTTCCGACCATCCGCGAACTGTGCGACAAGGGCGCGAGCGTCATTCTGCTGGCGCATTTTGACCGCCCCAAGGGCAAGGTGGTGCCAGAAATGTCACTCGCCCCGGTGGCTCCCGCACTGTCACAAGCCTTGGGCAAACAAGTGCGCTTTGTGTTCACCGATTGGCAGGATACCAAAGCCGAAGAAGCCGCAAGCGCCCTCAAGCCCGGTGATGTGATCCTGCTCGAAAATACCCGCTTTGCCGCAGGTGAAGAAACGAACGATGCAGCACTGGCTGAAAAGATGGCCAAGCTGGGCGATCTGTTCGTCAATGACGCTTTCTCAGCCGCCCACCGCGCGCACGCTTCCACCGAAGGCGTGGCCCATCATGTTGAAGCCGTGGCAGGCCGGGCCATGCAAGCCGAACTCAAAGCATTGGCCGCAGCCCTCGAAACCCCCAAGCGCCCCGTGCTGGCGGTGGTGGGGGGTGCCAAGATTTCCACCAAGCTCGACCTTCTGGGCAATCTCACCGCCAAGGTCGATGTGCTGGTGATCGGCGGCGGCATGGCCAACACTTTCTTGGCCGCCCAAGGCGTGAAGGTCGGCAAATCGCTGTGCGAGAATGACCTGCTAGATACCGCCCGCGAAATCATGGCCAACGCCGCCGCCAAGGGCTGCAAGATCATGCTGCCATCGGATGTGGTGCTCGCCAAACAGTTCAAGGCCGGTGCCGAAAGCCGCCTGGCCGACGCGCATGATGTGGGTGCAGATGAGATGATTCTCGATGCAGGGCCCAATTCCCGCGCCGCCGTCAAAGCCGCCCTCGATCAAGCCGCAACGCTTGTCTGGAACGGCCCCTTCGGTGCCTTCGAAATTCCACCATTTGACGCTGCTACCAATGACGTAGCGCGCTATGCGGCCACAAGGACTAAATTAGGAAAGCTAATCTCCATTGCAGGCGGTGGCGATACGGTGGCAGCACTCAATCAGGCTGGTGCCGCCGAAAGCTTCACTTACGTGTCCACAGCAGGTGGCGCATTTCTTGAATGGCTAGAAGGCAAGGCATTGCCGGGTGTGACAGCCCTTTATGTTTAACGCGCGATGAACGGAAAAAAGGACAATTCTATGAACGAACGGCTTGAGGATATTGCCAGCGCCATGGTGGCGGCAGGCAAGGGCATTCTGGCGGCAGATGAAAGCACCAGCACCATCAAGAAGCGCTTTGACAACATCAACCTGGTCTCCACCGAAGAAAGCCGCCGCGATTACCGCGAATTGCTGTTCTCGGCCAAGGACGCCATGACAAACTACATCTCCGGCGTCATCCTCTATGATGAAACCCTGCGCCAAAAGGCCAAGGACGGAACCCCGCTCGCCCAAATGATCAAGGCTGCCGGTGCCGTTCCCGGCATCAAGGTGGACAAGGGTGCGGTCGATCTGCCGGGCTTTCCCGGTGAAAAGATCACCGAGGGTCTCGATGGCCTCGCCGCCCGCCTGAAGGAATATCACGACCTGGGTGCCCGCTTTGCCAAATGGCGCGCGGTCATCGACATGGCTGATGGCCTGCCGACATGGGGTGCCGTGAAAGCCAACTCGCAAGCACTCGCCCGCTATGCCGCACTGTGCCAACAGGCAGGCATTGTGCCGATCGTGGAGCCGGAGGTGCTGATGGATGGCCCGGTCGCCACCCATGATGCCGCCCGCTGCCATGAAGTCACCCATTGGGTACTGAAAACCGTATTCGATGATCTGTATGATGCCCGCGTCAATCTCGAAGGCATTGTGCTGAAGCCCAACATGGTGGTGGCTGGCAAAAACTGCAAAACCCAAGCAAGCCCAGAAGAAGTGGCCGAACGCACGCTAAAGGTGCTGAAAGCCACCGTTCCCGGTGCCGTTCCCGGCATTGCCTTCCTGTCCGGCGGCCAGTCGGACGAGCTTGCCACCCATCATCTGTCGCTGATGAACATGCAGGCCCTGCCGTGGAAGCTCACCTTCTCCTATGGCCGCGCTTTGCAGGCGGCTTGCCTGAAGGCTTGGGGCGGAAAGGCTGAGAATTTGGCCGCAGGCCAGCGCGCCTTCACCCACCGCGCCCGCATGAACGGCTTAGCCTGCCTCGGCAAATATACACCCGCCCACGAAAAGGCCGCTTGACCTCAACAGGCTTCCGGGCAAAACCCGGAAGCCTGCAAATTGCCGCAGCGTAAAAAGGGCACCCGCCATGACAATGCCAAGCTGCCGCCTTTATCTCGTGGCTCCGGTCCGCGATGACCTAGCTGCCATGATCCAGATCCTCAATGCCGCTGCGGAAGGCGGTGACATCGCCGCCCTGCTCATCCGGCATGAATTGGCCATCCACAAGGATGCCGACACGCTGGTCGAGGCCGCCCAGCGCCGGGGCATTGCCGCCATCATCGGCAAGGATGCAGCCCTCGCCTTGTCGCTGCGCGCCGATGGCGTGGAGATTGACGCAGACCCCGCCGCCTATACCGCCGCCCGCACCAAGCTCGGCACCTCCGCCATCACGGGGGCTGATTGCGGCACGTCCCGCCACAATGCCATGACATTGGGCGAAGCGGGGGCCGATTATGTCGCCCTTGCCTCCACCCCCGGCGAGGAGCTCATCAGCTGGTGGTCCGGCCTTTTTGAAGTGCCTTGCGTCTGCACGAATGAATTATCACTGGAAGATGCCCCCGCTGTCATCCGTGCCGGCGCCGATTTCGTGCGCCCAGATGCTTCCATGTGGCAAAGCCCGGATGCAGCCCGCCGCATGGTGGATCGTTTAAACCGCCTCATTGCGGAACATGCCCCGTGAAAAATCGCCTTCTCGCCATCTTGCTGCTCATGGCCTCGCCCGCCTTGGCCCAAGGCATCGAGGAAGCGGCCAAGCTTTATGCGGCTGAGGATTACAAAGCCGCCCTTAAACTTGCCGAACCTCTCGCCAAGAATGGTGATGCCGGTGCCATGGCTTTAATGGGTGCGGCCTATTTGACCGGCAATGGCGTCACCAAAAATGCCAAAAAAGCTGCCGAATGGTTCACCAAAGCCGCTGATCTGGGCCATCCCGGCGCCCAGCTTTCGCTGGCCACCCTATATCTCGACAACAGCCTCGGCGAACCCGACCCCGCCTTGGCCCGCAAATGGATGCGTAACGCCGCCGATGGTGGCAACCCCGCCGCCCAGCATAATATGGGCCTGTTTGCGGCTGGTGCTGATGGCGACGAACCCAACTGGCCGCTTGCCATCGCCTGGTTTACCAAAGCCGCCGACCAGAATTTCGCGGAAGCCCAATATAATCTCGGCGTCATCTATTCCGAAGGCAAAGGTGTGCCGCAGGATGCCGTAAAGGCAGGCCAGCTCATCTTCAAAGCCGCCATGCAGGGCCTGCCGGATGCAGCCCTCGATTATGGCATTATGGCCTTTCAGGGCGTCGGCGTTCAGAAAAACGAGCCAGTTGGTGCCAAATGGATCCGGGTGGCCGCGCGTGCGGGCAACCCGCTTGCCCAGAACCGGCTGGCCCGCATCCTCGCCTCGGGCCGCGGCCTCGAACCGGACCCGGTGGAAGCTGCCAAATGGCACTTCATCGCCGCCAAGGCCGGACGCACCGATGATTGGCTCGACCGCTATGTCTCAGCCCTCGATGCCACCCGCAAAGCTGAAGCCGAAGCCCGTGCAGCCGCCTTCAAACCGCAATTGCCCAAGGGGCCCACCGGCGGCTGACCTTGCTTTTCGGCCACGCCCTCACTAGGTTCCGGCCTCCGGTTGAAAGCCATTCAGGTTCCCATGTCCTTGTCCCCCATCCTCACTGTCATGATCAACGCTGCCCGCAAGGCCGCTCGCGGCCTCCAGCGTGATTTCGGCGAGGTGGAAAACCTCCAGGTTTCGGTCAAAGGCCCGGGTGATTTCGTCACCGCCTCCGACCGCAAGGCCGAAAAGATCATCCGCGAAGAATTGCTGAAAGCCCGCCCGCTTTTCGGCTTCCTTGGCGAGGAAACCGGTGACTTGGAAGGAACCGACCCCGCCAAGCACCGCTGGATCGTGGACCCCATCGACGGCACCACCAATTTCATCCACGGCGTGCCGTTTTTCAGCACCGCCATTGCCCTCGAACGGCAAGGCGAAGTGGTAGCAGGCCTCATCTACAACCCGATTTCCGATGAACTGTTCACCGCCGAGCGCGGTCGCGGTGCTTTCCTCAATGACCGCCGCCGCCTGCGCGTGGCCGCCCGCCGCGATATCCATGACGCACTGATCTGCTGCGGCCTGCCGCATCGGGGCAATGAGGGCAACGCGCAATTCCGCGCTGAACTGACCGCCATGCAAGGCCGTGTGGCCGGCCTTCGCCGTTCCGGCTCCGCCTGCCTCGACCTCGCCTATGTCGCGGCTGGCCGCTATGATGGCTATTGGGAACGCGGCCTCAAACCCTGGGATCTCGCCGCCGGAATGCTGATGGTGCGCGAAGCCGGCGGCTTTGTGACCGATATCGACAGCCAAGCCGACCCCATGGCGCGCGGCGATGTTCTGGCCGCCAATGCCGATCTCATTGTGGAAATGCGTAAACTCCTCAAAGACGCAAAGGCATAACCCCAAGCCAGACCCTTCCCGCTGCCCCGTTTTGGCCCTAGACTTCACCCAGAAAAAAAGCCGGACACAAGTTCACCGGGGAGAAACATGGCCACTCGTTCTGAATCCGCTGTTCTGGACCTGCCGCGCATCTATTTGATTCGCATGTCGGTTTTCCTCCTTGTGGTGGCCATCCTCGTGGCCATCCTGTTCCCGCAAGTCCAGCGCGCCTTCACCAATGCGGTGGGCCTTAACGGCTTTATCGTGCTGGTGCTGCTATTCGGCATCGCCCATGCCTTTCTGCAAGTCGCACGGCTATGGCCCGAAGTGAGCTGGGTGAACAGCTTCCGCATCGCCGATCCGGGCTATGAAGTGCCCCATACCCCCCGCTTGCTCGCCCCCATGGCGGGCCTGTTGCGCGATCGGCAAGGGGTGACAGTCCTCAGCCCGCTGTCCATGCGCTCGCTGTTGGATTCTCTGGCCGCGCGTCTGGATGAAAGCCGTGATCTGTCACGCTACCTCATCGGCCTTCTCATTTTCCTCGGCCTGCTCGGCACCTTCTGGGGCCTTCTGGACACGGTGAGTTCTGTGGCCGGTGCCATCCGCTCGCTCGACATCAACGCATCTGGCTCTGCCTCTGTTTTCGAAGAACTCAAGAACGGCCTTGAGGCACCCTTGCGCGGCATGGGCACCTCCTTCTCGTCCTCGCTTTTCGGTCTGGCCGCCTCTCTCGTGCTGGGCTTTCTCGACCTGCAATCCACACAGGCCCAGAACCGCTTCTACAATGATCTGGAAAACTGGCTCTCCTCCATCACCGATATTGAAGCCGGTGATGGCGCCAGCACGCAAGTCAGCGTGCCTCATTACCTGCGCCTTGACCTGCGCGAACTACAGGCAGGCATTGAGCGCATGAACAAGACGCTGGAAGCCAGCATCGCCAGCAACGGCAATGCCACAGGTGGTGGCAGTGACGCGCAAGCCGTGGAACGGCTGGCGACCGCCGTGCAAGGCCTCGTGCAGCAAATGCGCGAAGAACAGAAAATCGTGCGCCAATGGGCGCAATCCCAGTCCGATCAGCAAAGCGAAATTCGCAAGATGATGGCCCGCTTCTCGCCAGTTGCCGCCCGCCCGCGCGTGAAGGAGGACTGAGCCCGTGGCCGGCCTCGCATCGCGCCGTCGGGGCGGGCAAGAAGCCCCTTACTGGCCGGGCTTCGTGGACGCCATGGCGCAGCTTTTGCTCGTCATCACCTTCCTGCTGTCGGTCTTCATGGTTGCCCAGTTCCTGCTGGCGCGTGAAATCTCCGGCCAAGATACAGCCCTCGTCAAACTGCGCTCCCAGATCGCTGAGTTGACGCAGCTTCTGGCCCTGGAGCGATCACAAAAGGCCGAGCTTGAATTATCCTTAGGTGCCTTCACCGACGACCTTGCCGCCGCCAAGGCCGAAAACGCCAAGCTCGCCGGCATGCTCGAAACCCAAGCCGCCGTTGGAACCGAAGCGGGTGCCAATGTGGGCTCGCTTGAATCGCAATTGGAAAGCGAAAAGGAAGTCTCCGCCGCAGCTCTGGCACAAGTCGAACTGCTCAACCAGCAAATCGCAGCCCTGCGCCGCCAGCTTGCCGCCCTCAATGAAGCCCTTGAGGCTTCCGAAGCCAAGGATGCCGAAGCCCAGGCCCAGATCACCGATCTCGGCAAGCGGCTCAACACGGCACTGGCGCAAAAGGTGCAGGAACTGGCGCGCTATCGCTCCGAATTCTTCGGCCGCCTGCGCAAAATCCTGAGCCAGCGCGAGGAAATCCAAGTGGTTGGCGATCGCTTCGTGTTCCAATCCGAAGTGCTGTTCCCCAAAGGATCCGCCGTCATGGATTTCACCGGCAATCTGGAGATGGACAAGCTCGCCATCGCCCTCAACGAATTGGAACAGGAAATCCCCGCCGATATCAGCTGGGTCCTGCGCGTGGATGGTCATACTGACTCCGATCCCATCCAAACAAGCCAGTTCAAATCCAACTGGGAGCTTTCGGCTGCCCGTGCCATCGAAGTGGTGAAATATCTCGTGAGCAAGGGGGTTTCACCCGAGCATCTTGTTGCGGCTGGCTTCGGCGAATTCCAGCCCATCGATCCGGGTACGGATGAGGAGGCGAAAACCCGCAACCGCCGCATCGAGCTGAAATTGACAGAGCGGTAATGAGCGCGCCCAACATCCTTGCCGCGCGTAATGCGGTTGCCGTTTATTTCTTCATGCATGGCGTCATCTGGGGCAGCTGGGCGGCACAAATCCCGCTTGCCAAAGAACGGCTCGATACCGGACCGGGCCTGTTTGGCCTCGCCCTTTTGTCGCTGGCGACAGGTGCCATTATTGCCATGCCGCTCGCCGGTGCCCTCATCAATCGCTTAGGCAGCCGCTTGGTAACCGTCCTTGCTGGCGTTCTGTTTAGCCTTCTCTATCTCGGCCCCGTAACAGCGCCGGATGTCACCATCTTCATGCTCGCAGGTTTCGTGTTTGGCATGGTCACGGGCAGCATGGATGTAGCCATGAACGCGCATGGCATCGCGGTAGAGCGCCGCATCGGCAAACCGGTGATGAGCTTCCTGCATGGCGCATTCTCGCTCGGTGGCCTTGCCGGTGCCTTGGTGGGCGGCGTGCTGGTGCAACAATTCGGCTCCCTAGCCCAAGGCGTGATGGTGAGCTTGTTCTCAGCCGGTGTGCTCTTATACGTGCGCCCCATGCTGCTGCCCGCCTCCGTGGATAAAGGCCTTTCAGCCACCCATTTCGGCTGGCCCACCCGCGCCAGCATCGGGCTGGGCATTTTGTGTTTCCTCGCCCTCATGGGTGAAGGTGCGATTATTGATTGGGGTGGCATTTTCCTGCGCCAGAAATTTGAACTGGACGCCGGAACGGCAGCTCTCGGCTATGCGCTGTTTTCCGGCGGCATGGCGATCTCTCGCTTTGCTGGAGACTGGCTTCGCGCCCGCTTCGGTGCTGTGCGCCTTGTGCGCTGGAGTGCGTGGATGATGGCCTTTGCGATGGCAGGTGCCTTGCTCGCCCCACATCCGGCTGTCGCCATTGCCGTGCTCATCTTCACCGGCATCGGCATCGGCAATGTGGCACCCGTGCTGTTTTCCGGCGGCGGCAGGCTGGAACCGCATGCACCCGGGCGCGGCATCGCGGCGGTAACGACACTGGGCTATGCGGGCTTTCTGGCAGGCCCACCCGCCATCGGCATTGCCGCTGAAGCCGTGGGGCTGGCAGGTGCCTTGTGGATCGTGGCGATTGCCGGTGTGGCGATTGCCCTTGCCGCAAGGGCCGCGCGCGCGGCAGATCAAGACTGACGGATTTTCAAACAAGGAGACCCCCCATGAAGCTTCAGGGCAAACGCGCCATCGTCACCGGATCAGCCCAAGGCATTGGCCTTGCCTGCGCCAAGCGACTGGCCGCGGAAGGGGCGCATGTCATGCTGAGCGACATCATCGCGTCCGGTGCCGATGCGGCCAATTCCATCGGCCAACGCTTCACCCCGTGCGATGTGGGAGATAGCGCACAGGTCAACCATCTGGTGGCCGAAACCGTGAAGGCTTTTGGCGGCGTGGATATTCTCATCAACAATGCCGCCATCATCGTCACCGCCGATTTCCTCGACATTTCGGAAGCCGATTTTGACCGCGTCATCCGCGTCAATCTGAAAGGCGCATTCCTCACCGCACAGGCTTGCGCCCGCCAGATGGTGGCGCAGGTGAAGGCAGGCGAAAGGCCCGGCTCCATCATCAATATGAGTTCGGTAAATGCCGAATTGGCCATTCCCAATCAGGTGCCCTACACGGTATCCAAAGGTGGCCTGAAGCAACTCACCAAAATCATGGCACTGGCCTTGGCCCCGCACGGCATCCGCACCAATGCCATCGGCCCCGGCTCCATCATGACCGACATTCTAAAATCAGTGGCCAATAATCCAGAAGTGATGAACCGCATCTATTCGCGCACCCCCTTGGGCCGCATCGGCGAGCCAGAAGAAATCGCCGCCATCGCCGCTTTCCTGGCCAGCGATGATGCAAGCTACATCACCGGCCAGAGCCTCTATGCCGATGGTGGCCGCATGGCGCTGAATTATACGGTGCCGGTCAAGACCTGACGCCCAAACAAAAAGGCCGCCCCGAAAGGCGGCCTTTTCGAATTCGACGATAAAGAAGGATCAGCCGCGGCCCATCGGGCGCTCAGGACGTTCCACCTTCTTGGGCATGGGCAAGAGGCCTTCGCGCTGCAGCTTCTTGCGCTGGAGCTTGCGGGCGCGGCGGATGGCTTCCGCCTTTTCGCGCGCCTTCTTTTCGGAGGGCTTCTCAAAATGTCCGCGCAGCTTCATTTCGCGGAAAATCCCCTCGCGCTGCATCTTCTTTTTGAGCGCCTTGAGGGCCTGGTCAACATTGTTGTCGCGGACGAGAACTTGCACTAGCTTTTCACCCAGTCATTGTCTGATGTCATTGATTGGCGGCGGTCATACCAGACGCTTCAAGCCCTGTCGAGGGGCAGAAACGGCTAATTCACCGCTGTTTCAGGCGGTTCACATGGCCCATTTTGCGCCCCTGCCGCGCCTCAGCCTTGCCGTATAGATGCAAAGCCGCCCCCGGTTCTGCGGCCAATTTGGCCCAATCCTCAAGCTCAGCCCCAATAAGATTGGTCATCTCCACATCGGCAAAACGCTCCGTGGCGGCCAAAGGCCAGCCCGCCACGGCCCGAATATGCTGCTCAAACTGCGAGGACATGCAGGCTGATTCCGTCCAATGGCCGGAATTATGCACGCGCGGAGCGATTTCATTGACAAGCAGTCTGTCGCCAACAACAAACAGCTCAACCGCCATTACCCCAACATAATCAAAGCTTTGCGCCAGTTTCTGGCCAATCTCGCGGGCCGCTTTTTCAGTCGCTTCCGAAAGCCCCGAGGGCACGCTGGACCTGTGCAGAATGTGGTTTCTGTGCTCGTTCAGCGGAATATCGAAAACGGCCGTTTGCCCATCCCGCCCACGCGCCACAATGACGGAAACTTCCGCCGAAAAAGGCACAAAAGCCTCCGCAATGGCCGGTTTGCGGCCAATCGCGTGCCAGGCCGCTTCGGCCTCAGCCGGGCTCATGATTTTCGCCTGCCCCTTGCCATCATAGCCCATGGTGCGGGTTTTCAGCACGCAAGGGGTGCCAAGCAGGGCCATGGCGGCGTGAAGATCATCGAGGCTTTCCACATTGGCAAAGGCCGGAACCGGAATGCCCTGCGCCTCGATGAACCGCTTTTCGGTCAGCCGATCCTGCGTGATCGCCAGAATCGAAGCCGCCGGAGCCACCGCAACGGCAGCCCCCAGAATGGCCGCAGTCTGGCCGGGAACATTCTCGAATTCATAGGTCACGACATCCACGCTGGCGGCAAAACGGGAAAGCGCCTCAGCGTCCTCATAGGCCGCACAGGTGAAATCAGCCGCGACATCAAAAGCCGGACTTCCCGCTTCCGGGCAATAAATATGGGTTTTCAGCCCCAATTTTGCCGCCGCCAGCGCCAGCATGCGGCCCAACTGGCCCCCACCCAGAATGCCAATGGTGGAACCGGGGGGAAGTGGAAAGGCGACCATTAGGCCTCGTCTTTCGGAAATTCCGCAACACCTTGCGTCTGGCGCTCGCGCCAATCATTCAAGGCGGCGGCTATTTTTTTGTCATGCAAGGCCAACACGGCAGCAGCCAGAAGGGCTGCATTGATGGCCCCCGCCTTGCCGATGGCCAGCGTGCCAACCGGAATGCCAGCGGGCATCTGCACGATGGAATGCAGGCTATCCACACCCTTCAAAGCCGCACTTTCAATGGGAACGCCAAGCACGGGGATTCGCGTCATGCTGGCAGCCATGCCGGGCAGATGCGCCGCCCCGCCTGCCCCGGCGATGATCACATGAAAGCCCGCTTTTTCTGCCCCCTTGGCGAAAGCCACCAACCGATCCGGCGTGCGGTGGGCCGAGACGATGCGCGCCTCATGCGCAATGCCCAAAGCATCCAGCGTATCGGCGGCATGTTTCAGGGTCGCCCAGTCCGACTGGCTTCCCATGATGATGGCAACTTTGGCTGCGGTTTTCATGCCCGCCTTTTAGCCCTTTGCAGGCCAATCACGCAATGATGTTGGGAATAAGACTGTCTTCGACCTTCTGGATCTCGTCTTTCAGCATCAGTTTCTGCTTTTTCAGGCGTCTGAGCCGAAGCTGATCGGCGACCACACTTTCCTCAAGGCTCTCAATGGCGGCATCCAAATCCCGGTGCTGCTGGCGCAGCATCAGCAATTTGCCTTGTTTTGCCTGATCTTCATCCATCTGAGCTGCTCCCTCAAGCCTGTCTTGCAAGGTCATTGTTGCGGCTGAAACAAGATGATGCAACTGCCGCTTACAAATTCACGTTTCACTCATCAAAAAATGCACATGGCCCTTCGACAATCACCACAAGCTGTGTCACACTTTTGTCGTCGATCCACTTATAGCCGGAGGCGTGAATGTCCCTTCAAGCGCATATCAGTGAGTTGTCTGCCAAGCACAAAGCCCTCGAAACCAAGATCCAGCAGGAAATGAATGCCCCTGGATATAACGATCTCACCATCGCCGAATTGAAACGCCGAAAACTGAAACTGAAGGACGAAATTAACCGTCTGGAAGCCACGTTGGCCGGAAAAAGCCGTCACTGATCGACTCATGCTCGGCTTGCCGTCTTGGGCGGACAGCCGAGCTTGAGCTTTCAGCCTTTCCCGTCTAAGGGTGCCCTCAGTAATGGGGGTACCTGATGCATTTCATCGAGATTTTTTCAGAAAACCTGCTGTCGCCCGCGATTCTCTTTTTCGCGTTGGGCGTCATCGCCGGCTATATAAAATCCGATCTCGATGTGCCCGATAGCATCAGCCGCTATCTCGCGATCTATCTGATGATGGCGATTGGCTTCAAAGGCGGCGCAGCCATTGCCGCCTCACCCTCGATCAATCTCATCATGGCTGCCACCATTCTTGCTGGCATCTGCATGAGCTTCGCCCAGCCTTTCCTGAGCTACGCCCTCTTGCGCGCCACCACCAATCTCGACCGACCAACTGCGGCTGCCGTTGGCGGCCATTATGGTTCGGTCAGCATCGTCACCTTCGTAACGGCGGTAAGTTTCCTTGCCACCCAAGGCATCACCCATCAGGGCTGGATGCCAGCCGTCGTGGCCCTGATGGAAGCACCCGCCATTTTAAGCGCGCTCTATATCGCCCACCGCTCCGCACCCGAAACCATTGAGGTCGGCAAGCAGGCCACCCCCAAACTCGCGCGCGAAATCTTCACCAATGGCGCGATCCTGTTGCTCACCGGCTCCTTCATCGTCGGTGCACTCACCGGAGAATCCGGCCTGAAAAAGGTCGAAGGCTTCCTCGTCACACCCTTCCAAGGCATTCTGGCCCTGTTCCTGCTCGACATGGGGCTTTTCGTTTCCCGCCAAGCCCATCATCTGAAAGAGCTTAATTGGCGCGTGGCCCTGTTCGGGCTTTACATGCCCCTCACAGGCGCTTCTGTCGGATTGGGCTTGAGCTGGCTCATCGGCCTGGATGTGGGAACCGGTGCCCTGTTCATGTCACTCTGCGCCAGCGCTTCCTATATCGCTGTGCCCGCCGCCATGCGCCTTGCCCTGCCGCAAGCCAAAGCCGGCGTCTATCTGCCGCTATCGCTGTCGATCACCTTCCCCTTC
>CAJBCQ010000103.1 GCA_903951595.1 uncultured Hyphomicrobiales bacterium | reverse complement strand
GATGTGGACGCAATGGCCTTGCCGCCGTGCCATTGTCTGTTCCAGTTCTACGTGGCGGATGGCAAGCTTTCCTGCCAGCTTTACCAGCGATCGGCGGATATTTTTCTCGGCGTGCCGTTCAATATCGCTTCCTATGCGTTGCTTACGCATATGATCGCGCAGGTGACGGGGTTGAAGGCGGGTGAGTTCATCCACACGCTGGGGGATGCACATTTATATGTGAACCATTTAGATCAGGCGCGCGAACAATTAACGCGCAGGCCTTATCCGCTGCCAACATTAAAAATCGCGCGCGATGTGCGTGAAATTGATGATTTCGCCTACGAGGATTTCGTGATCGAAGGCTATGAAAGCCACCCCCATATTGCCGCACCGGTTGCGGTTTAAGGATAAGTGATGAGCAACAAAATTCCGCTCTGTTACGTCGTGGCGGTGGCCAAGGGCGGGGTGATCGGCGCGCATAATACGCTGCCGTGGCGGTTGAAAGCGGACCTGGCGTTCTTCAAGCGCGTCACCACGGGCAAGCCCCTTTTGATGGGGCGCAAAACCTGGGAAAGCCTGCCGCGCAAGCCGTTGCCGGGGCGCGAGAATATCGTCATCACAAGGCAGGCGGATTATGTGGCACCGGGCGCGCATCTGGTGGCGGATGTGGAAGCGGGGGTGAAGCTTGCTCAGGCCTTCGCAGCGCGCGATGGGGCGTCTGAGGTGGCGGTGATCGGCGGGGGTGAGATTTTCACCGCCCTTCTGGGCCAAACATCACGCATTTACCTCACGGAAGTTGATTTTGAGGTTGAGGGCGACACTTTCTTCCCGCCGCTCGACATGGGCCAATGGCGCGAGGTTTCCCGCGAACCGCATGCCCGTGGGCCGGAGGATGACGCAGATTTTGTCATCCGGGTTCTGGAACGCGCGTAAGCACTGGAAAAGCGTGAGCCAAAGCACCATATCTATCCTGCGGTGCATCCCCGGATGCATCTTTCATTTTGTGCCAAGACAATCAGAGGGCGGAAATTAGATATGCCATGGCAGAATCAAGGCGGCGGCTGGCAGGGGGGCGGTGGAAACCGCGGGCCTTGGGGCGGCCAAGGACCGGGCGGACGCGGACCCAATCAGGGCCCTGATCTCGAAGAGATCATCCGGCGCGGCCAAGACAAGTTAAAATCCATGTTTCCGGGCGGTTCCGGTGCTGGTGGTGGCAAGGCCAGTTGGGTGGCGGGCTTTGTGGCCCTTGCCCTGTTCTGGGGCTATCAGAGTGCTTATACGGTGGAACCGGATGAGCTGGGTGTTGTTATGCATCTGGGCAAATATGACCGCACCACGCAGCCGGGCCTGAATTTCATTCTCTGGCCGCTCCAAACGGTGGAAACGCCCAAGGCGCTGAAAGAGAATATTTTGACTTTCGGCGGGGCGGGTGCGACCGATGAATCCGGCGGGCTGATGCTGGCGGGCGATCAAAATATCGTGAACATCGAGTTCTCGGTACTGTGGAAGATCAGCGATCCGCGCGCGTTTTTGTACAATGTGAGCGAGCCGGAGCAGCTTTTGCGCGTGGTTGCCGAAAGCGCCATGCGTGAATATGTCGGCCGTAACAAGGCCGAAGATATCCGCACAAGGGGCCGTGATGATTTGCAACAGGGCGTGCAACTGTTGGCGCAGGATGTGATGGACGCTTATGGCGCGGGCATCATCATCACGGGCGTGCAGCTGAACAAGGCCGAGCCGCCAGACCCGGTGATGGATGCATTCGCCGAAGTGAACCGCGCGCAACAAGACAGCGCCAAGTTCGTCAACGAAGCCTCGCAATATGGCTTCCGCCGTTTGGGTGAAGCCCGCGGTGCGGCAGCGCGCATCCGTGAAGATGCCAACGCCTATAAGGGCCGCGCGGTTGCTGAAGCGCAGGGTGAAGCCAAGCGGTTCACCGCCGTTTATGAGCAATATGCACTGGCCAAGGATGTGACGCGCAAGCGCCTTTACCTCGAAATGATGGAAAATGTGATGTCACAATCGCGCAAAGTTTTGGTGGAGCCGGGTGCTGCCGGATCGGGCGTTTTGCCCTATCTGCCGCTTGACGGCCTGACCAACCCGAAGCCCGCCAAGACCGAAGCGCAAACTGACATGGGAGTTCAGCAATGAGTGCCGCTCTCCGCACCGGCCTTTTGATTTTGGTCGGCCTCACGGCCATCGTGCTGCAGGGCGCGCTGTTCGTGGTTACTGAGCGCGACAAGGCGCTTGTTACGCAATTCGGCCAGATCGTGCGATCGGTCGATGAGCCGGGGCTTTATGTCAAGGTTCCGTTCATTCAGGATGTGGTTCGCATCGACAAGCGGCTTGTGTTCTTTGAAAGCGACAACAAGTCCGTGCAGGTGGTGGACAGCCGCCGCTATCTGGTGGACGCGATTGCCATGTATAAAATCGTGGATAGCCAGAAGTTCCGCGAAAGCGTGGGTGCAAATTTGGACTTGGCTAACCAGCGCATTTCCGCCCGTCTGGACGCTGCCCTTCGCGGCACCTATGGACGGCGCACCTATCAGGCCGCCCTTTCGCAGGAACGTGGTGTGATGATGCGGGAAATCCGCGATGCGGTGCATTCGGAAACGTCTGAACTGGGTGTCAACATTGTTGACGTTCGCATTCGGCGCACGGAATTGCCGCGTGATGTGTTGGAGCAGACCTATAACCGCATGGGTGCGGAGCGCAAAGCGGAAGCTGAGCAGATCCGTGCCGTGGGCAACCAGCAGAGCCTGACCATGCGCGCACAGGCCGATCGTGATTACACCGTGACGCTTGCCGAAGCGCAGCGCGATGCGGAAATCACACGCGGTGAGGGTGACGCCGAGCGCAGCCGTGTGTTTGCCGAAGCCTTCACGGCAGACCCTGAGTTCTACGCCTTCTATCGCTCTATGCAGGCTTATCAAAAAAGCTTGGCAGGTGACGGGACCACCTTTGTGCTGAAGCCGGATAGCGAATTCTTCCGCTATTTCGGCTCGGCCACGGCCCCCAAGCCCTGACGGATATTTGGTGGCGGTTCGCGCCTTTGCCAGAAACATGCTATTCTGGCTGAAGGAGAACCGCCCCCATGACCCATCAAACGAGAACCAAACCATGCGCCATTGCTTTTGCGGATTTCCGCTGGGCAGTGGCGTTTTGCTTTGTATTGAGCCTTGTTTGGGCCACCGCCACGCAGGCGCAGGGGCCGGGTTCGGTTGCCGATCTTGCCGAGCGGTTGTCGTCGGCGGTGGTGAATATTTCTACCTCGCAAACGGTGGTGGGCGGGTCGGGTGTGCCCCTGCCGGAACTGCCCGAAAACTCGCCCTTCAAGGAATTTTTCGACGATTTTTTCAAGAATCAGCAGCGTGATGGCAGCCTGCCGCTGCCGCGCAAGGTCAGCTCGCTGGGCTCTGGCTTTATCATTGATCCGTCAGGGCTTGTCGTTACCAATGCCCATGTGATCGAGGCGGCAGATGATATTCAGGTGACGTTGCCGGATGGCACCCATCTCAAGGCCAAGCTTCTGGGCAAGGATGTGAAAACCGATCTCGCGCTGTTGCAGGTGGAGAGTGAGCGGGCCTTGCCGCATGTGCAGTTTGGCGACAGTGACAAGATGCGGGTGGGCGATTGGGTGATTGCCATTGGCAACCCATTCGGGCTGGGCGGCTCTGTAACCTTGGGCATTGTTTCAGCGCGCAATCGCGACATCCATTCCGGTGCCTATGATGATTTCATCCAGACGGATGCGGCCATCAATCGCGGCAATTCGGGTGGGCCGCTGTTTGATATCCATGGCAATGTTGTGGGGGTGAATACGGCGATCCTTTCGCCTTCGGGCGGTTCCATCGGCATCGGCTTTGCGGTGCCTGCCAATACGGCGGTAAAGGTGATTGACCAGCTTCGCGAATATGGCGAGACGCGGCGCGGGTGGCTGGGGGTGAAGATCCAATTGGTGACCGGCGAAATTGCTGCAAGCCTGGGGCTTGGTGAGGCGCGCGGGGCGTTGGTGGCGGAAGTGACAGCGCAAGGGCCAGCGCAGGTTTCAGGCATTCAGCCGGGTGATGTGATCACTGATTTTGCGGGAAGGCCCATCACCCAAATGCGCGATCTGCCGCGCATTGTCGCCAATACGCCGGTGGGGCAATCGGTCAGCGTGACGCTGCTGCGCGATGGGCGCGAAGTGACGGTTCAGGTAACGGTTGGGCTTCTTGAGGAGGCTGAAACACCTGCGGCCACGCAAGGCGAAAGCGCGCCGGATGCAACGGCTCAGCCGGTGCCGGATGTGGATGTTCTGGGCATGAAGCTTGCACCCCTTACCGATGCGGTGCGTTTGCAATATGGCATCGGGAAAGATGTGAAAGGTGCTGTCGTGACACAAGTGGCACCCGATAGCCCGGCGCGGGAAAAGATGGTGGAGCCGGGGGATGTGATTACCGAAGCAGGCGAAAAGCTCGTGACATCGCCCGATGATGTGCGCGCGCGTGTGGCGGAGCTTCAAGAAGAAGGCAAGGCGAATATCCTGCTGCTTTTGTCGAAAAGCGGGCGGCAGGGGGAGATGCGGTTCATTCCGCTGCGGTTGCGGTGAATCTAGCTGGTTTCCCGCGCACGCGGGAACCCGGCTTCGTATCAAACCCTATCTTCTCGCTTGAACCACTGCAAATACAGAAGTGCGCTTAAGTCGCCATGATCGATCCGCACATCCGCTGCCGCCCTTACATTGGGCTTGGCGCGGAAGGCCACGCCCATTCCGGCAGCTTGGATCATGCCGATATCGTTGGCACCATCGCCAACCGTGATGGCATCGGCGATGGTGAGGCCGAGACGCTGGGTGAGTTCGCCAAGGGCTGTCACTTTTGACGCGCGGCCTAAGATCGGTTCGCGGACTTTTCCTTGGATTTTTCCATCTGCGATGATGAGTTCATTTGCGTGGTGCTCGTGGAAGCCCGTCTCATGGGCCACATGGGCGGTGAATTGGGTGAAGCCGCCTGATACGAGTGCCGTATGTGCGCCGTGGTGTTTCATGGTGGTGACAAGGGTTTTGCCGCCGGGGGTGAAATCGGTTTTGGCGATGAGATCGTCAATGACCGTGGCCGATAAGCCCGCCATTAGCGCCACGCGCTCACGCAAGGCACCTTCAAAATCAAGCTCGCCGCGCATGGCGCGGTAGGTGATGGCGGTGACGGCTTGGCCTGCCCCTGCCGCGATGCCCAGTTCATCAATGCATTCCTGCGCGATGAAGGTGGAGTCCATGTCCGCGACCAGCAGGCGTTTCTTGCGGTTGGCGGCGGGGATGAGGGCGATGTCGATGGGCAGATCGCCCAAGGCTTCGCGCAGGGTGAGTTCCAATGCGGTGTCGAAAGACGGCAAATCCCATTCGGCAGCTTCATCTTCATGGAGCCAGCGCGGGGGGCCGGGGAGCATGCCTGCCACGCGCATGAGGTTGCGCGGGCTCAATGCTTGGCTGTCGGGGCTTGCCATGAGCAGAAGAACTGTGTGCATAAGGCCCCCATGCAGAATGAAAATGAAATTCCGGTTGTGCTTATCGCAGGACCCACCGCAAGCGGCAAGTCTGCGCTGGCGGCAAGCTTGGCGCGTGCGTTTGATGGCGTCATCGTGAATGCGGATGCCATGCAGGTCTATGCGCCTTTGCGGGTGCTGACCGCGCGGCCTTCGGCGGCGGAGGAGGAGCAGTTACCGCATCGGCTTTATGGCCATGTGGCAGCCAGTGAGGCCTATTCGGTGGCGCGCTGGTTGCAAGATGCCGGGGCGCAGCTTGCATCTGACCGCATGCCCATTTTTGTGGGCGGTACAGGGCTTTATTTCCGGGCGATGGAGAAAGGGATTGCTGAAATTCCCGAACCAGATCCGAAAGTGCGGGCCTATTATCGGGGCAAGAAGGCTTGGGCGCTTTATGAGGAATTGGAGCGGCGGGCACCGGCAGAGGCGGCGCGCTTGCTGCCTACCGACAGCCAGCGGCTTTCGCGCGCTCTGGAGGTGCTGGAATCCTCTGGGCATCCTCTGGGCTATTATTATGAGCAGGCGGCGGGGCAGGCTTTGCTGAACGGGCGTCGGGTGATCCGCATTTACCTCGAACCGGAACGCGAGCTTTTATATTCCCGCATCAATGCGCGGTTTTCGCAAATGTTGAAGGCCGGCGCGCTGGAGGAGGTGGCGGCACTGGTGGCGCAGGGGCTTTCGGCGGAATTACCGGTCATGCGGGCCATCGGGGTGCCGGAATTGGCGGCATTTCTGGCTGGAACAAGCCCGATTGAGGCGGCCGAACGGCTTTCGGCGCAGAATACGCGGCATTATGCCAAAAGGCAGATGACTTGGGCCAGAAGTAATATGATTGCGTGGGAATTCAAAATCGCGCAATTTTCGGAAAAGGAACAGGCAGAAATTTTTGCATTTATTCGCAAAAAGGGTTGACGCCCTCGTTTCACCTCCCTAAGTTCCGCCTCGCCCCAGACCGGGGCATTTTGTTTTGGTGGTGGAGGAAGTGTGATGGCCCAAGAAATGAGCGGTGCGGAAATCGTCCTGAAGGCTTTGACCGAGCAGGGCGTTGAGCATGTGTTCGGCTATCCCGGTGGTGCCGTGCTTCCGATCTATGACCAGTTCATCCAGCAAGACAAGGTGAAGCACATTCTGGTGCGGCACGAGCAGGGTGCCGCCCATGCCGCCGAAGGCTATGCCCGTTCCACCGGCAAATGCGGTGTGATGTTGGTGACATCCGGCCCCGGTGCCACCAATGCCGTGACGGGTCTGACCGATGCCTTGATGGACTCGATCCCGATTGTCTGCATTTCAGGCCAGGTGCCAACCCATCTCATCGGGTCTGACGCTTTCCAAGAATGTGACACGGTGGGCATCACCCGGCCTTGCACCAAGCATAATTACCTTGTGCGCGATGTGAATGATCTTGCCCGCGTGTTGCATGAGGCGTTTTATGTGGCGACCACGGGTCGGCCTGGCCCTGTCGTGATCGATATTCCCAAGGATGTGCAATTCGCCATCGGTAAATATATCGGCCCTGCCAATATTCAGCACAAAACCTACAAGCCCAAGCTCAAGCCGGAGCAGCAGGGTGTGCGCGATGCGGTGGAATTGATGCTGACCGCCAAGCGTCCGATTTTCTACACCGGGGGTGGTGTTATCAATTCAGGGCCGCTGGCGGCCAAGCTGTTGCGGGAACTTGTGAAGATGACGGGTTTCCCGATCACTTCCACGCTGATGGGCCTTGGCGCGTTTCCGGCTTCGGATGAAAAGTTCCTCGGCATGCTCGGCATGCATGGCACTTATGAAGCCAATATGGCGATGCATGATTGCGATGTGATGATCAATATTGGTGCGCGGTTTGATGACCGCATCACCGGGCGCTTGGATGCCTTTTCGCCGGGTAGCCGCAAGATCCATGTTGATATTGATCCGGCCTCCATCAACAAGGTGGTGCGCGTGGATGTGCCGATTGTGGGCGACGTGGCGCATGTGCTGGAAGACATGATCCGGGTGCTGAAAGCCAAGCAGGGCAGCCTTGATCCCAAGAAGATCGCACCTTGGCTGGCGCAGATTGAAGGCTGGCGCAAGCGTGATTGCCTGCGTTACAAGCCCGCCAAGGATTACATCATGCCGCAATATGCGGTGCAGCGGCTTTATGAGCTGACCAAGGATCGTGATACCTATATCACGACTGAAGTGGGCCAGCACCAGATGTGGGCGGCTCAGTTCTATAAGTTCGAAGACCCAAATCGCTGGATGACATCCGGTGGGCTGGGCACGATGGGCTATGGCTTGCCTGCGGCCATTGGCGTGCAGGTGGCGCATCCCAATAGCCTTGTCATTGACATTGCGGGGGATGCCTCGGTGTTGATGAACATGCAGGAAATGTCCACCGCCGCGCAGTATAACCTGCCCATTAAGATATTCATTTTGAACAATGAATATATGGGCATGGTGCGTCAGTGGCAGCAGTTGCTGCATGGCAATCGCCTGTCGGAAAGCTATTCGCATTCGCTGCCCGATTTTGTGAAGCTGGCGGAAGCCTATGGTGGGCATGGCATTCGTTGTGATGACCCGGCCAAGCTTGATGATGCGATCCGTGAAATGATGGATGTGCAGAAGCCAGTTATTTTTGATTGCCGCGTGGCGAATTTGGCTAACTGCTTCCCTATGATCCCATCGGGCAAGGCGCATAATGAAATGCTGTTGGGCGAAGATGTGAGTGATGACGAGATCGGCAATGCCATCGGGGCGGCCGGCAAGGCGCTGGTTTAAGGAGAGATTGACATGAACACCATCGCACAGCCCGCTTCGGCCTATTTCATGGACCCGCGCAAAATGCCGCCGGAAACGCACACACTTTGCGTTCTGGTGGATAATGAGCCGGGGGTTTTGGCGCGCGTTATTGGCCTGTTTTCTGGGCGCGGATATAATATCGACAGCCTGACCGTTTCTGAAACGAGCCATGAAAAGCATGTCTCGCGCATCACCGTGGTGACGACGGGCACGCCCTCCGTCATCCAACAGATCAAAGCGCAGCTTGAGCGCATTATTCCGGTTCATTCGGTGGCGGATTTGACCGTCACGGGCAATGCGCTGGAGCGTGAGCTTGCCATGGTGAAGGTGGCGGGCAAGGGCGAAAAGCGCATGGAAGCTTTGCGTCTGGCGGATGCTTTTCGCGCGCGCGTGATTGATGCTACGACCGAGAGTTTTATTTTCGAAATTACTGGCAAGACCGAAAAGATTGAGCAGTTTGTGGCACTCATGATCCCGCTCGGGCTTGTGGAAGTGGCGCGCACGGGGGTGGCGGCCATCGGGCGGGGGCCGGAAGGCATGACGCTTTGATCAGCTTAGAGGTTCTGGTGGCGTTGGCGGTGTATTCTCTTGCCACCTCCATCACGCCGGGGCCGAATAATCTGATGCTTTTGGCATCGGGTGTGAATTTCGGGTTCCGCCGCACCATTCCGCACATGCTGGGCATCAGCCTGGGCTTTGTCATCATGGCCATCCCTGTGGGGTTTGGGCTGGGCGCGCTGTTTATGGCGGTGCCTGGGCTGCATCTCATGCTGAAGGTGGCGGCGGGGGTTTATATGCTCTATCTCGCCTGGCGCATTGCCAGTGCTTCGGTTGTGGGGGAAGCGCGAGCCAATGCGCGGCCTTTGACCTTTCTGGAGGCGGCGGCTTTCCAGTGGGTGAACCCCAAGGCGGTTTTGATGGCCATGACGGCGATGACAACCTACACCAATCCGCAATATCCGGTTTCGAGTGTGATTTTGGTGGCCTGTCTTTTTGGATTGATCAACGGGCCGAGCGTTTCCACTTGGGCACTTTTCGGGGCGCAGATGCGTAATTACCTGTCGGACCCGAAAAGGCTGCGGGTGTTCAATATCAGCATGGGTGTGCTGCTCGCCTTGAGCCTCTGGCCCATGCTGCGGGGTTAAGCTAAACTGATGGCATGACCTGTGATTTATCCGTGAATGTGAATGCCATTGCGCAATTGCGTAATCGGCGCAGTTTGCCTTGGCCCAGTGTGACCGGCCTTTCGCGCGTGGCGCTGGAGGCGGGGGCTTCAGGCATTACGGTGCATCCGCGGCCGGACGAGCGGCATATCCGGCGCACCGATGTGGTGGATTTGGAAGCCATGCTGCGGGCAGATTACCGGGATAAAGAGTTCAATATCGAAGGCTATCCGACGGCCGATTTTCTGGCGCTCGTTCAAAAGCATAAGCCCGATCAGGTGACATTGGTGCCGGATGATCCGCGCCAAGCCACATCCGACCATGGCTGGGACATTGCGGCCCATGAGGCTTTGCTTGCCCGGGTGATTGGCGAGCTGCATGAAGGCGGTATGCGGGTTTCCTTATTTGTGGATGCAGACCCCGCAGCGGCCATTCTGGCGCGTCAAGTGGGGGCGGATCGGGTGGAGCTTTATACCGGGCCTTATGGTGCGGGTGATGCGGGTGAATTGGCCAAGTTGAAGGCCACCGGAGAGGCCGCGCGCGAATGCGGGTTGGGCTTGAATGCAGGGCATGATTTGACGCGGGCGAATTTGCCGCCGCTTATTCAGGCGCTGCCGTTCTTGCAGGAAGTTTCGATTGGGCATGCGCTGACCGCCGATTGCCTGATGTTCGGCATGGCTGAGACGGTGCGGCTTTATCTGAAGGCCTTGCAGCGGTGAAAGTGCTGCTGACCATTGGGTTTTTGCAGCTTCTTGCGGTGATCAGCCCCGGCCCCAGTTTCCTGATTACCGCGCGGGCGGCGGTTGCCAATTCGCGCTGGCAGGGTGTGCAGGTGGCGTTGGGCTTAGGGGCCGGAACGGTGATCTGGGCCAGTGCGGCGGTGCTGGGCCTGCATGTGTTGTTCGAGAAATTTCCCGCGCTCTTTTTTGTCATGAAGCTTTCGGGCGCCTTGTTCCTGTTATGGATCGCCTTCCAGATTTTCCGGCATGCGGCTGAGCCTTTGGCGATTGGGGATGCTGGGGTGGAGGCGGAGCGTAGCCCGTTCTGGCAGGGATTTTTCACGCAGATTTCCAACCCTAAGGTGGTGGTGTTTTTCGGCTCCATTTTCATCGCTCTGCTGCCGCATGATGTGCCCTTGTGGATGAGCCTGTCGCTTATTGCGATTGTGAGCTTCAACGAGGTTTGGTGGTATTCGGCGGTTTCCGCGTTTTTCGGCACTCCTGCGGTGCGGCGGTTTTATATGGCGGCTAAAAGCTGGATTGACCGGGTGACGGGGCTGTTTTTGGGTGGTTTGGGGTTGAAGCTGTTATGGGGCGCATGGGAGGCATGAAGGCCTGCATTTCCGCTTGTATTTTGGGCTTTCGCGGCTATTCTCGCGCGCGGAATTCGTAGGGGCTGGCCCTTTGCAGGGCGGTCTGTTCATTCACTGACAAAACAAGGGTTTTGCGCCAATGCGTGTTTATTATGATCGCGATGCTGACGTTAATCTGATCAAGGGCAAAAAGGTCGTGATCGTGGGCTATGGCAGCCAGGGGCGCGCGCATGCGCTGAACCTGAAGGATTCGGGTGCCAAGGAATTGGCCGTCGCACTGCGGCCGGGTTCGGAAACCGCCAAGAAGGTGGAAGCCGATGGGCTGAAGGTGATGAGCGTGCCGGACGCGGCCAAGTGGGCGGATGTGATGATGATGGCAACGCCTGATGAGCTTCAGGCCGACATCTACAAGAATGAAATTGCACCCAACATCAAGGACGGTGCGGCCATTGCCTTCGCGCATGGCCTCAATGTGCATTTCGCGCTGATCGAGCCCAAGAAGACGCTCGACGTGATCATGATTGCTCCCAAGGGCCCCGGCCATACGGTGCGCGGTGAATATCAGAAGGGTGGCGGTGTGCCTTGCCTTATCGCCATTCACCAGAACGCTTCCGGCAACGCGCATGACATCGCTTTGTCTTACGCCAGCGGCGTTGGTGGTGGCCGTTCCGGCATTATTGAAACGACCTTCAAGGAAGAATGTGAAACCGATTTGTTCGGCGAGCAGGCGGTTCTGTGCGGCGGCTTGGTGGAACTTATCCGCGCCGGGTTCGAGACATTGGTGGAAGCCGGTTACGCGCCGGAAATGGCCTATTTCGAATGTCTGCATGAAGTGAAGCTGATCGTGGATTTGATCTATGAAGGCGGCATCGCCAACATGAACTACTCGATCTCCAACACGGCTGAGTGGGGCGAATATGTGACCGGCCCGCGCATCATCACGTCGGAAACCAAGGCCGAAATGAAGCGCGTGCTGACCGACATTCAGACCGGCAAGTTCACTTCCGAATGGATGCAGGAATACAAAGCCGGTGCTGCTCGCTTCAAGGGCATCCGCCGCATGAATGACAGCCACCAGATCGAAGAAGTTGGTGAGAAGCTTCGTGCGATGATGCCGTGGATTGGCAAGAACAAGCTGGTAGACCGGGCGCGCAACTGACGCGCGGCGGTTACGGCAGGCAAGTTACGGGAAAGGCCCTCGGAGACGGGGGCCTTTTTTGTTGGTTGCGGGTTGCGTTTAAAAGCACGTTTAGGTTACATTACTAAAACAGAACAACCAAAAATAAGGCGACCGCGATGGCAAGTGCTGAAGCAAAACTGCGCGGCTTTGAGCTGATCCGTGGCGCTGTCGGAATGTTGTGGCGGGAAAAGCGGGATGCTTCTCTTATCCTGGGAACCTTTGCCTTGGTTTTGGCCGTTATTGGTCAGGTATCAGATGCGGGGTCGGTAGGTGGCACTGAAGGCGGTTTTGCCATTGTGAGCTATCTTTGGTTCCATCGGGTCCATCAAGGTGCATGGTTGGCGAAGTTCGAAGTCCAGAAATTTGTTTATTTGTACTGGACACGCATCAAGCTCATCGTTCCAATGGGCGTCCCAATGATTGTTTATGCAATCTTGACCCATGAAAAGACGCCTGCCGTTTTGGATGTCAGCCTTTTGCTGATTTGGCTAACCTTCACTTTTTGGCTCTATCAGCGTTGTTCGCTTTGTTTTCCAACCATTGTTTTGAAGCGCCGGATGAAATTGCGCGAGTCCTTCAAGCTGACGCGGGGCCATAATGGTGCGCTGTTGATGGCAGGTAGTACTCTTTTGATAGTCATTCTGATCAACTTCATTGCGTTAATGTTGATCGTGATTCCATTCCCACTGTTTATTGCAAGCACTTTGGGGACCTTCAGTGTTACCGCACTGGCGTGCGGCCTTAATTCAGAAATCTATCGCCATTTTGAAAAGCAGATTGAAGGGTGAGGCGATGAGCCAAGCACGCAGCCAATTGCGATTGGATTTTGAGGCTTATGTCCGGGTGTCGGCATTGCCGACCGTTATCGTGCTGGCCTATATGCTTTGGCATACACCTTGGATTTTTCCCCCGCTGCCGCCGGGTACAACTTTGAACTTCAAGCTGGACCTCGCCGTTTCCAGCTTCTTGTTTCCAATCGTAATTGCGGGCTGGTTCACTTATTGCAGGTCAGGAGCCAAGCCTGCCTGGTTACCGTCGAATTGGCGCACTGTCTTTCGGACCTATCTTGCGATCCTCATTTATCTTGTGGTTCTGGTGGCACCCACCTTGGTCGTGGTTCTGCCTTTCTGGGCCTATCATGGATTTCCGGCACATTTCAAAATTCCTCCTCCATGGGAGCTTGCCGTCATACCTTTGGTGGTTTGGGGTTTTGTTGCGGCGATAAGCTTCCTTCCTCTCGTGCCGGAAGCAGCCAGTGGCGGGCGCATGAACTTGCGGGAAACATGGCAGCGCACGCGTGGTTTTCGCTGGTTGATTGTGCTGAAGGTTTTCTTGTTTGCCGTCGCAGGCATAGTGGCAGTTTTTGTATTGATCATGCCGGTTGAGTATCCGGCGCTGACGCGCGGATGGTATGCGTGGCCAATCTTGACATGGCATTTCGCGGTTGGCTGGGCGTTTGACTTCTACATGCTCTGGGGATTGAACCGGATCATGATGAGATTGCCTGCCGCCAGTGACCGTTCGGACTTTGAACTCAACGCGATCGCCGATGCCCGGCAGGGGCAGGCTATTCATAAGGTCGATCTTCGAGATATCTGAAATACCTTGGTGTTTCACTTAACTTGAAGCCCGCAAGCTCCTTCTTCTGCTCCTCCTCCGCAAAGTAATCATGTGCAGCTCGGTTAGGGTGTCGCCCGGGCCACTAGGCCCTCGGAGACGGGGGCCTTTTTAAGCTTGGCATCTTAAGCCAAGACTGCAATGCTCCGGTTGATTACGTTCATCTACTTGGGGGCGAAATGGCTTTTGTGGTTCAACCTTGGGCGCTTTTCAAAGCGTCTTTTGTTACTTTTGGCTCACATCAGAAGCCGTTGCTCAAGATGGCGGCCTTGCCCATTCTTAGTGTGGTCTTGCTGGGGCTTTCCTATTTCGTTGCTGAAACTGGCATGATCGGCGCGGGTGGGGGGTTGTTGGTAGCCCTCGTGGTGCTGGGGTTGGTCTATACTTCGCTCTCGCTCTATATTTCGTGGTTCCGCTACATGTTCCGGCTGGAGGCAAGCCCGGCTTGGTATCGGCTTGATTTTGTCCGGCATTTGCGGGTGGTCTGGGCAGCTTTGAAGCAGCTCGGCTTTGCGGGCTTGCCTGCGCTTGTGGCTTTCGTGGTTGGCGCGGCGTCCGGTGTTGCGGGTGGCAGCGAAAATGAAGATCCGGATAGTTTAATAATTCTGCTGATTATGGCCCTGCCGGTTGCTTGGCTCGTTTTCGCCTATACGCGGCTTGGCCTTTACTTGCCCGCCATCGCGCTTGATGAGCCTGTGACCTTGCGAAAAGCCTTTGGTGAAACGAAAGGTGTTTTCTGGCGGTTGTTCGGGCTTGCCCTGATGGTCAGCCTTTTGAGCTTGCTCTCCAATGTGATCGACGCCGGTATGTCAGGATTTGGGGCTTCCCTTCCCGTGCTGTTGATCGGTTTGGTTATCTATGCGCTGTGCCTGTGGCTGAGCCTCGGGGTGAGCTTGGCATCATCGGCTGAAGTTTATCGCGCTTGGCTTGCCAGCAAGAATGGGAATGAAGCAAAGCCTGATGTGGCGGCTACTTCCGCCTAAAAGCGGAAAGCTTCTTGCGCTGCTCGCCGTCGGCATCAAAATTGTCTGGGTTTAGCCAGGCTTCATAGGCCTCTTTCAACGCGGGCCAGTCCTTGTCGATGATCGCATACCATGAGGTATCCCGATTGCGGCCCTTGTACATGGTGGCTTGCCGGAAGGTGCCTTCATAAACAAAGCCGAGGCGTTCCGCCGCGCGGTAGGAAGGCGCGTTGAGGGCGTCGCATTTCCATTCATAGCGGCGATAGCCCAGTTCATCGAATACGCGGCACATCATCAGGAACATGGCTTCGGTGCCGTGTGGGGTGCGCTGCAAAACGGGGGCAAAGTTGATGTGGCCTACTTCGATCACACCCACCTTCGGCTCGATACGCAGGAAGCTTGTCAGGCCCAAAGCGCGGCTGGTAGCGCGCTCGATAATGGTGAAGAACATGGGGTCATCGCCGGTGCAGGTTTCGTGCATCCAGATTTCCACCTCGGCGGCACTGGCGAAGGGGCCATAGGGCAGATAGGTCCAGATGCGGTTTTCGCGGTCGGCGGCGAAGGCCTCGAACAGATCCGGCGCGTGCATCATGGGGTTGGCCACCTCCAGGCGCACCAGGCGGCCTTCCATCGACATTTTCGGCGGACGGGGCACGGGCTTCCAATTGGGCACTGCAAAGCCGATGGGCTGGCCCAATTGATTGGTCGCAAAATCGGTCATGGCGCGTTCCTCATGGGTGGCCGTTTTGATAGCGGCTTGCAGGGGGTTCTACCAGCCTGATTGTTTGGCCTAAACTGAGCCGATGGTAGAAGTGATTCCGATAGAGCGCGTTGAAATCACCGCAGGGGGCAACCCGTGGGAATGGGCGCAGGCGCGTGGCGCCAAGATCCAGCGTTTCTGGAAGAAGGCACTTGCCCTGAACCCCGCCCTGTTTAATGGCCCCATTCACATGCTGCGCGATTATGAAATCCGCGATGGCGTTTTGCGCGGCCAAACCATGCGAAGTGATTTTGCCAGCATGATGTATTGGCGCGAGGAGGGGTTTCCGCAAGCCGGTGCCATCAATGCCTTTGGTTCTGCTGTAGTGCGCTCTGTGGAGGGGCATTTATTGTTCGGGCGCATGGCGGCGCATACGGCCAGCGCGGGGCAGGTTTATCCCTTTGGCGGCAGTTTGGACGACAGCGATGTGAAGGATGGCGTTGTCGATATTGAAGGCAGCATCACGCGCGAATTGTTGGAAGAAACGGGGCTGAAGGCCGAGGAGGGCGAGCGCGTGCCGGGGCTTATCGCGGTGCGAGAGGGGCCAAGGCTGTCGCTGGCCGCTGAGTTCCGCTTTGCCGTCGCCTCGGGCGAGTTGCGCCAACGCCTGGAGGCGTTTTTGGAAACCGATGCCGACCCGGAACTGGAAAGCATCGTCATTTTCCGCCGTGCGGCCTTTGTGGCCCACCATCGCATGCCGCCTTATGCGCGATTGCTGGTGGATCATCTGATGAAGGAGCAGGCGGCGTGAAGTTGAAATTTGTGACTTATGACGTTTTCACCAAGCAGAAGTTCAGCGGCAATCCGCTGGCTATTGTGATGGATGCGGATGGTTTGAGCACGGCGCAGATGCAGACTCTTGCGCGTGAGTTCAATCTTTCCGAGACGATATTCGTGCGCAAGCCGGTGGACCCGGCGCATACGGCGAGTGTGCGGATTTTCTTTCCCACGGCGGAAATTCCCTTTGCGGGCCACCCCACCATTGGCTGCTCGATTTTTCTGGCGGAGGGCAAATACAAGTCCGGCTGTAGTTTCGAAACGCGCATGACGCTGGAGGAAGTGGCCGGGCTGGTGCCGGTTACGGTGAGCCGCATTGGGGACGTGCCCTTTGCCATGCTGACAGCACCCGTGGTGCCTTATGCGGTGGAAGCTGTGCTGCCGGATGCGGGGCTTGCGGCGCAAGGCTTGGATTTGGCGGCAGGTGACATCGGCTTTGGTGGGCAGTGCATCGGCCTGCATGAGGGCGGGCCGCGCTTTCTATATATTCCGATCGCGTCAGCGGATGGCTTGGCGCGGGCAAGGCCCATGGAGCCTTATTGGTCGCAAATGATGGCGATGTGCGGGGTGGACAGCGCCTATCTCTATCGCGTGGGCGAAGGCGGGGCGGATTACCGGGCGCGTATGTTCTCGCCCACAGCGGGCATTCCCGAAGACCCAGCCACGGGTTCCGCCTCGGCACTTCTGGCCTCGCAGCTTCTGGCCAGTGGCGCGCTGAAGGAGGGCACCCACCGTTTCACGCTGGAGCAGGGGGTGGAGATGGGAAGGCCCAGCCTCATCCGCATGGAGGCGGATGTGGCAGGCGGCAGTCTCACCGCCGTTCGCATTGGCGGGCATGCGGTGCGGGTGAGTGAAGGGGTGATTGAGGTTTGAACCCAAACACGTCATGCTCGGGCTTGACCCGAGCATGCTTTTCGCATTTCGCTGTTTCTTGAAGAAAGCGAAGTTGAAAAGGACCCTCGGGTCAAGACCGAGGGTGACGTAATTCTAAAAGGAACCCGTAAATGCTGCAAATTCTGCTCATCGCCCATCTTATCCTCATTGCCATGGGCACAGGCATGGCGTTTTCGAATTTCGTCAATTTGCGGCTGGCGGATGGGGCGACGGGGGAGGCGGCGAAGGCTTTTGCGCGTCAGCGCATGACGATTGCGCGCTTTGCCGACATGGTGATCGGCCTCATCTGGATCACCGGGCTTGCCCTGTTATGGACGCGGGCGGCCGGTGGACTGGAGAGCGCATCTGGATGGTTTTACCTCAAAATGGCTTTCGTGGTGTTGCTGACCCTTTGCCACGGCATGGCGCGGGCCACCGGCGGGCGCATGGCGCGAACGGGCGATATGTCGCTTTTGGGCCGGATGGAGCTGTTCGTGGCCGGGGTATGGCTTTCAGCCCTAGCGGCCATCATTTTCGCCGTTTTGGCTTTTGAGGTGGCCGTTACGGGCTGAAGCGGCCCTTGCGGGCAGCGTGAGGGGCCGCTACAACTGTATCCCATGTTGAAGGGTTTCACAGATATCAGCCCCCAGGTCGCCACCGCGTCCCTGCTGGCGCTTGGCCTGCTGCTTCTTAGCGGCCCCTGAAGGCCGTCCGGGCAAAGCCTGGGCCTTCAAGGGGATGAAGCTGCACTGAACCCTTTCCACTGGTTTTCTCCGGAAGTTTCCCAAAATGATGATCGATCCCACGCCCAAATACCGCGCCTATGCCCCCATTGGCTTGAAAGACCGCACCTGGCCGGACAAGGCCATCACCCAAGCCCCTGTCTGGTGCTCGGTGGATTTGCGTGATGGCAATCAGGCGCTCATTGAGCCGATGGGCCATGATCGCAAGATGCGGCTGTTCAACACGCTCGTAAATATGGGCTTCAAGGAAATCGAGGTGGGCTTTCCTTCCGCCTCGCAGACCGATTTCGATTTCGTGCGCTTTCTCATCGAGAATAAGAAAATTCCTGATGATGTGACTATCCAAGTTCTCACCCAATCGCGCGAGGAATTGATCCGCCGCACGTTTGAGAGCCTGAAGGGTGCCAAGAGCGCCATTGTGCATTTGTACAATTCGACGAGCGAATTGCAGCGGCGGGTGGTGTTCAAGCTGGACAAGCAAGGCATCATCGACATTGCCGTGAAGGGTGCCAAGCTCATCATGGCGCTGGAGAAGGAATATGGGCTGGAGGGCGTGACGCGGCATGAATATTCGCCCGAAAGCTTCACCGGCACGGAGATGGAATTCGCCAAGGAAATCTGCGAGGCGGTTATTGACGTTTATCAGCCGACCCCTGCCAAGAAGCTCATTTTGAATCTGCCTGCGACCGTGGAAATGTCCACGCCGAATATCTATGCCGACCAGATTGAATGGTTCTGCCGGAATGTGAAAAAGCGCGATAGCGTGCTCATTTCGCTGCATCCGCATAATGATCGCGGCGCTGCCGTGGCGGCGACGGAATTGGCGTTGATGGCGGGTGCGGACCGCGTGGAGGGAACCCTGTTCGGCAATGGCGAGCGCACGGGCAATGTGTGCGTGGTAACATTGGCGTTGAACATGTTCAGCCAGGGCGTTGATCCGAAGTTGGATTGCTCGAAAATGAGTGAGCTTGTGCGGGTGGCGGAATATTGCAACCAGCTGCCGGTGCATCCGCGCCATCCTTATGCTGGTGAATTGGTGTTCACCGCCTTTTCCGGCTCGCATCAGGATGCGATCAACAAGGGCTTCAAGGCGATGGAAGCGGCGGGGCAAAAGCTGTGGGAAGTGCCCTATTTGCCGATTGATCCGATGGATCTGGGGCGGAGTTACGAGGCCGTCATCCGCATCAACTCGCAGTCTGGCAAGGGTGGCATTGCTTATATTCTAGAGAAGGAACACGGCATCGAATTGCCGCGCCGTTTGCAGATCGAGTTTTCGAAGATCGTGCAGCTCATCGCCGATGGCGAGGGCGTGGAGCTGGGGGCGGATCGGTTGTGGGAGACGTTCAAGGGCGAATATCTCGACGGCAATGGCCGCTATGTGCTGAAGGATTACAAGGCGCTGACGCAAGACGACGACACCCAACGCATCACCGCGCGCGTGCTGGCGGGCGGCGAGCCGCATGTGATCGAAGGTGTCGGCAACGGTCCGGTGGACGGGTTCGTTTCGGCGCTGAAGGCGGATAGCGGGTTGATGTTTGACGTGGCCGATTACCGTGAACACGCGATGGGCACGGGGGCCAATGCAACGGCGGTGGCTTATGTGGAGATTAAGCTCGCCGATGGGGCCACGCTGTTTGGCGTGGGGATGGATAAGAACATCGTGGCCGCGAGCTTGCGGGCGGTGGTGAGTGCGGTGAATCGGGCGCTTAGGCGGGAGTGAGGGGCCGGCTTCTACCATCAGCCTAATTTATGATGCTGCTTTTGGTTGCGTAGTCATGCAGAATCGCCATTTGG
>CAJBCQ010000102.1 GCA_903951595.1 uncultured Hyphomicrobiales bacterium | reverse complement strand
GTCTTGCGGTCGAGGAATTTGCCCGTGCATTCCAGCACGACATCGACCCCCAGATCACCCCACGGAATATCCGCCGCCACCTTATGCTCACTGAACCCGATGCGCCGATCCGCCAGCTGAATACCATCGGGCCCATCCGCCTCAATAGGCGTGCGCCAACGGCCTTGCATGCTGTCAAACTGTAGCAAATGGGCGCAAGCCGCAGCCCCCGCCTTGATCTCATTCACATGAACGACATCAAGCCGATTGCCCGCCCTTGGGTCATCACTTGCCCGGTTGGCCCCGCCAAGCCCAGCGCGCAAGGCCAAACGGCCAATGCGGCCCATGCCATTGATGCCAATTCTCATATCTGCTCACTCCCGGGGATTTGAGACTGGTCATGCTGGCTTTTTATGACAGTTTTACTACAGGCCACACATAAGCCGCCCTTGGCCACAGGCTTATCGCAATTGGCCTTCAATAATGGTCCGCCCGCGTGATAATTCTTGGCCCATAAATTCCATAAAGACGCGAACACGCGGGGCGTGGCGCAGGTCAGGATGGGTCAGCAACCACAGGCCAGCGCTGAAACTGTCCACCGGCGCTGAAAGCTGCACCAGGCCTGCGCGCTTATCACCGATGAAACAGGGTAAATGGCCAATGCCGATGCCCTGTTCAATGGCATCCGCCAGCCCCAGCACGGTGTTGAGCTTATAGACGATGTTTTCCGGGGCCACATGCAGACGCACATGCTTGGCGGCCTGCAAGTGACCCAGATTATCGGCAAGCGCCACCCAGCGGCGGTCGAAAAGGTCTGTGGGAACGCCTTCCGGCGCAGCCGGGTAATCACTGGCCCGCCCATAAAGCGCCCAAGCCACCCGCGCGATCTGGCGGCCAACCAGCGTGTCCGGCGGATTGTCGGTGGCGCGAATGGCAATATCGGCATCGCGCTTGGAAAGGTTCAACACCTGATTGCCCAGAACGACATCCAGCCGGATATCTGGATAGAGCGTCTGGAACTTGGCAAACAGTGGCGTGAGAAGGTGCACCAGCAGCGAGTCATTGGTGGTCACGCGCAATTCGCCATGGGGTGCTGGCTGGCTTCCAGCCAGTTTGAGCGCGAAGGCCGCCACATCATTTTCCATGCGCGCACCAAGGGCGGCCATTTCCTCGCCCGCAGGCGTTGCCGCATAGCCATTGCGATGGCGCTCAAACAGCGTTGTTTTCATCGCTGCTTCGATTTGGCCAAGCCGGCGGAACACCGTGGAATGATTGATGCCCAAAATTTCCGCCGCACCAATAAGCCCGCAAGCATCCGCGATGGCTTTCACCAGCCGGATGTCATCCCATGTGAATTCAACTTCCCGGTCGGCCATGGTCAGAGTGGCTTCAGCCCTGCCTCAATCATCGCGCGCTTGGGCTCAAGGAAAGGCGGCAAGGCCAGCCGTTCGCCCAATGTTTCCTTGGGCTCATCAGCATCAAAGCCGGGGCCATCGGTTGCGATTTCGAACAGAATACCATTGGGTTCGCGGAAATACAGGCTCTTGAAATAGAACCGGTCCACAGGCCCACTCGATGGCACGCGCAGCGCAGCAAGCCTTTCAGTCCATGCCGCATAATCAGCATCGGGAATTCGGAAAGCGACATGATGCACACTTCCCGCCCCTTGGCGCGCAAAGCCAAGGCCCGGCTCTTCAGCCACATGAAGCTCGGCTCCCGCTCCACCTTCTCCCATTTCAAAAACATGAGTGCGCGAGCCGTGATTTCCCGGCGTCGCATAATCGCGCACCCGCCGCATGCCCATCAGTGTCGTCAGCACAGGCTCGGTGCGCTTCACATCCGGCACACTCATGGTAATGGGGCCAAGCCCACGGATTTGGAATTCTGCTGGAACGGGGCTTTTTACCCAAGCATGGGCCTCGCCCCTTCCGCCATCATCTATCAGAGCAAGGCGCTGGCCTTCGGCATCCTCAAAATCAAGCGTCAACCTGCCATCACGCTCATGGATGGGGCCATGGGAAACCCGATGTTCAGCAAAGCGGGCTTTCCAATAATCAAAGGCAGAAGCCCCAGCAATACGCAAAGCCGTTCGCACAATGGAATGTGTACCACGCTTTTCGCGCTCTACCGGCCAATCAAAAAAGGTCAAATCCGATCCGGGGCTTGCCTCGCCATCGGCATAAAAAAGATGATACGCGCTGACATCATCCTGATTGACCGTTTTCTTCACCAGCCGCATGCCCAGCAACTGCGTATAAAACTGGTGATTGGCGCGCGCATTTGCCGTTACGGCGGTGAGATGATGAATGCCGGTAAGCTGCATTGGGTTTATCCTTCTGGGGTAAGCGCCTGAAGCCATTGCGCTGTTAGGGTCACATCTGTTGGCGTAAGTCCGTGGCCTGCTGGCAGCACCTGCAAATCCACATTTGCCCCTTGGGCCTTCAAGATATGGGCGAGGGCTTGGGCATTGGCTGCCGGAATGATTGGATCTGTGGCACCTGAAAGCATCAGCACTGGCAAATTGTCAGCGCGCACTTCAGCCGGACCATTGAGCGGCACCATGGCGCGCAACAGAACCGCACCTGAAAGAACACCTTCCTCCAGCATCAGCATGGCTGCCGCGATATTGGCACCATTGGAAAAACCCACCGCAATGGGTGCTGCCATCGCATAAGCTGCCCGTGCGTCGCGCACAAAGCCTGCAAGCTCGCCTGCCCGCTGGCGTACATCGGCAAAATCAAAAACACCTTCCGAAAACCTGCGGAAAAAGCGCGGCATGCCATTTTCCAAAACCTTGCCGCGCGGCGACAAAAGAGCAGCCCCCGGTGCCACGGCCCGCCCCAGAGGCAGCAAATCATCCTCATTGCCGCCGGTGCCATGCAACAGCAGAAGCGGCGGGCGCTTGGCCGTTGCCGGCTCGAATCGGTGGATATGGGAAAGGTCAGCCATTTGATCTGCCAAGTTCCAAACAATGCACAGCCCATCAGATAGCCTGTTTTTGCCATCCTTCAACTTTCCAAAATGCAAGTCAATATGTGCAATTTTGCAATTTAACTTGCAAAAATGTCAGGTTTTTGCGTCGCCATCCGTCAAACACGCTGCAACTTGACAAGCGGCTCGCCCTGATGAGTTAAGTTTGCCCGCCGAAACACAAATGCGGCATTCAGCTCCCGGTCGCAAAAGGAACAACACCCATGTCCGCAGATTTCATCATCACCAATGCCCGTGTCATTACCATGGATGATGATTTGCCTTTTGCTGAGGCGGTGGCCGTGAAAGCCAACACCATTGTGGCGGTGGGCAGTGCCCAAGCGGTTCTGAATCTGCAAGGCCCCAGCACCCGCATCATCAATGCTGACGGGCGCACGGTCATGCCCGGTTTCATCGAAAGCCATGTTCATATTTTCATGGGGGCAGGCGAGCTTGATAATCTGGATCTTTCCGGCGTGGAGGGGCTTGAAGAACTCACCCGGCGCGTGCGTGCCTATGCGCCAACAAAGCCGGATGCCAAATTGCTTTATGCCAATCAGGTTTCCTACAGCGTGCTGGGTGGCACGCGCCTGCCTGACCGGCATGATCTGGACCGCATCATTTCCGACCGCCCCTTTGCGATGATGACCTATGACCACCACACGGTTTTCGCCAACACCGCCGCCCTGAAACTGGCCGGTGTTCTCAACGGTGCCGAAGTGCCTGTGGGTTCGGAAATCGTGATGGGTGCAGATGGTCTATGCACAGGCGAGTTACGTGAGCCGGGTGCCTTCCGCTACATTCTCGCCCTCACGCCCACCAAGGGCCGCGATACTTTGGGCTTCACCGATGCAGCCGAGCCTTCACCCGTACCCACCCCCGCCGAACGCGCCATCGACCGGGCCGTGCTGCTGCGCGGGCTCAAATATTGTGCCGGCTTCGGCATCACCAGCCTGCATAATCTGGACGGCAATTTCTACACGCTGGAACTGTTGCAGGAAATTGATGAGGCGGGCGATTTTGCCTGCCGCGCGCAAAGCCCCTATCACTTCAAAAATTATTTCCCCGTCAAGCGATTGGATGAAGCGGTGGAAATGGGCCGCCGCTTTACCTCAGAGCGCGTCTCCTCTGGCCGCGTGAAATTCTTCATGGATGGTGTTCTGGAAAGCTGGACGGCCCTGCGCTTAACGCCTTATCCCGATCGCCCCGGCCATTTGGGCGATCCCAATTACACCGCTGAAGAATGGAACGAGATCTGCATCTATGGCGACAAGCTTGGCCTTCAGCTCAATGTCCACGCCATTGCCGATGGTGCCGTGCGTCGCACGATTGACGGCTATGAAGCGGCCCGCAAAGCCAATGGCGCGCGCGACAGCCGCCACCGTATCGAGCATATCGAAATGATTGATCCAGCCGACCTGCCACGCTTAAAGCCGCTGGGCATAGTTGTGTCCATGCAGCCCACCCATGCGCCGGGTTCTGTTTTTCCCATGGAACCGGGAAGAAGCCGCATGACCAAGGAAGAATTCGGTCGTTCTTATGCTTGGCGCGATGTGCAGAAGACGGGTGTTCCCATGTGCTTCAACAGCGATTGGCCGGTAGCCCCGCTTGATCCGATGATCTCCATCTCCGCCGCCCTCACCCGCAAGCCCTATTTTGAAGGTGCCACCGACCAGAGCCTTGATCTGATGAGCGTGCTGAAGGGCTATACCAGTGGCGGTGCCTATGCCGAATTCATGGAACACCGCAAGGGCAAGCTGAAGGTTGGCATGCTTGCTGATCTTGTCATGCTGTCAGGCGATATCGAAAAAACCGATCCTCACGCCATTGTGGAAATGAAAGCCCTTCTCACCATGAGCGATGGCCGCATCACCCACCAAGCATGAGAGATCGCAAAGCTTACATCACCGCGCCAATTTGCCAGGGCACAAATTCATTGTCGCCATAGCCAAGTTCCTCGGATTTGCTTTTTTCACCTGACGCCACCTTGAGCAGGAGATCAAAAATCTCCTGACCCTTTTCTTCGATGGAAACGCCATCGAGAATGTCGCCGCAATTGATGTCCATGTCTTCTTTCATGCGGTTATACATGTCGGAATTGGTGGAAAGCTTGATCGAAGGCGTGGGTTTGCAGCCATAGGCTGATCCGCGCCCCGTGGTGAACGCAAGCAGATTGGCCCCGCCTGCCACCTGACCGGTTGCCGATACGGGATCATAACCGGGCGTGTCCATATAGACAAAGCCCTTGGCAGTTACCGCTTCGGCATATTCATAAACAGCTGTAAGCGGGCTTGTGCCACCCTTGGCGGCCGCCCCCAATGATTTTTCCAGAATGGTGGTAAGCCCACCCGCCTTGTTGCCGGGGGAAGGATTGTTGTTCATCTCACCGCCATTGCGCGCGGTATATTCTTCCCACCATTTGATACGGCCCACGAGCTTTTCACCCACCTCGCGTGTGACCGCACGTCTGGTGAGCAAATGTTCTGCGCCATAGATTTCGGGTGTTTCCGACAGGATGGCCGTACCGCCATGACGCACCAGCAAATCAGCCGCCGCGCCTAAGGCCGGGTTGGCCGTGATGCCCGAATAACCATCCGATCCGCCACATTGCAGCGCCAGCATCAATTCAGATGCCGGGATGGTTTGGCGACGGAATTGATTGGCCCGTGGCAGCATGTCTTTCACCGCCTCCACGCCCGCTTCCACGGCCTTGCGTGTGCCACCGGTATCTTGAATGGTGAAGCTGCGGAACATGTCGCTTTCACCCACCCCAAACCGCTCCTTCAGGCGCGCGATCTGGAACACTTCACAACCAAGCCCCACCAGCAGCACACCAGCGAGATTAGGATTGCTCGCATAACCCCATTGCGTGCGGTTCAGAATGTCAAAACCTTCCCCACTTCCCGCCATGCCGCAGCCCGTGCCATGCACGAAGGAAACCACACCATCCACATGCGGATAATCGGCAAGAATGCCCGAACGGTTCACCGCTTCAGCAATGAAACGCGCGGTAGAGGCCGAGCAATTCACGCTCGTCAGAATGCCGATATAATTGCGCGTGCCTGCTTTCCCATTGCTGCGCCGATAGCCTTCGAAAGTGGCCCGCGCGTTGTCGGCCACGAAGGGCAGGGGAGCAGACTCCGCACAATAGGCATAATCGCGTTCAAAATCGCCCATCGCGATATTATGCTCGTGAATCCAATCTCCGGGCGCAATGGGCTTGGTCGCAAAGCCAATGATTTGCCCAAATTTACGCACCGCGTCACCCGCTCCAATCGCACTGAGCGCGATCTTGTGGCCCTTGCCCACGCGCCCGGTTGACAACACACCGCGCAGGCTTGCCCCCTTGTCTATGGAATCCACCGCCACGGCCACATTATCGGAAGGGTGAAGATGCACACTGCGCGGTTCGGTCATGGGGCGTATTCTTTCCACAAAAGCGATTGCTAAATCATTCCGTGCCATACTAACATATTAGCATGCCGACAAAAGCAAAAACCTCCGGCTTTCTTTCCCGCCCCGCTGCCGCCCCTCGCGCCAGCGCGTCGGCACGGGTGACGGATGTGCTGCGCGAAGCCATTGTTTCCATGCAATTGAAGCCCGGTGAGCTGGTAGACAAGCTCGCTTTGTGCGAACGCCTCGGTCTCTCGCGCTCTCCTGTCTCCGAAGCCCTCTCGCGCCTCCAGCAGGAAGGCTTGGTCGAAATCGAGCCGCAGCGCGGCACCTTTGTTTCCCGCCTTAGGCTTTCTGATATGCGCCAGAACCTGTTCCTGCGCCGCGCGCTGGAGGTGGAAACCGTTCGCGAATTGGCAAGCCACATGCCAGCCGAAGTGCTGGAGGCTCTCTCGCGCAACATGCGCTATCAACGCGCCGCCGCTGCCGCCCAAGATCGTGTCGGCTTTCACGCGCTCGATCTTGAATTCCACGAAATCCTGCTTTCGGCCCTCTCATTCTCGCGCGTCAAAGCGGTGGTCGATACGGCCCGTTCCGGCCTTGAACGCGCCCGCCGTCTGCTCGCCACCCCGCGGCGCAATTCGGATACGCTCCTCGAACATGAGCGCATTTTTGTAAGCCTTGGAGCTGGTAATGCAGATGCCGCAGCTGAAGCCATGCGCGCGCATCTAAATGCCGTCATGCGTGAGATCGACGCGCTTGCCATCGCCCACCCTGATATTTTTGCGGATCTGGAGCCGACATGAAAACCAACAACTTCAAAGCCCCTTCCGGTGCCACCATCGCTTTTTCTGAATTGGGCTTTGGGGCAGCCCCGCTGGGCAATCTTTACCGTGTCATCCCCGATGAACAAGCGCAAGCCACCATGCAGGCTGCTTGGGACGCTGGCATTCGCTATTTCGACACTGCACCCCTTTACGGCTATGGCCTTTCTGAAACGCGCTTGAACCAGTTCCTGCGTGGGCGCGATCGCAAATCCTATGTCATTTCCACCAAGATTGGCCGCCTTCTGGATGTGGTGCCGCCGGAACAAAGAAGCGGCATCGGCAAGTTCTTCGATGTGCCCACAAGGCGCGAGCGGTTTGATTATTCCTATGATGGCGTGATGCGCTCTCTTGAATTCTCGCTCGAACGCCTTGGGCTTGATTATGTCGATATTCTCTACGCGCATGATGTGGACGTTTTCTCGCAAGGCTCTATCGCCATGCGGGATCAGCGCGTCGATGAACTCATGTCCGGTGGCTACAAGGCGCTCATTTCTTTGCGCGATCAGGGCGTCATCAAAGCCATTGGCGCAGGCGTGAATGAATGGGAAGTCTGCCAGATGCTCACCGAGCGCGGCGATTTCGACATCTTCCTGCTGGCCGGTCGCTACACGCTTCTCGAACAGGAAGCCCTGTCCAGCTTTCTGCCCATCTGCGAAAAGCGCGGCATCGGCATTGCTTTGGGCGGGCCTTACAATTCCGGCATTCTGGCAACCGGCCCCAAGCCGGGTGCTTATTACAATTACGACCCCGCACCCCAGTCAATCCTCGAACGTGTGGCGCGCATTGAAAATGTCTGCGCCAAACATGGTGTGGGCCTGGCGGAAGCCGCATTGCGTTTCCCACTCGTGCACCCGGCAGTGGTTTCCGTCATCCCCGGCGCGCAAAGCCCAGATGAAGTCAAACGCAATGTCGCCAACCTTACCGCACGAGTGCCGCAAGCCCTCTGGCAGGAACTCATGGCCGAAGGCCTATTGCGCGAAGATGCGCCCATTCCGGCTTAAAGGAAAAACCCCATGCTGAAAAATCTCGATCCCATTCTTGGCCCTGAACTTCTCGGAACCCTACGCGCCATGGGCCATGGTGATGAAATCGCCATTGTGGATGGCAACTATCCGGCCGAAAGTGCCGGGCCTGAAATCATCCGCGCCCACGGGCACACGGCGACACGCATTCTCGAAGCGGTTCTCTCCGTGCTGCCGCTGGATGAATTTGTACCAGACCCCGCCATCCGCATGCAGGTCGTCGGCAACCCTGATCAACTCGAACCCGTGATGGAAGAATTCCAATCGATCATCTTGCGCCATGAGCCGGATGTGAAACTGAAATCGCTGGAACGCTTTGCCTTCTACAAGCGCGTCAACGCAGCCTTTGCGATTGTCAGCACGGGTGAAAGGCGCCTTTACGGCAATATCATCCTCAAGAAAGGCATCATCCGCCCATGATGCTTGTGGATGCGCACCAGCATTTCTGGTCACCCTCTCGCGGTGATTATCATTGGATGCACGGCAATCAAGCCGTTGCCGCCATCACCCGCGATATCCTGCCGCGCCATTTGGAACCGACGCTGAAAAAGCATGCCATCACCCGCACCGTGCTGGTGCAGGCGGCCGAAAGCGTGGAGGAGACCGAATATATGCTGGGCCTTGCCGACGCGACCGAATGGATCGGCAAGGTCGTGGGCTGGATCAATTTCGAAGACAAATCCCATCTCAAGCATCTGCAACGCTTCGCCAAGCACCCGAAATTTGCCGGCGTGCGCCCCATGATCCAAGACATTCCCGATCCTGACTGGATGCTGCGCGAACAGGTGCAATGGGCCTATGAAGCCATCATCGCGCATGACCTTACCTTCGATGCGCTAGGCTTTCCCGTGCATCTGCCCCGCTTCCACGAAATATTCACCCGCTATCCCAAGATGCGCGCTGTCATCGACCACGGCATGAAACCGGTCATCCGCAATGGCGAGTTTGATCAATGGGCCAAGGCCATCGCTAGCATTGCCGAAACAACGTCAGTTTACTGCAAGCTTTCCGGCCTTGCCAATGAAGCAGGCACCGATTGGACCCCGCAAAGCCTTGCGCCTTATGTGGCACATCTGCTGAAAATCTTCGGGCCCAACCGCCTGATGTGGGGTTCAGACTGGCCGGTGTTGGAATTGGCAGGCAGCTATGACAACTGGCTCGCCACCGCTCGTTCCCTCATTCCGCACGCCGATGCCCCTGCCATTTTCGGCGGCACGGCCGCGCGTTTTTACCGGCTCGCCTGAAGGTTCACTGGGCTTGAATGGAGCCAAGATAGGCGACAAGCGCAAGGATGCGTGCGCGCGCATCGGCCTCTTTCAGGGTCTGGCTCGCACTTGGTTTTTCTGCCGCAAAATAATCGCCCCAAACAGGCATATCACGCGGCCCATGCGCCTGCACCTCGGCGCGTCCGTCAATCACCCGCGCGATGAGATCGGCAGGAAACTTGCCGCCCGCTCGTTTGGCAAGCTGCGTGAGATCACGCGGTGGCAACACCATGAATTCGGCAACGGGGCCTTGGCCCTTGCCATCAATGCCGTGGCAGGTGGCGCAATAGATGCGAAAATCCGCCGCCCCCAGCTGATGCTCAAGCCCACCAGCCGACGCTTCCGGCGTGGCCATTTCTGCCGCAGGTGCCGCACCGCCAAGCCACAAAACCCACAAAACCGCAAAATATCCCCGCATCATCCTGTCCCTTCCAGCTGCAGTAGAGCAGCCATGAAGGCCAACAGCCTTGATGCGTATCAAGTTTCACGCTGTGCGCGCGAAAACCTCAGCCTCAACTCTCTGCGCGCGCCGGAAATCGGCAAAGCTACGCAATTCGGCCTCATGCGGCGGGCAGAAGGAAAGGTCCGCCCCCTCATCCAGAAGCCCCCCATATATTTCGGCAATCATCTGCCGCGTGCCAGCTTGCTGCGTTCCCGCCAGTAAACGCTGCGGCTTTCGCGCCAAGCTTCCGCGTGTTGCAAGCTCGGGATGCGCCACGAAAACGCGCTGATGTAGCTTCGCCAATTCATCAGTGGTGCCCACCATCAGGGATGAGCGCACCAGAAGCAGGCACTCACCCGGCGCGAAATGTGCGGCTTCTTGCGCCGCATGCCGCACATGAACAAGGCAAGGCTCGCCACGCTTTTCCGGTGTGCTCACCGCGATGAAGCAGGCTTGAGCCTGTTTCAGGCCGATGGCTGCATCGACGCCAAATTCAATCTGGCCTGCAAGCGCGGCGGCTGTGAGAAGCCCCTCAAGGCCGGGTTCATAAAAGGGCAATCGCCCGTTGCACAGGCTCGCCACGCGCCGCGCATCCTTGTCGATCACGATGACATCATGACCCAGAACCGCAAGCCTTGCCGCGGTGGAAATGCCCACGGCACCCGCACCCAAAACAGAAATACGCATCACACACTCCAACGCAGAACACACAAGACAAACAAGTCAGACAAAGATCACGGGGCCGCCGTTAAAGTGTCAAAGGAGAGGAAAGGTGAGAACACAGCACCCGCCACCGCCACCGTGGGCGCGATCACGGACACAAAATCATTCCAGTCGCTGAAGGATTCCTGGCCGACATAGACAATGTCATCCGCCTGGAGCGGAAAATCAGGCATTTTGCCATCAAAAATACGACTGGCATCGACCAGAATAAGCTCACCCTTCACAGGCGAAAGCGTGCGGATCACGCGAACTTCCGAAAGCCTAGCATTGGGCCTGCTGGGACCACCTGCAAGCGTCAAGGCCCGCGCAAGTGTCATCCGATCCGCTCCAAGAGGCACAGCCCCGGGCGAATTAACTTGCCCCAACACGAAGGCCTTCAAATCATTGGCTGAAGGAATGAACAGCGTGTCCTCGGCCTGCAACCAAACAGTCTGGTCCAGCGCGCCCTCTTTGAGCACCGCATTCACATCGACCGGCAGAACTTCCTTCTTGCGGATAATCCGCGCGCCTTTCAGATAAGAGGCGTCTCCGGCACCCCTGCCGAGACCCAAAGCGGTAAGCACATTGGTTGGGCCACGCATATAAACAATGCCCGGACTGTTGAACTCACCCAGCAAATAAAGCGGTTTGCTGCCATAGCTTTCAACACTCACCACGGTCCACGGATTGACGAATTCCTGTCCATAGGCTTCTTTCAACTTCTTTTGCAATTGTGATGCTGTTAGCCCGCGTACGTTCAATTCTTCGATGACAGGAAGCTGGATGCTGCCATCTGAATCAACCGTAGCCAAAATGCTGTCCATGCCTGGCTCGCCAAACACATTGATGCGTAGCACATCGCCCGGGCCGATACGGTAAGCCTGCTCGGGTGCCTTGCTGGAGGCCGGCTGCACACTCACGGTTTTCACCTTCACACCGGGCGTTTCTGGCGTGGTGCCACCGGCTGGCCCGATCGAGCGCGTCATCACATCACCGGTTTGCTTGAAACCGGTCTTATCCATGCTGCTGTCCGAACAGCCTGCGAGCATAAGAGCGCAACTCAGCGTGAGGGCAAAGCTCGCCACGCCTATCATCTGGGGTGGCATCGCGCGTCCGATTTTGCGAAGAATATAAAGCACGGTCATCGCCAACACGATCATATCGTAAGATGCGCTCTTGTTTTGGATATAGTGGCGTTCAGCTTCGAACCGCTGGCGCCAATCCGCCACCACGCGCTCCTGGGCTTGGCTTTCTAGAATGCACACTTGCGGCAGGCTGGTGATGCCGGGTTTCACGCTCAGGCGTGCTGAAAATCCGGGGATCTTGTTCTCAAGCTCTTGCTGGAAACTCATCGCAATGGGCCGCGGCCCCACAAGCGCCATGTCACCGCGCACAACACTCCACAATTGCGGCAATTCATCCAGCTTGAAATCGCGCAAGATGCGGCCCACGCGCGTGACACGCGGATCATCCCCACGCACACTGCGCGCAGCCTTGGGATCTATGTCGGAATCAAGCCGCATGGTGCGGATTTTCCAAGCGGTAAAAGGCTTGCCTTCAAGGCCCGGACGCTGCTGGCGATAAAGAAAAGGCCCAGGTGATGTCAGACGCACCAGCGGATAAAGCACCGCAAAGACAGGCAAGGAGACCGTCAGAGCCGCCGCCGCAAGTATGCGTTGGGTAAAAGGCCAGAGCATGGGTTTGCGTGGTCCAACAGACGCGCGCTGTTGCAAAAGCTGGGGTCGTTGTCCGATCAAACTAGCCATGCTCAAGATGCCTCCGCGATCATACGATGCTGTGTCTCGCGGTAATCACCGCTTTTCACACGCTGCCACCAAGTTTCATTTGCTTTGTACCAATTCACCGTCTCAACTAAGGCTTGTGGCCATTGCGAGCGGGTGGGTTTCCAACCAAGCTCATTTTGCAGCTTGGAAGAATCAATCGCATAGCGCCGATCATGGCCCAACCGATCCGCTACCCAGTCAATGCGTGAGGTGTCTGCGCCCAGCGCGTCGATCAGCATATGGGTGAGGTCAAGATTGGAGCATTCATTGTCGCCCCCAATATTGTAAACCTCGCCTGCTCGCCCGCGCTCAGCCACCGCGATAATGGCCTCGCAATGATCCAGCACATGCAGCCAATCGCGCACATTCAGGCCATCACCATAAAGCGGCACCTTGCGGCCTTGCAGCAGATTGGTGATGAATAGCGGAATGACCTTTTC
>CAJBCQ010000101.1 GCA_903951595.1 uncultured Hyphomicrobiales bacterium | reverse complement strand
GGGCGAATGTTGCACCTATTTTCCCGAGGCGACATTGGCGGCCGCCAAGCTGGTGGAAGGGCTTGGCGCATTGGTGGTGGGGGCGGATGCGCTGCAAAATGAGGCGATCTGGCTGAAGCTCAAGGAACATAGCTGGTGGTATGGCACCGGGGCGGGGCTTGCTTCGATGGCCATATCGGGGATCGACATTGCGCTGTGGGATCTCAAGGGCAAGATTTTGGGTGCCCGTGTGCTCGATTTGCTCGGGGGTCCGGTGCATGAAAAGCTGCCCGCCATTGCGAGCCTGCATGGCACGAAAGAGAGCATTGATGCGATGGCCGAAGAGATCGCCATGCATACCGCGACCGGCTTGCATGGGGCCAAGGTGGGTTTTGGCAAGGCTGGGAATGCACATCTGGGTTTTGAGCGCAGCCGCGACATTGAATTTGCCAGCAAGGTTATTGCCGCCATGGGGCCGGGCAAGAGCCTGATGGTTGATCTTGGGGTGAAGAACTTCTGGGATATTGCCACGGCCATCGATCGGGCGCGGGCTTTTGAAGAACTGGGTGTCGCCTGGCTGGAGGAACCGCTGGGCCATGATGATCCGGAAGGCTATAGCGCGCTGCGGGCGGCAACCGGCATCCGCATCGCCTATGGCGAACGCGAGTGGAATGCGCGCGGTGTGGGGCGCATTCTGGCAACGGGCACGGTGGATGTGGTGGGGCTTGATCCGGGGCGCGTGGAAGGCATCACGGGTTTCCGCAAGGCAGCTGAGCTTTGCGTGCAGCATCGGCGGCAGGCGAATGCCCATAATTTCTCGACGGCGATTGTGGGCGCGGCCAGCTTGGCCCTGAGCTGGTCTTCACCGGCTTGCCGGCTTCTGGAGCTACAGCCCGTTTATGGACCGGCGCAGAAGGACATTGTGGATCGGCCCGTTTGGCATACGCAGGGCTTTGCGGACATGCCGCAGGGGCCGGGGCTTGGCATTCAGCTGGATGAGGATCTTGTCCGGTCCATGCGGCTTGACGGCTGACGCCGCCGCAACCGCTCCAGCCACAGGAAAATCACAGGCGTGATATAAAGTGTGAGCAGTTGGCTCACCAGCAATCCGCCCACAATTGCTACACCCAACGGCTGGCGCAGTTCAGCCCCGGCACCTAAGCCCCAAGCGATGGGCAGGGCGCCGAAGATGGCGGCGAAGGTGGTCATCATGATGGGGCGGAAGCGCAAAAGGCAGGCTTCGCGGATGGCACTCAGGGCGTCCGCGCCGTCCTCCAGCCGCGTGACGGCAAAATCCACCATCATGATGCCGTTCTTTTTCACAATGCCCACCAGCAGCACGATGCCGATGATGGCGATGACGGATAGGTCCATGCCGAATAGCTGCAAGGAAATCAGCGCGCCAATGCCTGCCGATGGCAAGCCCGACAGGATGGTGAGCGGATGCAGGAAGCTTTCATACAAGATGCCAAGCACGATGTAGATGGTGAGTATGGCTGCCAGAATGAGCAGGCCTTGGCCTGCCAGCCCACTGGTGAAAGCTTGCGCGGTTCCAGCAAAGCCATAGGTGACACTATCGGGCAATCCCGCACTTGCAGCTTGCTCATTCACGGCGGCCACCGCGTCTGAAAGGGCAATGCCGGGAGCGGCGTTGAAGGCGATGGTGACGGCGGGTTGTTGGCTTTGGTGGTTCACCGCCAAGGGGCCTGCATTGCGGGAAACCTTCACAACCGCTGAAAGCGGCACGGCATGGCCTTCGCGGGATTTGAGCGAGAGGAAGGAGAGGGCTTCGGCATCATCCAAAAACTGCGGGGCAAGGCCCATGATGACGGCGTAATCGGTGGCGGGGGTATAGATCGTTGACACTTGCCTTGTGCCGAAAGCATCATAAAGAAGGGCGCGCACATCCGCCGTGTCGAGGCCCAGAATTCCGGCGCGTTCCTTATCGATCTCCACCACAAGCTGCGGGTTGGCAAGTTCAAGATCGGTGGTCACATCGCGCAATTCGGGGCGCTTGGAAAGCTTTTCCACAAAGCCCGGGATGATGTTGGTGAGGGTGGCAAAATCGGCACTCTGCAAGGTGAACTGCAAATCGGCTTTGCTGGAGCGGCCGCCGATCTGGAGATTTTGCACACTGGAGAAGAAGGACTTGATGCCGGGCACATCAGCTGTGGCGCGGCGCAGGCGCTTGATCACTTCATCGGCGGAGGGGCGTTCACTGGCGGGTTTCAGCGCAATGAAAAGGCGGCCAGAATTGGTGTTGGTAAAGCCGCCGCCGCCTGCGGTGGAAAGCACATAATCCACCGCTGGGTCTTGGCGCACGATGGCGGCGATCTGTGTCTGCTTTTTAGCCATTACCGCAAAGCCCGTTTCAGGGAGGGTTTCGGTGGAGGCGGTGAGGAAGCCTGTGTCTTCGGAGGGGAAGAAGCCCTTGGGGGCTGCGATGTAAAGATGAACGGCAGCGTAGAAGGTGAACAGGGTAACGCCCAGCATCAGCCCACGATGCTTGATCACCCAATCGAGACTCAACTCATAGCCGGCATACATGCCGTCATAAAAACGGTCAAAGGCGCGGATCAGCGCGTTGGGGCGTTTTTCCTGTTGGGGCTTGGCGGCCAAGCGGGCGGCGAGCATGGGGGTGAGGGTTAGTGACACGAGGCCTGAAATGAGGATGGCTACGCTGATTGTCACCGCAAATTCGCGGAACACCCGGCCCACAATGCCGCCCATGAAAAGCACGGGAATGAACACGGCCACCAGTGAGATGGTCATAGAGACGATGGTGAAAGAAATTTCGCGCGCACCTTGCAAGGCGGCAGCGAAGGGCGTTTGGCCCTTTTCCACATAGCGCACGATGTTTTCGAGCATCACGATGGCGTCATCCACCACAAAGCCCACGCAAAGGGTGAGGGCGAGTAGGGTCATATTGTTGATGGAATAGCCAAGGCCCGCCATCACCGCGAAAGTGCCGATGATGGAGATGGGCAAAGCGAGGGCGGGAATGAGGGTAGTGCGGAGGGATTTGAGGAATAGATAGATCACGAGAATGACGAGCAGGATGGCGAGGGCCAAGGTGAACTGCACATCGGCAACGGCGTGGCGGATGGATTGTGAGCGGTCATTGGTGATGTCCAGCGACACAGAAGCGGGGATTTGCGCGCGGAATGTGTGGAGCCTGTCGCGGATGGAATCGACCACTTCGACCGTGTTGGCATCCGGTTGGCGCTGCACGGCCAGAATGATGGCGCGATTTTCATTGAGCCAGCTTGCGGTGTTTTCATTCTGCGCGCCCTCACGCACAAGGGCGACATCGCCCAAGCGGATGGCTTGGCCATTGCGGAAGGCAACCGCCAGGGTGCGATAGCTTTCCACATCCAAAAGCTGGCTTGGCGCGTCGATGGTGATGTTGCGTTGGGTGCCTGAAATATTGCCGACAGGCGCATTATTGTTGGCGCTGGCAATGGCATTGCGAAGGTCGCTCAGCGTCACTCCCCGGCCTGCGGCAGCGCGCGGGTCCACATCAATGCGGATGGCGCGTTTCTGCGAGCCGTAAACCTGCACTTGGGCCACACCGGGAAGCTGCGAGATTTGTGGGGCGATAATGTTCTGGGCGTAATCATCCACTTGGGTCAGCGGCAGGGAGGCGGAGGAGAGCGCCATAAACACCACGGGGGAATCGGCTGGATTTACCTTGCGGAAACTAGGTGCTGTCGTCATCTCCGAAGGCAGGCGGCGCTGGGCGATGGAGAGGGCGGATTGCACATCCAATGCCGCCGCATCGATATCGCGTTCAAGATCAAATTGCAGCGTGATGGAGGTTGAGCCTTGCGTCGATTGCGATGTCATCGACGAGATGCCGGAAATGGTGGAGAACTGGCGCTCCAAGGGGCCAGCCACAGATGAGGCCATGCTTTCGGGGCTGGCACCGGCCAAGCTGGCATTCACCTGAATGGTGGGAAAATCCACACGCGGCAGGGCCGCCACGGGTAGCAGGCGGTAGCCGCCAATGCCCAGCACCAGCAGCGACAGCATGATGAGGGTCGTCATGACCGGCCGCCGGATGGAGATTTCGGCCAGATTCATGGGCTCATCAGCTCCCGGCTTGCGGTTTGGCGGTGATGCGGGCTTTGTCGGTCAGTTGAAGCTGGCCATCCGTCACCACTTGCTCACCGGCTTTCAGGCCTTCGGCCACAATGGAAAATCCAGCCGATGTGCGGGCAATCTTGATGGGGCGTTTATTGGCCACGCCATCGGCTGCGACATAGACATAGGTGCCGTCTTGTGCGGTTTGCACCGCTTCATTGGGGATCACGATGGCGTTTTGCTGTTCGGACAGCACGAGGCGCACATCGGTGATCTGGCCGGGCCATAGGCGCGGGCCGGGATTTTGGATTTCGGCGCGCACGGTGATGAGGCCCGTATCGGGGTTGGCGGTATTTTCGATGACGGTGACGGGGCCGGTCAGCACTTCGTTACGGCCCGGCACTGTGACTTCAAAACGCGCGGTTTTGGCGGCGGCGGCTTCGGCGGTGTCGGCGATGAGGTTTTGTGGCACGCCCACGGCGACATAGACGGGGTCAAAGCTGATGAGCGTTGCGATGAAGCTGTCGCTGGATTTGAGCCAAGTGCCGGGGCGGGCGTTGAGCTTGCCGATGCGGCCATCGGCGGGGGCGCGTAGGGTATAATCAGCGCGGGTGGTTTCGAGCTGGTCAAGCTTGGCCTGATTGGCACCAAGGGCGGCTTTGGCCAGCGCGCGCATGGTTGCAGTGTCAAGGCGCGAGACTTTGGTGATCACATTGCTTTGGGTGAGGGCTTCAGCGCGCATGAGATCGCGCTCAGCCTTTGCCAGTGCGGCCTTGTCGCGCTCCACGAGGGCGCGCTGGCCTGCGATTTCAGCGTCCGCGGCGCGCGGGTCGATGTCGAGAATGGGGTCGCCTGCTTTCACGCGGGCACCATCGGGCACATGAACAGCCGTCACCTCCCCATCCACGCGGGCGCGCAAGGGGATGGAGGATATGGCCTCCACGGTGCCGGTGGCGGGGTAGCTTAGCGGCACGGTGGTGGATTGGACGCTAGCCAGCACCACAGGAATTTCACGCGCTGAGCCTGCGGCCTGCTGGACGGGAACCGGAGCCGCATAAGGCCAAAACTGCCAGACGGCAGCGGCGATGGTGAGGAGGGCCAAGAAAGTGAATAGGCGGGTCCAGCGGTTCATGGGGCCAATATGGCCGCATGGGGGGCTGGGTTCAAGGAAGGGTTCGTGGGGGCGGGCGGATGAGGGTGTCCGCCGGAAGCGGGAAACCGGATATCTTGCGTTATTTCAACAAAAAAGGCCCGGATCGCTCCGGGCCTTTCTTATTCACATCAGCTTAAGCCTTAGTGTTCCACGTTCCGCCAGATCTTATTTTTGGTCAGATACAGCAGCACCGAGAACACCAGCAGGAAGATCATGACCTGGAAGCCTGTGCGCTTGCGTTCTTCCATTTTGGGTTCGGCCGTCCAAGCGAGGAAGGCTGATACGTCGCGGGCCATGGCATCGACCGTTGAGGGTGAGCCGTCATCGAAGGTCACCTGATCATCCGACAGCGGCGGGGCCATGCCGATCCAGTGGCCATTGGCGAAGTAGGGGTTGAAGTACTTGCCTTCAGGCTTTTCGGCCGCCAGTTCGGCTGGTTCGGTTTCATAGCCGGTCAGCACGGAGTAGACATATTGCGGACCGCCAATGCCGTTCCAAAGCTGGTTGAAAGTGCCTCTCCAGCCTTCGCGGTTCTTGGTGATGAGCGACAGATCGGGCGGGTAAGCCCCGCCATTGGCCGCGCGCGATGCCTGCTCGTTGGGATAGGGCGAGGGGAAGTGGTCTGAGGCCAAGCCGGGGCGCATGAACATTTCGCCATCGGCGTTCGGGCCATCCTGCACTTCGAAGCTGGCGGCAATCGCCTTGACTTCTTCGGCCGAGAATTCCGGCCCACCCGGTTCACCCAGGTTACGGAAATACATGAAGCGGGCCGAATGGCAGGCTGCACAGACTTCCTTGTAGACCTTGTAGCCGCGCTGGAGCTGGGCGCGGTCGAATTTGCCGAATACGCCTTCGAAGGAATAGCTGATGCCCTTGGCGTCAAGCTGTGTTCCGGAAGCTAAAGCCGGGGTGCCTGCCAGAAGGGTCAGGGCGACAGCGGCGGCGAGTGTTTTGAGTTTTGTCATTTTTCTCATGTTCCCCAATATCACTCGGCAGCCTGCATCGTGCCTGACGGCTTCTTCCTCGCCAGCACCGAATCCGAGATGGAGGCGGGC
>CAJBCQ010000100.1 GCA_903951595.1 uncultured Hyphomicrobiales bacterium | reverse complement strand
TTGCGCCTTGTCCATCGGCAAGTTGATGTAATCCTTACCATTTCCGCCCGGACCCACCTTGTCGTAACGCGATTGGAACCAGGCGATGTCCATATCAATGCTTTCGCGGTGAATAACGGGCGCAATCGCGTCAAAAAACGCCAAATCCTGCTCGCCCGTGAGCCCGCGCACGGCTTCAGCCAAGGCAGGCGAGGTGAGGGGGCCGGTGGCGATGATCACATTGTCCCATTCGGCAGGCGGCAAGCCTGCCACCTCGCCACGCTCGATGGTGATGAGCGGATGCGCCTCCAACTGGGCCGTCACATGGGCCGAAAACCCATCCCGGTCCACGGCCAAAGCCCCGCCAGCGGGTAATTTATGCGCTTCCGCCGCCGCCATGATGAGCGAGCCTGCCCGCCGCATTTCCTCATGCAATACGCCAACCGCATTGCTGATATGATCGTCCGAGCGGAAGGAATTGGAGCAGACGAGTTCCGCCAGCCCGTGCGTTTTATGCGCGTCGGTCTGAACCGTGGGCCGCATTTCATGCAAGATCACGCGAACCCCCGCCGAAGCCGCCGCCCAAGCCGCTTCCGAGCCCGCCAGCCCGCCGCCGATGATGTGAATTGGTTTTGTCATGGGGCAGAGGATTAGCACCTCTGAACTGGCATTTGCACCCCTTGGGTTGCTCTGTTATCAACGGCGCGTCTCCATAAGGGTGCTTTGCCTCATGTCCGTCGATCAGAACACCGTGCGCCGCATTGCGCGCCTGGCCCGCATCAGGGTAGGCGAGGAAGAATTGCCGCGCCTTGAAAGCGAATTGAACGCCATTCTCCAGTGGATTGAGATGCTGGGCGAGGTAAATACCGACAATGTGGAGCCGCTCACCTCCGTCGTCGCCATGAAAATGAAGATGCGCGATGACGTGGTGACGGATGGCGCGATTCCCGGCCTCGTCACCGCCAACGCCCCCAAGTCTGACGACAATTTCTTCATGGTTCCGAAGGTGGTGGAATGACCGAACTCACCCGTCTCACCATCGCTGAAGCCCGCGATGCGCTGGCTTCCAAAAAAGCCTCCGCCACGGAGCTAACCAACGCCTATTTGAGCAACATGGAAAAGGCTCGCCCGCTCAACGCCTATGTGGTGGAAACACCCGAACAGGCGCGCGACATGGCGAAAGCCTCTGACGCTCGCCTTGCGAAGGGCGAAGCAGGTGCCTTGGAAGGCATTCCACTCGGGATCAAGGATTTGTTCGCCACCAAGGGCGTGCATACGCAGGCTTGCAGTCATGTGCTGGACGGTTTCAAACCGCCTTATGAATCCACCGTCACCGCGAACCTGTACCGCGATGGCGCGGTGATGCTCGGCAAGCTCAACATGGATGAATTCGCCATGGGTTCGTCCAATGAGACGAGCTATTATGGCAATGTCATCAACCCGTGGCGGCGCAAAGGTTCCAACGCCGCCCTCGTTCCCGGTGGCTCATCGGGCGGTTCTGCCGCCGCTGTTGCCGCTGAATTATGCGCCGGTGCCACCGCCACCGATACCGGCGGCTCCATCCGCCAGCCCGCCGCCTTTACTGGCACGGTTGGCATCAAGCCAACCTATGGCCGCTGCTCGCGCTGGGGCGTAATCGCCTTTGCTTCCTCGCTCGATCAAGCTGGCCCCATTGCGCGTGATGTGCGCGATGCCGCCATTTTGCTCAAAAGCATGGCGAGTGTGGATGCCAAGGACACGACCAGTGTAGACATCCCCGTGCCGGATTACGAAAAGGCGTTGACGGGAGACATTCGCGGCTTGCGCGTTGGCATACCGAAAGAATATCGCCCGGATGGCATTTCGGCTGAGATTTCGCGGTTGTGGGACCAAGGTGCCGAATGGCTGAAAAAGCGCGGCGCGGAAGTGGTGGAAGTGTCTCTGCCGCACACCAAATATGCGCTGCCGGCTTATTACATCGTGGCACCCGCCGAAGCCTCCTCGAACCTCGCCCGCTATGACGGCGTGCGCTACGGCCTGCGGGTGGATGGTGACGACATTACAAGCCTATACGAAAACTCCCGCGCCGAAGGCTTCGGCCGCGAAGTAAAGCGCCGCATCATGATCGGCACCTATGTGCTTTCGGCGGGTTATTATGATGCTTATTACGTGAAGGCCCAAAAGATCCGCACCCTCATCAAGCGCGATTTTGACGAGGCGTGGAAGAAGGTGGATGTGATCCTCACCCCCGCCACCCCCAGCCCCGCCTTCGCCCCCGGTGAGATCACCGATCCTGTGCAGATGTATCTGAACGACATTTTCACGGTGACGGTGAACATGGCAGGCCTGCCCGGCATCGCGGTTCCGGCTGGTTTGTCAGCCGATGGCCTGCCGCTGGGGCTTCAGTTGATCGGCAAGCCGTTTGATGAGGAAACGCTTTTCCGCGTGGCCCATGTGATGGAGCAGGATGCCGGGTTTACGGCAAGGGCGGATAAGTGGTGGTGATTACCCCCGCCCCGTTAGCGCGTCTTCCTCGGGCTTGACCCGAGGATCCTTTTCTCCTTCGCTTGCTTCCGCAATGTTTGAGCGCACTGGGGCGTTCAAATAAAAAGGACCCTCGGGTCAAGCCCGAGGGAGACGGGGTTAGAGGTAGGGCGACGACGGTAAAAGTGCCGTCATTCCCGCGAAAGCGGGAACCCAGCTAACTTCTTCTCCTCAAACGCCACAAACCACCCGATCATCGCCCGCCAAACCGCCTCCGCCAATGCCGGATCAACACCCTCCGCCGCCGCCAAAGCCTTCACCCGCGCCACCACTTCCTCAACCCGCTCAGGAATAAGCGCGGGCAGGGCTTCCGCCGCTTTCACCGCCGCCACCCGTTCCACCACGCGCGCGCGCCGCGCCAGCAGCTTCACCAATTCCGCATCCAGCGCATCAATTTCCGCGCGTAAGTGGCTTAAAGGATGCGGCTTGCTCATGCTTTCGTTTTCCCGGATTTGATGGCGGCAAAGCGCCGGTTGGTTTCGGCCATTTCACTGATCAGCCATTCGCGGAAAGCACGCATGGGAGAAGTTTCCCGCGCCCCGCGCCCGCGCACCAGCCAATAGCTGCCGTGATCCTTGATGTCAGTCGAAAAGGGCCGCACGAGCCAGTTTTCCAAAATGGCATCGGTGGCCAGAATGGGGTCGGCCAGCGCGAAACCTTGGCCCGCTTCGGCGGCCTCGATGGCCAGGTGGTTCTGGAACACGATGCCGCGCCAATCATCAACTCCTGTAACGCCGCAGGCGGTCAGCCAATCCGTCCAGAACTGCTTGCGCTCCTCATGTAGCAGCGTGAAGTCGGCCAGATCCGCAGGCTTCAACCCCGCGCGCCCTTCCAGCAATTTCGGACTGCACACGGGGAAAACCTCCACCCCAGAAAGCTTCATCGCCTCAGCATCTTCCCAAGGCCCGGTGCCATAGCGGATGCCCACATCCGCCTCGCCGGAGCGCATATCGACAATGCGGTTTTCCGGGTTGATGGAAAGCTCAATATCCGGGTGCGCCTCCGCAAACCGCCCCAAACGCCCCACCAGCCAGCGCGAGGCAATGGCCGGCTCCACCGTCACCACAAGGCTTTTCAGTTTGCCCTGCGCCACCACTTCGCGCGTGGCATCCGCCATTTCATCGAACATCGGCGTGAGGCGGCGGCCAAAGCGTTCGCCCGCTTCCGTTAGGGTGAGGCCGCGCGGCGTGCGGGTGAATAGGTCCGCCCCTAGCCACTCCTCCAAATCGCGCACATGGCGGCTAACGGCGGCATGGGTGACGAACAATTCCTCAGCCGCCGCGCTGAAGCTTTCATGCCGGGCAGCGGTTTCAAAGGCGCGGAGCGCGTTGAGGGAGGGAAGTCTGCGGGCCATGATCCTGATACTTTTTGTTGCAGGCACTATAGGAAAAGGCCGTTTGCAACGCAACATAAGTTCCAGCATATTCAGCCCAACAAGAACTGGAGCTAGCTATGAACTGGATTTTCGAAGCATATAAAGACGTTTACACGCCTTCCTTCACATCGGATGTGAAGTCTGAAGCCCGTAAACCAAAGCCCACCAAGGCCGCCAAGCGCCTGCCTACCTTCCATGCCTATGGATTTCTGCTCGGCAAGTAAGCCAAAGCGCAGAACGAAACCGAAAGCGGCCTAAGCGGGCCGCTTTTTGCTTTTGTCGTGCAGCTTGTCAGATGTATCATAAAATGATACTTTTGGCGATCCTAGAGAGGCGACCACAATGGCATCAAGCTACACACTGGGCAGTCATTTCGAAAACTTCGTGAAAAGTCTGGTTGAAAGCGGACGCTATTCAACCGCCAGCGAAGTCATGCGCGATGGGTTGCGTCTGCTACAGGAGCGCGAGGAATTTCAGGCCGCCAAGCTTCAGGGGTTGAGAGAAGCCGTTGAGGAGGGCGCGCGCAGTGGAGCGGGCATACCGGTGGATGAAGTGCTCGGCGAATTGAAGTTGAGATATGGTGACCGGGCCAAGTAAATGTCCGGTTCTCTCCACGGGCGTTGCACGACCTAACCAAGATCGGCGACTTTATCGCAGCTGAGAATCCATCAGCCGCAGCGAGATGGGTTGAGGGGCTCGAAGCCCGTTGCGTCAACCTGCGGAATGCACCCCGTGGCGGCATCGCCCGCCCCGAACTCGGTGAAACCATTCGCTCGGTCCCATTTGGCCAGTACGTCGTCTTCTATTCTCTGAACGATGCCGAAATCCGCATAGAGCGTGTCTTGCACGGCGCAAGGGACATCGGCACCGCTTATGGCGTCACGCCTTAATCCGCTCCCCCTTCGGATCATAAAGCGGCTGTAACTGCACGCGCGCGGGATATTTCTTCCACGCCAGCTCAATCTCCCACTTGCCGGAAGCCAGCCATTCGGCGGTTACACCTTCAGGATTGTTCACATAGCCCATGCCGATGCTGGCATTCACGCGGTGGCCCCAGGCACCCGAGGTGGTGGAGCCCACAATCACACCGTCGCGATAGATCGGTTCTTCGTGATACATCATCGGGGCGGAAGCTGAATTATCCTCCAACGCCAGCACGATCATGCGCTTGGGCTGGAAGGGGCGTTCCTTCTGCTTCAGAAGCGCCTCACGGCCAATAAAGCCACCCGCCTTGTTCCACGCCACCGCAAAGCCCAAACCGGCTTCCACGGGCGTTTCCTCATCCGAAATATCATGGCCCCAATGGCGATAGGCTTTTTCCGTGCGGCAGTTATTCATGGTGTGCATGCCAGCGGGGGTGAGGCCAAATTCCTTGCCCGCCGCCCACAGCCGCTCAAACACATGCGCGGTAAATTCCGCCGGAATGTAAAGCTCCCAACCCAATTCACCCACATAAGTGATGCGCGAAGCGCGGATGCGCGCATAGCCAATTTCGATTTCCTTCGAACGGCCAAACGGGAAGGCCTCATTCGACAAATCCTCGCCCGAAAGCTTCTCCAACAGCGCGCGCGATTTTGGCCCCATCACGGCAATCATCGGCAGGCCCGAGGTTATGTCGGTGGCGATGGCATGCGCGCCTTCCGGCGTATGCCGCTTCAACCAAGCCATGTCGCGCGTCTGCGGCACGGATCCGGTGACGACCATGAACTGATCCTTCGCCAACCGCGTCACCGTCAAATCCGCCTCGATGCCGCCGCGCTCATTGAGCCACTGCGTATAGACGATCCGGCCCGGCTCCACATCTACATCATTGGCGGAAATACGGTTCAACACCGCGCAGGCATCTTTGCCCTGCACCATATATTTCGCAAAGGAAGATTGATCGAAGAACACGCAATCATTCATCAGCGCCTTGGCTTCAGCTTCCGCACAGGGCCACCAATTCTGGCGACCATAGCTATATTCATACTGCGGCTTCACACCATCGCGCGCATACCAGTTGGGCCGTTCCCAGCCATTCACTTCGCCATAAACCGCGCCCAAATCTTTCAGATGCTGATAAAGCGGGGAACGGCGGGTGCCGCGCGCGGTTTCGGCCTGCCGATAGGGCCAATGCATCGCATAAAGCAGGCCCAAGCTTTCCACTGTGCGATCATGCACATATTCGCGCACCGATTGGAACGGATGGATGCGGCGAATATCCACGCCATTCATGTCCATCGGCGGATGGCCGTTCTTGATCCACTTGGAAAGCACCAAGCCTACACCACCGGATGATTGGATGCCGATGGAGTTGAAGCCTGCGGCCACATACAAATCCTTCACCTCCGGTGCTTCACCTAGATAATAGCGGTCATCCGGCGTAAAGCTTTCCGGCCCGTTGAAGAACAGCGCAATGCCAGCAGTTTCGAGAAGGGGCACGCGGTTCACGGCGGAATTCAGGATCGGTTCGAAATGATCCATGTCCTCCGGCAGTGTTTCGAAGGAATGATCCTCCGCAATGCCATGCGTGGCCCACGGTTTGGCGATAGGCTCAAACGCCCCAACCAGCAGCTTGCCCGCATCTTCCTTGTAATAAGTGCATTCATCCGGCACGCGCACGATAGGCATGTTGCGCGGCAGGCCCTCCACAGGTTCTGTCACGATGTAGAAATGCTCCGCCGCATGCAGCGGAATATTCACCCCAATCGAACGCCCAAGGGTGCGCGACCACATGCCCGCCGCCACCACCACCTTGTCGGCATGGATGGTGCCTTCGGGTGTCTCCACCCCCACCGCCTTGCCATTTTCCACGATGATGCGCGTGACCTTGGTATTTTCGAAAATCTGCGCGCCACCCTTGCGGGCACCAGCGGCCATGGCCTGTGTCACGTCAATGGGGTTCACCTGGCCATCCTTGGGCAGGAACACGCCACCCTTCACACCTTCCATATTGTAATGCGGCAAGCGTTCGGCAATGTCGGCTTTCGTGATGACGTTGACTTCCAACCCGAAATTCTTGGCCATCGAAGCCCCGCGCATCAGCTCTTCCATGCGCCCATCGGAAAGCGCGATGGAGATGGAGCCATTTTGCTTGAAACCGGTCGCTTGGCCGGTTTCCTTCTCCAGCCCTTCGAACAGTTCGGTCGTATATTTGGCAAGCTCCGTCATATTGCGGTTAGCCCGCAGCTGACCCACCAGCCCTGCGGCGTGCCAAGTCGTGCCACTGGTCAACTGCTTGCGCTCCAAAAGCACCGTATTGGTGATGCCAAGCTTGGTGAGGTGATAGGCGATGGACGTTCCCACCACCCCGCCGCCAATGATCACAACATCCGCGCGCTGGGGCAATTTCTTGGTCATGGGGCAGGCTTCCTTGATGGGTGAATCTGTGTCACCGAACAGCCTAGCCCATCCCTAATCGCCTTGTCATGCGGTGAAGCGGGTGAGGGCAGGGGTGCAAAAAACTCAACCTTCGGCGCTTGCGCGAACCCTATGGGCGGGGGCTGGCGGCACCGCCGCGCAGCGGGGGCAGCTTCCAAGACGAGGCCGCAGGGTCAACCACAAAAACTTTGCAATGAAAGGCCCCTTGATTTAGCCTGTAGAACGGTTGTTCGTTTTGAGGAACAAGGCTCGTTTCTATGTATAAAGGCGATATTCTCCCCGCCGAGGCTTTTGAGCGCCTCAAGGCAAATCCATCCGCTGTGCTGTTGGATGTGCGAACCCAGCCCGAATGGGCCTTTGTGGGCGTGCCTTCCGTGGAGCGGCTCTTGCGCTGTTCCTGGCAGGTTTATCCCAGCATGGATGTGAACGCGAATTTCGCTGAGGCCGTAGAAAAGGCGGGTGTGTCCAAGGATGCAGAAATCCTCTGCATTTGCCGTTCCGGTGCCCGCTCGGCTTCAGCCGCATCCGCGCTGACGGCGGCCGGTTTCCCCAATTGTTACAACGTGGCCCAAGGCTTCGAAGGCGACCGCGACGCGGATGGTCATCGTGGCAGCGTGGGCGGATGGAAGGCCGCTGGCCTTCCTTGGGTGCAAAGCTGAGATCATGACCAAGAACAGAGACTTGTCGAACCCCGCCCTATGGGGCGATGCCACCCGGCTAGTCCGCGGCGGCACCGAGCGTTCCCATCATGGCGAAACCTCCGAAGCCATGTATCTCAATTCTGGCTTCGTCTACCCAGACGCCGAAACGGCCGAACGCCGCTTCTCTGGCGAGGATGACGGCTATGTCTATGCCCGCTATGGCAACCCCACCGTCTCCATGTTCGAAGAACGCCTGCGCCTGCTGGAAGGCTCGGAATCCTGCTATGGCACGGCATCCGGCATGGCCTCCGTTTGGGGCGCGCTGGCCTGCCAGGTGAAGGCGGGCGATCACATCGTTTCCGCCCGCGCGCTGTTCGGCTCCTGCTTTCAGGTTCTCACCAACATCCTGCCGCGCTTTGGCGTGAAAACCACCTTGGTGGATGGCAGCAATCTGGATGCTTGGCGCGAGGCCATCACGCCCGGCACCAAATGCGTGTTTATCGAAACACCCTCCAATCCCATGCTGGAAGCCATCGACATCGCCGCCGTGGCCGAAATCGCCCACAAGGCGGGTGCCCGCGTGGTGGTCGATAACATCTTCGCCACCCCCGTTCTGCAAAAGCCGCTGACAATGGGTGCCGATGTGATCGTCTATTCCGGCACCAAGCACATGGATGGGCAGGGCCGCGTTTTGGGCGGCGCCATCATGTCCACCGAACAGTTCAAGGAAGAGGAACTGAAGCCCTTCCTGCGCCATACCGGCCCCTCACTTTCCCCCTTCAATGCGTGGGTGCTGCTGAAGGGCCTGGAGACGATGAAACTGCGCGTCAACGCCCAGTCGGCCTCTGCCTTGCGCGTGGCGCAAATGCTGGAGGAAAATGCAGGTGTGAAGCGCGTGCTTTACCCGTTCCTCGATAGCCACCCGCAAACCGCCCTCTGCCGCAAGCAAATGAGTGCCGGTGGCACGATGATCACTTTTGAACTGAAAGGCGGCAAGGCCGATGCCTTCCGCATGCTCAAGAAGCTGGAGATCATCGACATCTCCAACAATCTCGGCGACGCCAAAAGCCTCATCACCCACCCCGCCACCACCACCCACCGCAACATCGGCCCGGAAGCCCGCGCCATGATGGGGATTACGGACGGCATGTGCCGTTTGTCGGTTGGTTTGGAGGATGTGGAGGATTTGATGGATGATTTGAAGGCCGCGCTGGCGCGCTAAGAAAGTTGGGTTCCCGCGTGCGCGGGAATGACAAGGTTATTTTTTTGCTGGCATTCCCGCGAAAGCGGGAACCCAGTTAACACCCCGTAGATGAAAGTGCGCCCTGCGCCGCAGAAATCCGCACCACGCGGCCATCTGCGGTCCAATGGATGCCACATTCGGTCTTTTCCTGCCCCGCCCAGCGCCCCGCGCGCGGGTCTTCCAGCGTGCCGCCTTTGGATGTGCAGGGCGCGCAGCCGATGGAGCGGTAGCCTGCCTCCACCAGCGGGTGCGGGGGCAGATCATGGCTGTGCATGTAATTGGCGATGTCGAGACCGCTAAAGGAGGCCAAAGGCTCTGCCTTCAGCCGCTCATCGGCAAGGCTCACTGCCTGCAAATTCTGCCGCTCACCGCCATGAAAGCGTTTGCGGCCAGAAATCACCGCCGAGAATCCTTGCAACGCTGCCGCCAGCGGTCGCGTTTTTCGCAGATCACAGCATAAATCCGTGCTGGTCTTATGCAACAGCCCATCCGCATCTTCCCGCCGCAAGGCAATGGCACAGGGCACGACGCTGCGAACATCCGTAAGGCCAAGCTGACAAACCAGTTCGTCGCGATATTCAAGCGTTTCGGCAAATAGCTTGCCCGTGTCGAGGAAGATCACCGGAACCGCGCGGTCAATTTCGCTGACCATGTGCAAAAGCACGGCGGATTCTGCGCCGAAGGAAGAAACAACAGCAATCTGGCCCCGGAAGTCTCTCAATAGCGGACGGAGCAAATCAGCTCCCTCAAGCCCCGCATAGGACTCCAGCAGATCGTTCTCGGTCATGAGCGTGCGCGCCGTGCCTCCCAGATGGCGGTGCGAGCGGCATGTGGCTCGGTATAGCCTTCCTGATAAACCGCGCTGATATGCTGGGCGGCCTTGGTCCAAACCTCAGCCGGAAAACGGTCCGTCACCTCAAAACTGGTGAACCCCACTTGCTTCATGAACTGAAGCTGATCCGGCAACACATTGCCGCGCGCGCGCAGATCATGGATATAGCCTTCCTCGCGCAATAAACGCGCCAGCGAATAGGCCCGGCCATCGGTATAGGCGGGGAAGGGCAAAAGGATGAGCGACAACTTGCCCAGATAGGGCTTCAGCTTCTCCGCCTTCGTCGTGTTCGGCACCTCAACGCCAAGCTCACCTGCATGCGAGCAAAGTGTTCCCCAGTCGCTATCCAGCCGCGCCAAGGAAACCCAGATGTCGCCTGTCGCTGGAATGGGCTGATCATCGGTAATCGCCACCCAAGGATCGGGTGCGAAAGCGCCGTCTTTAATGATTGGCATAAAGCGCCTCCTTGAATGGCTTTTCACCCACGCGGCGATAGGCAAGCAGGAAAGTTTCCTCCGGCCCGGTGCGAAGGCCCAGATAGGTATCGAGAATTTTCTCGATGGCATCAGCCACTTCATCCGCCGCAAAGCCCGGCCCCAAAATGGAGCCGATGGCCGCGTCATCCGACGACGAGCCGCCGAGCGTGATCTGGTAATACTCCTCGCCCTTCTTATCGAGGCCGAGAATGCCAATGTGACCAACATGGTGATGGCCGCAGGCATTGATGCAGCCGGATATATTGATCTTGAGCGGCCCAATTTCCTCCTGCCGCTTCACATCCGCAAACCGGCGCGAAATGCCTTGGGCAATCGGGATGGAACGGGCGGTGGCGAGCGCGCAATAATCAAGGCCGGGGCAGGCGATGATGTCACCGGCAAGGCCAATGTTTCCACTGGCAAGATTGTGGGCCTTCAGCGCAATGTAGACAGTGTAAAGATCATCACGCTTCACATGCGGCAAAACAAGGTTTTGGGCATGGCTGACGCGGATTTCATCGAAGGAAAAACGCCGTCCAAGATCGGCCACAACGCGCATTTGTTCAGCCGTTGCGTCGCCCGGAATACCGCCTTCGGGTTTCAGCGAAATATTCACGATCGCATAGCCCTGCTGCTTGTGATGGGCCACATTCACCTTCACCCACTGGGCAAATTCCTTGTCCTGAATGCGAGCGTTTTCGAACCCGGTGGAGAATTTCGGCAATTCTTCATAGGCTGGTGCAGCAAAATAGGTCTCGATGCGCTGAAGTTCGGCCACATCCAACTCGACATTCGTGGCAGGCTTGCGGGCATATTCGGCTTCCACCTGCCGCTGGAATTCTTCTTTGCCCAGCTCATGCACCAGAATTTTGACGCGCGCCTTGTACTTGTTGTCGCGCCGGCCATACAGATTATAAACGCGCATAATGGCTTCGAGATAAGCCCGCAATTCCGCTTCTGGCAGGAAATCTCGCACCGTCACACCCACAAAGGGCGTGCGGCCCAAACCACCGCCAACGATCACTTCCCAGCCACGTTCGCCCTTATCGTTCAGATGCATACGAAGGCCAATATCATGCACGCGCACGGCGGCGCGATCATGCGGTGAGCCCGTGACGGCAATCTTGAACTTGCGCGGCAAATACGAGAATTCTGGATGCAGGCTAGACCACTGGCGCAGCAATTCGCCAACGGGGCGCGGATCGGCCAATTCATCAGCCGCCGCACCCGCCCACTGGTCGGTCGTCACATTGCGGATGCAATTGCCAGAAGTCTGGATGGCGTGCATCTCCACTTCGGCCAATTTCTCAAGTATTTCGGCGGTGTCTTCCAGCTTGATCCAGTTATATTGAATGTTCTGGCGCGTGGTGAAATGGCCGTAACCGCGATCATATTTTTCAGCGATATAGGCCAATCGATCCATCTGCTTACCGTTCAACGTGCCATAGGGAATGGCCACGCGCAGCATATAGGCGTGCAGCTGGAGATACAGGCCGTTCATCAGGCGAAGCGGGCGGAATTCTTCTTCCGTCAACTCACCAGATAGGCGGCGTGCGGCTTGATCGCGGAACTGGCTCACGCGCTCGGCGACAAAACGATGGTCAAACTCGTCATAGCGATACATGCGAAATCCTCAATCCAAAGCGGCGAATGCGCCGGCCGTGCCTTCAGCCTGCTTGCCCAAATCCATTCGTACCGTTGGCCCCAGCGTGCGGATGCGCTCGCGGATGTGCAATGCACGCACATGGCCATCCTTGCGTTCGGCGTCGAAAAGATAGGCACCCGTCACCAAAGTAGCGGCCACGGCCTTTGCGCCTTGCGCTTCAAGGCCCGCAGCGGCTTCCTTTTCGATAGCCAAAGCGGCCTCGTCGATATTCTCGCTCCAAGTGCCAGCACGGGTGAGAAAAACCACCTCACCATCGCGCAACCGATTGGCGGTTAAAACCTGCCCTTTTTCACTCATGATGCAGCCCTTTGCAGCTCATTTGCGCGGCCTGGAAAGCTCAGTACGTCGGCACTGACGGCAGCCTTGGCCAGACCGATATAGATGATGGCGGGGCCAGCGACATTGTTTTCAAGCATCGCTTCGCCCAGCCGTGCAATGCTGGTTACAAAGCTGCGCTCATTGGCCAGCGTACCATTCTCCACCACTGTCACCGGAACGGCAGTGTCGATACCCGCCTCGATCAACCGCGCCGCAATATGGCCTGCATTGCCAACGCCCATGTAAATTGCAAAGGCATTGCCGGGGCGGGCGAGGGCGGCCCAATCATGCTCCACCACACCATCCTCACCCGCTCCGGTGAGCAGCGTGAAGGAACGGTTCTGGCCGCGATGGGTGACGGTGAGGCCGATGGAGGCCGCACAGCCCAGAGCCGCCGTGATGCCCGGCACCACATCCACCGCAATCCCTTCGGCTTCCAACACGGCTTGCTCCTCGCCACCGCGCCCGAACACATAAGGATCGCCACCTTTCAGCCGCACGACGAGCTTACCCGCCTTGGCTTCGCGGATGAGAATGGTGTTGATATCCGCCTGCTTGGGCGAGGGCTGATGCGGCGTTTTGCCAACAGCAATGCGCGTGGCATCGCGGCGGGCATATTCGAGGATACCGGGGCCGACGAGGCGGTCATAAACGATCACATCAGCTTCCTGAAGCCTGCGCTGGGCTTTCAGCGTCATCAATTCCGGATCACCAGGGCCAGCACCCACAAGGCTCACACGGCCTTGGGCGGGGTGGGCTTCATCGGCGATGAGCTTATCCAATTCAGCGTTGAAATCGCCATTGCCGGAAATGAAAATGTCTTTCAGCGGGCCAAAGAAAAACTTCGTCCAAAAGGCGCGGCGGCGGTTGCCGAAAGGCACATGCTCAGCCACCCGTTCACGCAAGGATTCCGCGCGCTTCACATACGCGCCAAGCTGCGGCGGCAGCATGGATTCCACCCGTGCCCGCACCCCTTGGGCCAAAATGGGGGCCGCACCTTCCGAGCCAATGGCAATCACCAGCGGGTCGCGGTCCACAATAGCCGGCGTGATGGCGGTGGAAAGTTCCGGTTCGTCCACCACATTCACCGGAATGGAGCGCGCGCGCGCGGCGGCGGAAACACGTTCGTTGGTTTCATCATCCGAAGCCACAAAAACCAGGGCGGCACCGTCTAGCTGATCTTCATGGAACCCGTGCCCCAGCCAATAAATGCTGCCCCAGACCGACATATCGGTGAGTTCAGGGTGCAATTCGGTGGCAACAACCTCAATCAGCGCCTGCGTTTTCAGCAAAAGACGCACTTTGCGAAGGGCTTCCTCGCCCCCGCCGACCACAAGGGCCTTCCGGTTTTTCAGATCAAGGAACATGGGGAAATACCTCATGATGGGATTCCTGACAGTTACAAGCGGTGGGTTCGGGTTGCGGAACAGGTGCCAACTCTCTCTGAAAAGCAGTTTCCGCTTGCTTTTTGAGACGCTTGCGGGCTTACTCGGATCAAGAATTAGCATCTTGTTCGTTTTATCGAACAACAGTTCTACATAAGGAACACCCCAATGTCAACGCATCGTGGACGCCGCAGCCCCGGTGGCGCGGAGGGTGAGATGTCCGACACGCTCGGCAAAACCATCCAACGCCTACGCAAAGCCTACAACATGTCGCTGGGCGAGCTTTCCGAGCAATCGGGCGTTGCCAAATCCATCATCTCCCAGATTGAGCGCAACGAGACCAACCCCACTTTGGGCACCGTCTATCGCCTGTCCAAGGCGCTCGACACCACGATTGACGAAGTGCTGCGGGTGGAAGACACCTCCAGCCCCTTCATCGAACACCAACCCCGCCCAGCGGTGCCAATTTTGGAAAGCGAAGACGGCCTTTGCCGTCTGGCCATCATCGGCCCGCTGAACCTGGTGGAAACGATCCAATGGTACGATTTCCGCGCGCAGGTGAGCGGCGTTCTGGAGTCTGATCCACACCCTTTGGGCACGATCGAGCATCTCTATGTAATTGCCGGAACGCTGGAAGTAACGGTCGCGGGCGAAACCCGCAGCGTAAAGGCCGGCGAAGCCCTCCGCTACCGCGGCGACCGGGCGCATAAGATCGTGAACACAGGGTCTGAGGCTGCCCATGCCACGATGGTGCTGGTGGTGAAGGGTGGGGCCTAAATCTCAATGTCATTCCCGCCTTGGTGGAGGCTTCGGGAAAACCTCTAGCGTGTGAGAATGAAAATGGGACAGTCTGCGTCCCTTACCGCTGACTTCGATATCCCCAGTCCGAAATCCATCTTCGTTGCCCATGACTGGCTTCCGGGGCAGGAGTTTGTATTCTTGCCAAAAAGCTACCGGACCGCGCGGACCGATATTGAATCAACCCGCCACCTTCGCCGCCGCCCGCTCGCGGTGAAAGATATACAACCCAGTGGCAATAATAATCCCAGCCCCAATAAACGTCGTCATCGGCGGCCACTCGCCAAACACCACCAGTCCGAAACCCGTCGCCCATACCAGTGATGAATAGCTGAAGGGCACCACCGCCGAAGCAGGGGCGCGGCGGAAGGATTGGATGAGGCAGAGATGGCCGACACCACCTGCAAGCCCGCAGAACACCAGCAAGGCCCAGCCCAACAGATCGGGTGATTGCCAGTGCCAAGGCACGATGAGGCTCGACAAAACCGCCCCCGCCATCGCCGTATAGAGAAACGATGTCATCGCCCCATCCGCCGCATGCAGCTTGCGGGTTGCCACCTGGTAGGTCGCGTTTGTGAGGGCAGAGGCGAGCAGGAACAGCACGCCGATACCAATATGCCCCGGCTCTGGCTTCACCACGATGAGCGCGCCCAGAAATCCAACGCCAATTCCCGCCCAACGGCGCGGGCCAACGCGCTCACCCAGAAACGGAATGGATAGGATCGTCACCAAAAACGGCGACAGGAACATGATGGTTAAGCCCGTCGCCAGCGGCGTTGTCATGATGCCGATATTGAACAGTATGGTCGTGACCATCAGCAAAATGGAGCGCGTGAACTGGATGCCCGGCCGCGCACTCACCGCCACTTGCGCCAAGCGCGGGCCAATAGCGGCAAGGGCGATGATGGTGGCGAAGAAAAACCGCGCCCACACCACCTGCACCAACGAAAAACCCATATCCACCAGCGCATATTTCATGGCCGTATCCAGAGCCACGAAACAGAACATGGTGGCCAGCATCCACCCGATGCCAGCCGTGATGTTTTCCTTACTCGTCACGATGGGCTTAAACGAGCACGTTGGTAAACTGCCAAGGATCTTTCTTGTCCAGAACTTCCGGGAACAACTGCCCGCGATCCTTCAAGGGCGTCCAATCCGTATAGGTGCCGGAAACCTTGCCAAGATAGGGGCGTTGCACTTCAAGGCAACGGCGGAAATCCATTTCATCGGTTTCCACAATCCCAGCCTTGGGGTTCTCAATGGCCCAGATGATGCCTGCGAGCACGGATGAAGTGACCTGAAGCCCCGTGGCGTTCTGATAGGGCGCAAGCTTGCGCGCTTCCTCGATTTGGAGGTTTGACCCATACCAATAGGCGTTTTTCTTGTGCCCATAGAGCAGCACGCCCAACTCATCACCGCCATCGACAATTTCATCTTCGGTCAGAATATGCGTGTCGGCTAGCCGCTGCCATTGGCGCCCCGCCATTTCATGGAAGGACAGCACAGCATCATTGCTGGGGTGATAGGCATAATGGCAGGTGGGCCGGAAAGCGACCTTGCTGCCAGCCTTCACGGTGAAATAATCGGCAATGGAAATGGCTTCATTATGCGTGACCAAGAAGCCATGCTGCGCGCCAACACCCGGCACCCAGCTTCGCACCTTGGTGCCTGCACCCGGCGTCATCAGATAAATCGCGGCCTTGGAGCCGGAAGTGTGGCGGCGGCCGGTAGCGGGCAGCTTCTTCTCATGCGTGCCCCAGCCCAGTTCGGCAGGTTGCAAGCCTTCGGAGATAAAACCTTCCACCGACCAAGTGTTCACGAACACATCGCGCGGCTTGGGGTTCTTGGAACGCTGCGTGTCGCGCTCAGCGATATGGATGCCCTTGACGCCCAGCGACTTCATCAGCTTGCCCCAGCCTTCGCGCGTCTTAGGCTCGGTGACTTTCTTGCCGGTGTCGCGCGCAATATCGAGCAACGCCTGCTTCACAAACCAGCTAACCATGCCGGGATTGGCCCCGCAGCAGCTGACGGCTGTAGACGCACCACCGCTCTTGGCCTTCAGCTTCATCAATTCTTCGCGCATGATATAGTTGGAGCGCGCTGCAGGGTCTTTCTTGGTGTTGTAATAAAAGCCCGGCCACGGCTCGATCACCGTGTCGATATAAAGCGAGCCTGTCGCCATGGACAGCTTCATGATGTCAACCGACGACACATCCACCGACAGATTGACGATGAGTGCCTGACCCGGCCCTTGCGTCAAAAGGGGTTTCAGCACCTTGGCATAGTTTTCCTTCGTGATGGCCTTGTGGATGAATTGCAGGCCTTCCTTGTCCACAACCGCGCGGTTGGAATGGTCTGGATCGATCACAAAGAACTTCTTCCGGTCGAGTTTCATGTGCCGCAGCATTAGGGGCAGGGTGCCCCGGCCAATGGAGCCAAAGCCGATCATAATGATCGGGCCGTTGAAAGTGGCATGAATGGGCGCTGCGGCCATGGGCGTATCCTCTCGCAAAAACAGCCCCCGGACGGGAGCTGGTGGGTACATTGGCTTCATCTAGCGGCAGGGCGGCAGAATCGCAAGCATGGCGCAGTCAGGGTCGCCAAACAGTTTTGCTTGCTGATTATACTGAATTGCGGGAAGGTTGTTTTGGTTTGATCTTGAGGGTGGGCTAATGAATATTCGCCGGGGGCTAATCTATACTGCCTGTTTTATTGCAGGGGCTGTCAGTTTTGGAGTAGCTCAGTCTGGCTACCCGCCGCTGGAAGTCTTGCTCTCAGCCTCCCAAACCACCATCGGGCAGGACATTACCTATCCCCCCGGCAAGGCGAAGATCACCGCAGCCATTGTCACCATGCAGCCCGGCGAGAAAACCGGCCGGCACCGCCACGAAGCACCGCTTTTTGCCATGATCCTGGAAGGTGAGGTGAGTTTAGACTACGGAAACGGCGTCACCCGCTATTTTAAGAAGGGCGACACCTTTCTGGAAGCCTTCCAAACCAGCCATGAGGGCACGAATACGGGCGACCAGCCGGTGCGGATTCTGGTTGTGTTTGCGGGCTCGGATAGCGTGAAAAACACGATCATGGAGCCATAAATCGCTGCCAACCTTAAGTATTACAGTTGTAAAATACTAGTTATTGGTTCTATTTGGCCCCGACTTATCTAGGGGCGGCGCATGGATCCAAAAAATATACATTTTCTGCACATCAGCAAAAATGCAGGCACCCAGATGGGCACCATTGCCCAGCAGATAAATACTGACGGCAGGTATTTCGTTCAGAAGCATTCCCATTCCGTGAAATTGTTCAACATTCCCGGCAATGATGACTTTTTCTTCTCGATACGCTCTCCGGAAACCCGTTTTGTTTCCGGTTTCTATAGTCGCAAGCGCAAGGGCCAACCTCGCATGCTCAGAGAATGGACGGCGTTTGAGCGAGAGGCTTTCGGCGATTTCGAGCACGCAAATGATCTTGCCGAGGCTTTGTTTGAGCCGGGACACTCGGGTTTGCGTGCGCTTTGCGCGATGAAATCGATTTTCCATTGTGCTGAAGATCAGTTGAACTGGTTCTTGCTGACTGGCTACTTCCTACGCATCAGGGTGCCACTCATGATTGTGCGGCAGGAGCATTTTGAGTCCGATGTGAAATTCTTGTTTCGGTTGCTCTCAATCCCATCCCCGCCGGTGTTCGACAGAAGCAAAGTTGGCAGGCACGCGAACAACTATGTTGATGTGCCACCATTGTCACCAAAAGCAATTACCAATCTCAGGCGTTGGTACGCTCAGGACTTCGAGTTCTACGAGAAGCTCAATCACTGGCTTGCCAACCAGTTCCCGGGTCAGTTGGAGGGTCTAGCGTGAAAAACCGCAAAAAGCGCATTCTGTGGGCGAATACTTATTGCTTGCTCGACACTTCAAGCGGCGCGTCGATGTCGGTGCGGCAAATTTTGTTGCAACTCGTTCAATCGGGGTACGAAGTGAAGGTCTTGGGTGCGACCAATTTCGACTCTATGGAAGGTGCGCTCAGCCTGCGAAAGCTGGTCAAGGATGCAAATGCGGGCCAGTTCATTTCTGTCAATGATGGCCCTCTCACCCATCGTTTGCTGGCAACTTCCACGGTGAAGCGCCGAGACATGACGGGTAAGGAGGAGGGGGCTTGGCTAAGCGAGTATTTCAATACGTTAAAGTCGGAAAAGCCTGACCTGCTATTCTTTTATGGAGGCTCAAGCACCGACCTGATGATTGCTTCGGAGGCGAGGATATACGGCATCCCCTCGATGTTTTATCTCGCAAACGAGAACTATAAGGGAACCCGCTGGGCCAGGGACGTTGATTTGATTATTACAGACAGCCAAGCAACCGAAAAACTTTATCGCTCCCGCAATGGTTTGGCACCGGTGCCTGTGGGCAAGTTCATTGACCCCGCAAAGTTCATCGCCAAGAGCCACGAACGCAAAAACCTGCTTTTCGTGAATCCGTCTGCATCCAAGGGCGTTGGCATCGTTTTCATGCTTGCTAGAATGCTGCAAGAAAAGGCGCCAGATATTCGCATTGAGGTGCTTCAGTCACGCGGTTCTTGGGACGAAAACGTGCGCTCTTTTGCGGCTAAACTGGGCGTGAAAAAGCCATTGTCCAATATCGTGCTAACGCCGCACACGGACGATATGCGCCCTGTTTACGGCCGCGCGCGGGTTCTTCTGGCCCCAAGCCTTTGGTGGGACAGCGGCCCTCGCGTGCTTGCAGAAGCGATGCTGAATGGTATTCCGGCCGTTGTAACCGATCATGCGGGACTGCCGGAAATGGCTGGAGATGGCGGCATAAAAATCAAGCTACCGCCAGAATGCTTTGAAAAACCTTATAAAAACTTGCCACCTGAGTCCGCGCTTGCGGAAACGGTGGAAGCAATCATTCGGCTTCACCGGGATGAAGCTCATTACGAGCAGCACGTTCAAGCGGCCTATAAGGTTGGTCGTGAGCGTCACGACATCTCCGTCAGCACGCGTCGCTTATTGGATGTTATGGAACCACTTCTTGAAAAATCTGCAGGTGATGCTGATTTTACGAAGCTTGA